>NZ_JBEOST010000006.1:0-422295 GCF_040303145.1 Streptomyces sp. NPDC096079
CGGCGAGGACCTCGGTGACCTGCCCGGCGACGGGACTCTGGAGCAGATAGGTGCCCTCGGCGTGGGCCCGCCGTCCCGGCCGGGACGGCGGGCGCGCCGCGTGCGGAGCCCCGGTCAGAAGCCGTCCGCGTGGGACCCGGCCTCCTCGTCCGACTTCTTCATGGTGTCGGACGTCTCCTTGCCCGCCTCCGTCACCATGCCCAGTCGCTTGGTGACGTACGAGAGGGTCTCGGTCAGGTTCTCCGTGGGCCGGTCGACCTGCTTGTGGTACGTCTTGCCGATCTCGTCCTGGCCCGCCGACTCCTTGTTGATCCTGTTGATCTCCACGATCGTCCGGCTCAGGTCGCTGAGACAGCGCTGGTAGTCCTCGTAGTGGGAGAACTTGTTCTTGAGGTCGCTCAGGACCTTCAGGTCGTCAGCCATGGAACTCCTCCTGCTTCCCGGTGGGGATACGGCTCTCGGCCTCGGCCTCGAACTCGTCCTGCTTCGCCTTCTGTTCGGAGGCCCTGAGGGCGGCCTCCTCCTCGGCGGCGAACTCCTCCTGCCGGGACGCCTTCAGTTCCTCCAGGGACTCCTCCTGGCCGAAGGCGGGGGCCATCGCCCGCAGCGGCTTGAGGAGTTCGTCCATCTCGACCGGCGTGCCGACGAGCCCCGTCACGCTGCGCAGGTGGCCGCTGAAGTCCTGGAAGCCCTTGATGCGTTCGATGACCTCGCTGCCCATCCTGGCCCGCGCCTCGTTGAGGACGGTGACGAGGGCGGTGGCCAGTTCGGCCGGTGCCATCGACTGGTACGCCTTGGTGTGGAAGGTCATCGAGACCACCTGGCCCTGGGGGCCGACCGTCACGGACACCATGCGGTCCTTGGAGGTGGCGGACGCGCTCGCCGCGTCCAGTTCGCGCTTGGCCTCCAGCATCTTGTCCCGCTGCTCGTGCAGGGCGGACATCGCGTCCTTGAGGATGCTCTCGAAGTCCATGGCCATGGGGCCGCCTTTCATGGGGAAGAGGGGTCGTTCGGCGTGGGCGGGCGGGGTCAGCGTCCGATGACCCCGCTGACGGAGCCGGTGTCGGTGCCCCAGGTGTCCTCGTCCTCGGTGAGCCAGGTGGTGCGCTGCCGGTCCTTGCCCTGGTTGGGCTGGCCGCCACCGGCCGCGCCGGGGTTCATCGGCGGCATCATCGGGGACTGCGCGGTCTGCGGTCCGCCCGCGCCCGCGCCGCCGCCCGCGCCGGCACCCGCACCCGTACCCTTACCGCTTCCGGAGCCGGTGCCCGTGCCGCCGGCGGAGGCGGTGCCGCCGGAGCCCGCGGAGGAACCGGTGGGGCGGCCCGCCGGGTCCAGGAACGCGGTGGAGCCGCCGGTCGCCAGGCCGGGGATGCGCTTCGGCGCGCCGCCCGCGCCGCCGCTTCCGCCGCTTCCGCCGCCCAGCTGGTCCAGCAGCTTGTTGTGGCTGCCGCCGCCCGTCCCGCTGCCGGTCGTGGGGTGCGGCACGGGACGGGAGTTGATGGCGTGCTCGGCATTGGTGAGGAGCTGGTAGGTCCGGCTGAGGGGCTTGCCGTCCGCGCCCACGACGACGCCGTCCTTGAGCGTGGCGCCCTTGGGCAGCGCGTAGGGATTGCCGTTGGAGTCGAGGAGCGGCTTGCCCTTGGCGTCGACGACGGAGCCGTCCGGCAGGACCTTCGCCCCCTCGGGCAGCCGGATCTGGTCGAAGCCGGACCCCGGCAGCCGACCCGGCGTCTCCTCGGGGGCGGGCTGCGCCTGCCCCACTTTGGCGCCGGGCGGGGCGACGATCTGCTTGCCGTTCGAGCCCATGACGGGCTTGCCGTTCGCGTCGTAGACCTTGCCGTCCTTGCCGATGCGGGAGCCCGGCGGCAGGACGACGGGCTTGCCGTCCGCACCCATGACGGGTTTGCCGTTCTTGTCGAGCAGCGGTGCGCCCCCGCCCGGCGAACCGGTCCCCGGCCTGGTCGGCGGCGGGGTCCCGGGCAGCCCGCCGGTCCCGCTCCCGGGCAGCGTCGGGGGGAGGGGGGGCTTCTTCGTGCCGCCCGTCCCGTCACCGCCCTTGTCGAGCGGGTTCTTGCCGTCGCCGATGCCGCCCTTGCCGCCGCCGGCTCCTCCGATGCCGCCGCCGGCCCCTCCGCCCGCGCCCCCGGTACCCGGTCCGCCGGCCCCTCCGCCCGCGCCCGACCCGCCGCCCGGCGGCATCTCGGGGCCGCCCGCGCCGCCGCCGGTGGGCATCTGGAGACGGGGCTGGTAGATGCCCTCGCGCAGGGCGCCCGCGAGCGTGAGGTACGAGGTGTCCACCTTGCCCATGGAGGTCTCCGCCGCCTTGTCGAGCGGAGACAGGTGCTCCAGCCACGACTTCTTGGCGGCCAGTTCGATCTTCTCCAGCCAGGCGCTCTGACTGACGTCCATCCCCGAGCCGTCCACGACCTTGGCGTTCTCGGGGGTGTAGACCGGCTCGCCGTTGCTTCCGTCGCTGCTGGTGATGGTCCGCCAGGTGAACGAGCACGTGGCGTTGGCCATGGCCGCGTTGAGCGCCGTCCGCATGCGCCAGACCGGACTGGCCTCGAAGGTCAGCGCCTTGGCGCCCGGTAGTCTCCACCAGTTCACCAGCGCGGCCCACAGCACGCCGAGTGCCCTGTTCAGCTCGATCTGGGCGTTGTAGATGAGCGTCTCGTAGCCGCTGCCCTTGGAGTAGTCGATCGTGTCCGGGTACCCGGTGGCACCCTCCACGGGCTGCGGCTGGGCCAGGTCGAGCTGGACCTTGCTCATCTCCGTGGAGATGACGTCGAGGAACTTCCTGAAGGCCCCGGCCGCACTGCCCTTCCACTCGCTCTCGTCGGCGTCGACGCTCTCCTCCCACCGCCTCAGGACGGGAACCCACTTCGCCAGCCAGGCGTGCACGCCGTGCACCAGCTCGATCGCGGCGTCGAAGGAGGCGTAGCTCACTGCCCCCGTGTTGTGCGTGGAGGCGAACAGCAGCTCTTCCAGGGGCTTGAGCGCGTCACTGTGGAAGAGATTGAACTTGGACTGGGCGTTGTCCAGGACGTTCGGCCAGTCGAGCTGGAACCCGACCACGCACGAGTGCTGCCCGCCGTCGGTGCCGAGCGGGGTGAGGGGGATGACGAAGGAGACGTCGTAGCCCTCGGACTCCTTCTTTCCGTCGCCGGAGACGAGCTTGAGGTCGGGGGTGTCCTGACGCCTCCACTTCTCGGCCGTCACCGCCTCGCGGTTCGTCAGGGTGTTGGTGTCGGGGAGGAGGACCTTGATGGCCTGTTCCCAGGTGAAAGCTGCCATGGGGGTGCGGGGGCTCCTTCCGGGAGCTTCGGCTTCCGCTAGTTGCCGGTCGAGGGACCGCCGCCGGTACCGCCGCCGCCGGTACCGCCACCGCCACCGGCGTCGCGCTGGATGTTGTTGAGGATCTCCCACATCTCGGTGGTGTCCACGGAGTCGTCGCTGGCGTTCTGGAAGGTCTCCTTGACGAACATGAGGTCGAGGTTGGCCGCCTTGGCGATCTTGCGGAACGTATCCAGTGCGCTGTTGAGGTCCTTGGCCAGCGAGGCGAACCCCAGCTGCACGGCCTCGGCGCTCACCATCTGCTTGGGGTTCCCGGG
Source organism: Streptomyces sp. NPDC096079 (assembly GCF_040303145.1). Classification (NCBI taxonomy): domain Bacteria; kingdom Bacillati; phylum Actinomycetota; class Actinomycetes; order Kitasatosporales; family Streptomycetaceae; genus Streptomyces; species Streptomyces sp. NPDC096079. Next base: position 3,612 of record NZ_JBEOST010000006.1, read on the forward strand.
CAGGATCTTGCTGTTGCCGGTCCCCTTCTCCCAGGAGAGCAGCGCCATCACGGACGGGTCCTGGAAGTCCTGGAGCAGCGTGCTGAACTTCCACGCGTAGTCGCGCAGTACGTCGTCCGTGATCGACGTGACGGTCTCGTCGCTCGGGGTCGTCATGAGTGCTCTCCTGCCGAAGTCGGGGTGGTACGTCGTCCGGGTCGTCCGACAGGGAGAACGCGGCCCCCGCCCGGCGGGGTTCAGCCCGGTCCGGGCACGGCGGAACCCGGCGCGCCTGCGAGGGACGGGCCGGGTTCCTGGCGGGGCGGGGCTCAGCGCTGGAACAGGTAGGCGCTCTTGCGGTCGCCGTTGCGGATGATGCCGTGGGCGTCCGCCAGCAGGTCCGCGCCCTTGTCGAACTGGTGCGACAGCGTGGAGTCCAGGTCGTGCACGACCTGCTTGAACTCCTCGAACTCCTTGGCCGCCTCACCGGTGAACTCCGACTGGATGGCGCTGAGGCGCCCCACGATGGTTTGCACGGCCGCGCTCATGGCGGCCGCGACCTGCTTCATCTGGTCGTTGGCGTCCTGGAGGGCGCCGTGCTTGATGTCCATGTCCATGGGGTCCATGCGCGTTCCTTACGGCAGAGGGGAGGAGGGGAGGGGAAGGGGAGCGGGAGACGGAGGGGACGCTCCGCCTCGATCACTTGCTGAGGATGTCGTAGACGTCGCCGTCCCACATGTCCATGTTGGACTCGGCCTCGCCGGCCGTGTCCGACATGACCTTGCTGGTCATGCCGACGGCCTCCACGAGGTCCTTGTACTCGGCCATCACCGTGCGGTAGCCGCGCTGCCAGTTCTCGATCTTCGCGATGAACTTGGTGCCGGCGGCGGACTTCATGCTGTCCCCGACCTGCCCCGCGATGTCCTCGGACTGGGTGTAGGACCGCTCCATCGTCTGGAGGTGCTCCTCCAGCTCGTTGAGGGTCTGGGTGAGTACCGCTGACGAGACCTTGAGGTTGGCGTTGGGCGCGTCGGTCACCTGAACTCCTTTGTCGTACGGGCTGGGTGGTTCCCGGCAGGAAGAACGGGCGCCTCAGGGAGCCGGGTTCACCAGCCGCTCGGCGTCGGTGGCCGTCCCCTTCGCCACCCGTACGCCCTTCACGGCCTTCCCGTCCTTCAGTTCCTCCCCGGGGCAGACCGGTGCCGGCACGCCCGCCGTCACGTCGACGACCCCCGCCGACGTCAGCGCCGACGGGTCCAGGGCCGGGCCCGCCGGCAGCAGGGACAGCAGGGTCGCCGGCACGCCCACGCCCACCGCGCCCGCGTAGCCGAGGGCCTTCGCGGAACCCGCCGTCGGCAGCGGGTACTTCACGCCGTTGTCCGCGACCAGATACGTCGTCCCGGCCGCGCCCGCCCCGGACAGTGCCCGGACCAGCGCGCCGCCGCCGGGCGGTACGGAGACCAGGTCCGCCGCGCCGCACGCTGCCGTCACGCCTGGCTGGGGCGACACCGGACGGCCCGCGACCGCCGCCGCGTCGGCCACCGCCACCAGGGTGGACGCCCCGCCCTCGGCCGAGGGCCGTACAGTCGTGCACACGCCCTGCCCGGACCCCGGTTCCACCAGCTCCGGCGGCGCCTCCGGGAGGCCCCCGTCCGGCAGCGTCCCGGCCGGCGCCGGATGGGCGGCAAGATCGGCGGCGCCCACCGCGACGGCGACCGCCGGAGCACCCGCGTAGGCCTGCCGCTGCGTGCGCGGATCGCCGCGCAGCAGCTCGAAGAAGGTCCGGTCGAGCGGCGCAAGCCCCTTCCGCGTCAGCACGTACGGCTCACTGGCAGGGCCCGTGAACAGCTGGCCGATCCGGGTCTCCCGCCCGGCCAGGGCGGGGCCGGGCGTGCCCCGCCCCGCGATCTCCGGCAGGACCAGGTCGGGTCCCGCCGGAAGGGAGTTGAGGTAGGCCGCCGCCACCGGGAACGGGGTGGCCGTGCCGTAGCCGAGCGCCGCCCCCGCGCCCGCGCCGAGCCGCAGCCGCCGTCCCTGCCACAACACGTGCCCGGTCCCGTCCGACGCGGACACCAGCACGGCCTGCCCAGGACCGAGAGCCCGGCCCGTGCCCGCCGCGCCGACGGCCACCGACACCACAGGGCCGGGCCGCCCCGACGCGGTGGCCGCCACCAGCCCGCACACCAGCCAGTCGCCGCGGGCCAGCGCGGACGCGGCCGGCAGTCCGTCCGGCGCGCCCACGATCCCCAGCGGTCCGCCGCGCGGCACCGCGCCCAGCGAGCCCAGGCCGACCTGCGTCACGGTCATCCGGTCCCCGGCCACCAGCCGGGCACTGGCCTGGTTGAGGACCGGCCGCAGCTCACCGCCGACGAACAGGTACCGGGCGCCCGTCTCCTTGACCACCACCAGGGTGCCCGGCTTCGCCCAGCCCGTCGCGCCGCCTGGCTTGATCGCCCCGTACAGGCCCATCACGAGGGCGATGACCACGGCGATGAACAGTCCGGTCCGCACCCCGCGGGTGGTCCGCCGGGGCGGGAGGTCCAGCGCGTCGGGCTCGCCCCGCAGCATGCCGGCCCCGAGCCTGCTCATCACGAACAGGTGGGCCTGCACCTGGTCGCGCCTGGACTGCATGTGAACTCCTGGGTGGGAAGGGGTGTGGGGGATCGGAAGGGGCTCGGGGCGGGTGGCTCAGCCGGTGAGCCCGCGCACCCACGCGAAGATCCCGGCCTCGGTCAGCGCCAGCGGGATCAGGCTGAGCGCCAGCGCGCTGTGCAGCAGGTCGGCGGCCCGCCCCCAGTACGGCAGCAGCCGCCGCCCCGGCACCGTCCACGAGAAGATCGCGAGCGCCGCGGCGGTGGCCGTCAGGCCCGTCAGCAGGCCCAGCCGGCCCGTCGGACCGAGGGAGAGCGCCCACCCGGTCGCGAGCAGCGCCAGCCCGTACACCCCCGGCAGGATCAGGGCCAGCCGCTGCCACCGGGAACCGACCTCGCGCACGTGCAGGACCAGCAGCAGCGACAGGACGGCCGCCAGCGTCACCGGCGCCCAGCCGGGCGCGCCCGCCATCAGCGTGAGACAGGCCGCGCACAGGGCGCCGGTCACCACGTGGAAGGCGGTCAGGTAGCCGTCGGCCACGGCGCTGCGGTCCATGACCTCCCGCGCCGGATACGGCTCGATGTCCTCCTGGAGCTCCTCCGCCCGGCGCGGCAGCGCGGGCAGCTTCATCCCCGACAGCCGGAAGGCGAAACCGGGCAGGAACGCCCCGAACGCCACCACGAGCACCGCCATTGCCCCGGCCGTCTCCGACGACGACAGCCCCGCCAGAGCGAGCGCTCCCGCGACGGAAGCGGCGACCGAGGTGACGAGCAGCCCCAGGAACAGGGGCGCGGAGCAGGCCACGGACGCCAGCGCCAGCACCGAGGCGCCCGCCGCCGCTGAACCGCCCGCCAGCAGCCGGGCGGCCGTCACGTCGCTCTCCCCCGCCGGCAGCAGCGCCCCGGCCAGCGCCAGGTAGGGCACCGCCGCCGCGCCGAGCGCCGTGCCGGCCCCCGCGTCGCCCACCGCCCGCGCGGCGCTGCCCGCGCCGATCAGCAGCAGGACTCCGGTGCCCGCCCCCGCGACCACCCGCAGCGGGCCGAGGTCTCCGGAGAGCGCCAGGAGCACGAAACCGCCCGCAAGCACGAGCAGCGCGACACCGAGCGCCAGATGGTGGGTGAGGGCGGGGGTCCAGCCGTCGCCGCGCTGTTCGAGGCCGGCCGCGACACCGTCCACGATGTCATCGAAGTGCGCCTCCGGCAGCGCCTCGCGGCGCATCCGCAGATACAGCCGCTCACCGTCGCGCAGTCCCAGGGCCTCCGCGGTCCGCTCCTCGTCCAACGGTTCCTCGCCGAGCCGCTGGAGCACCCAGCCGCCCGCCTCGACGGCCTTCTCGTCCAGGCCGTCCCCGGAGTAGCCGATGATCGTCGGCAACAGGTCCGCCAGGGGGACGTCCGCCGGTACGGAGAGCTCGACCACCTTCTGCGGCCCGTGGAACCTCAACCGGCACAGCCCCGCCACCGCGCTACCGCTCACTGCCCGTGTGTCCTTCCCGCTGTCCAGCCGAGGCCGGAAAACCCTCGGCGGACAGAGGAACGGAAACACCGCGCCGCCGGGTTCAGCTCCTCCCGGGCGAGGGGGACGGCGGGGCTCAGCCGTCCCCGCGCGCCGTGCCCCGCAGCTCCCGTACGAGCGCCTCGACGCCCTCCTCGCCGCGGTGGGCCACCAGGGCCGCGGCCAGCCCGGCCACCGACCGCCGCTCGCCCTCGGTCCAGCGGGCCGCCGACGGATGCTCGTCGACCACGAACACGCGCGCGATCAGCAGGGCCTCCGGATCCGGCGACCCGACCGGGGCCGTGGCGCCGAGCAGCCGGACGAGCGCGCCCGTCACCTCGGCCGCGGTGGCCTCCGGCACGTCGAGACCGGTCACGGTCCCGCCGAGCGGGTCCTCGTCCTCCGGGCCGACGTCCGGCAGCCACGCGCGGGGGAGCGCCCCCGCCTCGTACGCCTCGCCGATCCCGGTCGCGAACCCGTCCCCGGTGTCCTCCTGGACCTCGTCCCCGGTCCCGGTGCCTTCAACGTCCCCGCGCACTGCTCTCCTCCCGACACCGCCCCGGCGGGCGTACGCGCACCGCCTCGCCCACCCGGGCGACCGGCCGGACCGGCGCTCCGGGCGGCCCGGAATGCTTCCGTACGCGCGCACGCTCTTCTCTGATCCTCCGCTCCCTCTCCGTCGCAGTGGTCAACGGGCCTCCTCGCCGTCGGGGTTCATCCGGCGTTCACCCGGCGGCGCCGTACGGCCCGGGTTGAACCGCCCCGCACCCCCCGTCCGTTCCCGACTGACGAGGAAACCGCACGAAGTCGGCCGCCCGGCGTGCGCCAGGCGTGAGGAGCGTTGTTCGTTGAGCGTGGTGCAAGTCAACCGCCCGCCGCGGCGGCCGGGCCCCGAGATGCCCGACGGAGAGATCCAGCTCCAGGAGCCGCCCGGCCTGCCCGAGAAGCAGAGCGGCGTGGGAAGCATCATCACGATGGTGCCGATGGCGCTGTCCTCGCTTTCCATGGTCTTCATCTTCCTGCGCCCCAACGGGGGCATGATGACGTACATCGCCATGGGCACCATGGCCGTGTCCGCCATCGGCATGATCGTCACCCAGATCATGCGCGGCAACGCCGACCGCAAGCAGGAACTCACCGGCGAGCGCCGCGACTACCTGCGCTATCTCGCACAGATGCGGCGGCAGGTGCGCAAGGAGATCCTCCGCCAGCAGGAGGCCCTCGCCTGGCGCCACCCCGCCCCGGCCGAACTGCCCTTCCTGGTGCGGACCTCGCGCCTGTGGGAACGCCGCTCCTCCCACCCCGACTTCAGCGACGTGCGGATCGCGCTGGGCTCCCAGAGGCTCGCCGTCCGCCTCGCCCCCCTCGCCACCAAGCCGGTCGAGGACCTCGAACCGCTCAGCGCCCACGCGCTGCGCCGCTTCATCCACGCGTACGGCTCCATCGCCGACCAGCCCGTCGCCATCCACCTGCGCGGCTTCGCCCACGTCCTGATCCGCACCGGGGACACCGACCCCGAGACCGGCACCGCCGAGCCCGGGACGGGTGGGGAACCGGAGGACGACCGGGCCCGCGCCCTGGTCCGCGCGATCCTCGCCCAGCTGGCCACCTTCCACGCACCCGACGAACTGCGCGTCGCCGTCGTCGCCCCCGACCGGCGCGCCCGGTGGGAGTGGACCAAGTGGCTCCCGCACGCCCTGCACCCCCACGAGACGGACGGCGCCGGACCGCTGCGGCTCGTCGCCGGCAGCATCGGCGAACTGGAGCAGCTCCTCGGCGAGGAGTTCGGCGCCCGGCCCCCGTACGAGCCCGACGCCACCCCCAGCCGCGACGAGCCCTACACCGTCGTCGTCCTCGACGGCGCCGTCCTCACCGCCCCCCACCGGGCCGCGCTCGGCGGCTACCGCAACGCCACCGTCGTCGACGTCGGCTCCACCCTGGAGTGGAAGCACGGGCGCCTCACCCTCCGGCTGCGGATCACCGGCGCCCCCGGCACCCCCGGCGCCCTGGAGATGGTCGGCGCCGACCGCAACCGCAAGGACCAGGTCACCCCGCTCGGCGTCCCCGACGCCCTGACCCCCGCCGCCGCCGTCCGGCTGGCCGCCGCCATGGCCCCGTACCGCCTCGGCGACAGCTTCGACGCGGGCGAGCCCCTGGAGACCGACTTCGACCTGGCCGGCCTCCTCGGCATCCCCGACCTGCACCGTTTCGACGTCAAGGAGCAGTGGGCGCGGCGCAACCAGTCCAACAAGCTCCGCGTCCCGCTCGGCCTCGGCCCCGACGGCACCCCCATCGACCTGGACATCAAGGAGTCCGCCCAGGGCGGCATGGGCCCGCACGGCATGCTCATCGGCGCCACCGGCTCGGGCAAGTCCGAACTGCTGCGCACCCTCGTCCTCGCCCTGGCCCTCACCCACTCCTCGGAGATCCTCAACTTCGTCCTCGTCGACTTCAAGGGCGGCGCCACCTTCCTCGGCCTGGACGGCCTGCCCCACACCTCGGCCGTCATCACCAACCTCGCCGACGAGGCCGACCTCGTCGACCGCATGCGCGACGCCCTGCACGGCGAGATGATCCGCCGCCAGGAGCTCCTGCGCGCCGCCGGGAACTACGCCTCCCTCCTGGAGTACGAGACCGCCCGCGCCGCCGGCACCCCGCTCGACCCGCTGCCCACCCTCTTCGTCGTCGTCGACGAGTTCTCCGAACTGCTCGCCGCCCACCGCGACTTCATGGAACTCTTCGTCATGATCGGCCGCCTCGGCCGTTCCCTCGGCGTCCACCTGCTGCTCGCCTCCCAGCGCCTCGACGAGGGCCGCGTGCACCAGTTGGAGTCCCACCTGTCGTACCGGATCGGCCTGCGCACCTTCTCCGCCATGGAGTCCCGCGGCGTCCTGGGCGTCCCCGACGCCTACCAGCTGCCCTCCCAGCCCGGAAACGGCTACCTGCGCAGCGACATCTCCACCCTCAGCCGCTTCAAGGCCGCCTACGTCTCCGGCACCTACCGGCCCAAGCGACGTCCCGACGCCCACCGTTCGGTCATCGAGAGCCAGGTCGTCGCTCTCGGCACCGAGTACGTGGCCCCGCACGTGCTGCCCGCCGCCCCCGATCCGCAGGAGGAGACGGCCGCCGAGGAGTCCGGCACCCTCCTCGACATCGCCGCCGAACGCCTGGTCGACGCCGGTCCCCCCGCCTACCAGGTGTGGCTGCCACCGCTCGACGTGCCGCCCACCCTGGACGAACTGCTGCCCCCGATCGGTCCCGACCCCGAGCACGGCTTCACCGCCGAGGGCGAGGTCCGCGGCACCCTCAAGGTCCCCGTCGGTGTCGTCGACAAGCCCTTCCAGCAGGTCCGCGACCTGCTCGTGGCCGACCTGGGCGGCGCCGACGGCCACATCGGCATCGCCGGCGCCCCGCAGTCCGGCAAGTCCACCCTCATCCGCACCTTGATGACATCGCTCGCCCTCACCCACACCCCCGCCGAAGTGCAGTTCTACTGCCTGGACTTCGGCGGTGGCGCCCTGTCGAGCCTGCGCGGTCTGCCGCACGTCGGCGGTGTCACCGGCCGGCACGACCCCGACCGGGTCCTGCGCACCGTCGCCGAGATCAACGCGGTCATCACCCGCCGCGAGAAGTACTTCGCCGAGCTCGGCATCGAATCCGTCGCCGCCTTCCGCCGCAAGAAGGCCGCCGGCGAACTCCCCGACGACCCGCACGGCGACGTGTTCCTGGTCGTCGACGGCTGGAACACCCTGCGCCAGGAGTTCATGGACCTGGTCCAGCCCCTCACCCTCATCTCCCAGCGCGGCCTCAACTACGGCGTCCACCTCCTCATCGGCACCACCCGCTGGGGTGAGGTCACCGGCGCCCTCCGCGACCAGCTCCAGACCCGTTTCGAGCTGCGCCTGGGCGACCCCGTCGACTCCGTCGTCCACATGCGGGCGGCGGCCAAGGTCCCCAAGATCCCCGGCCGCGGCCTCACCGCCGACCAGATGCACTTCCTGTGCGCGCTGCCCCGCATGGACGGCATCGGCACCGCCCACGACCTCGGCGAGGGCGTCGCCGACCTGGTCGACGTCGTCGCCGACCACTGGACCGGCCCCCGCGCCCCCGAGGTCCGGATGCTCCCGCTCGTCCTCGACGCCGCCGACCTCCCCGAGCCCCACGGCTCCCTGCGGATCCCGCTCGGCCTGGAGGACACCGAGGTCCAGCCGCTGTGGCACGACTTCTCCCGCGACCCGCACCTGATCGTCGTCGGCGACAGCGAGACCGGCAAGACCAACCTGCTCAAGCACATCGCCACCCAGATCATGCGCGCCTACACCCCCGACCAGGGCCGCCTGATGCTGGTCGACTTCCGGCGCGAGATGTACGAGACCGTGCCCGAGGAATACCGTCTCGGCTACGCCGTCTCCGTCGACCCGCTGCGCCAGATGATCACCGGCGCGGGCAAGGCCATCGCCAACCGCATTCCGGCCGCCGACATCACCCCGGATCAGCTGCGGCGGCGCGACTGGTGGACCGGACCCGAGCTCTTCGTCCTCGTCGACGACTACGACCTCGTCAACGGCTCGATGGCCTCCCATCCCTTCGCCGCCGTCCTCGACAACCTCGCCCAGGGCGCGGAGATCGGCCTCCACATCATCATCGCCCGCTCCGCCAACGGTGCCGGCCGCGGCCTGTCCGACCCGCTCCTGCGCAGGCTCCAGGACGTCAACACCCCGGCCGTCCTGCTCTCCTGCCCGACCACCGAGGGCCACCTCTTCGGTGGCACGAAGCCGAAGGTGCTGCCCGCCGGACGCGCGCAGCACATCACCCGCCGCCGCACGGTGCAGCTCCAGACCCCGCTGCTCGACACCGACGGCCGGACCCCGCAGAACGGACACTCCGGATGACCAGTCCCGACTCCGCCCCCGCCTCCGGGACGGGCACCCACACCGTCGGCCCGCATCTGGTGATCTCCTCCCCGGAGACCGCAGCCGCCCTGGCCCCCGTTCTGGACGGACTGCCCCCGCTGTCCGGCACGCTCCTGGTGCTGGCCGCCGCCCCGGACGCGGCCCCGTTCCTCCGCCACACCCTGCCCGATCTGGTACTGCTCGCCCGGGAACGCGGCGCGTCCCGCCTCCTGCTCGCCGCCTCGGGCCTCGCCGCCCCGGGCCCCGATGGCGCCCGCCCCGTACGCGCGGTGGCCACGGCGGCGGACTTCCCGGTGATCGCCCCGGACGGTGTGGCCAGCGTCGAGCCGGACGGCACCCTGCGCCTCGCGGAACCGGGCACCTGGTGGTTGGCGGAACCGGGGGAGGAGCCGTACGAACTGGGCCCGGGCTGGCCCCCGGAGGCGGCGGCGACCACGGAACCAGAGGCCGCGGACGAGCTGCTTCCGCCCCCTTCCCCTCCCGTCCCCGTGGTGGCGGTGTCCCAGGGCGGCGCGCACCGCTTCGGCCCTGCGACGTCGGAGGAACAGGAGGAGGGCGCCCGTGCGGTTCCGGGCGGAACCTGGCTCGGAGCACTGCCCGAGGCGGTCGGGCCGCTGATCGGAGTCACCCCGGACACCTACCTCCTGGGCGTCGGATCACCTGCCCGCCCCGCGTTGCCCACCGCCGAACTCCTGGCCCGGGTGCCGGAGGCGGCAGCGGACGCCCGGCACCTCCTGCTGGCCGCGCCATGGGCCGATCCGTCCGACCTCGTCGCCATGGCGGTGGCTCTCGCGGACGACCTCGACCGCACGGTACGGGCCGCGATCGGCCTGCCCGTACGGACGGCCGACGACCACGCCACCACGTTCCTCGACGGACGGGGCGCGCCCACCTGGCAACCCCTCCTGCTCGAACTCGCCGCCTCGCCCGCTCACCACCGCGTGGTGCCGTCCGCGTGGCTGCGGCCGTCCGGACCGGAGGCGAAGGCACCGGCCGTGTACGCGTGCACGGACCCGGAGGGCTGGGCCGTCGAACTCGTCCCGGCGGGCCTGTGGCTGCGTCCTGCGGATCCACGGCCGGACGCCGCACCGCGCACGAGGTGCCCCGACCCGTCCCGCCCGGCCCTGATCGTGGGCGACGGCGAACACCCCTTGCCGCCCGAGCTCCTGCACGTCCTGCCCGGCGTCCTGGCCACGCTTCCCGACCTGGGGGCGACGGAACCGTACGGCCTGCTGTTCCACGGCGCCACGCCGGACGAGGGCCGGGCACGCTCCTGGGCGGAGGAACTGGACCTGCACTGGCTGGGATCCACCTCCTTGAGCTCACCTCATCAGGAGCAGGAGCAGGAGCAGGAGCAGGAGCAGGAGCAGGAGCAGGCATCGGAACGGGCACAAGAGCAGGCACAAGAGCAGGCACCGGAGCAGGCACCGGAACAGGAAGCAGAGCCGGCACCGGCCACCCAGGCGCCGGGGCCCTCCACCATGCCGCCCGCACCAGGCGGCCGCAGCGGCCCGGACGACCGGGCGGCCCTCCGAGACCTGCTGGGCGAGAAGTACCACATCCTCGCCAGCAAGGCGGAGCTGCTGGCCTCCCGGCTGCCGTCCCTGCGCTCCCTCGCACAGGACGGCCTCAAAGCGGACCTGGTGGCCATCGCCCTGTACCAGGCCGACGCCCCCGACCTGGGGTCCCGCTCGGGACTGGCCGAGGCGGCGAGAGCGGCCGGGACCGTCCCCTACACCCCGCTGCTGCGCTGCCTGGACTCGGGCCTGCGCCGCCTGCCGGGACACTACGGGGCCGTCATGCTCGCGGCCCCGGCGGAGGAAGTGCCGCTGGACCGGTACGCGCAGGGCTCGGTCCTCGTCGAGCCCGCGGCGGTCGCGGCCGTCCCGGCGTGCGACGCGGAACTGCAGGGCGCGGTGGAGTTCGGGATCTGGTCCACCACCGGCCGCCGCACGTCCGTCTTCCTCGGCACGGACGACGAACCGGAGGTGGTGTTCCCTCCGGGCACGGCCTTCTCCGTCCTGGCCCTGCACCTGTCGGAGGACGAGACGGCGCCGATCCGCGTGCTGCTCCGCGAGATCTCCCCCGCGGAGACCGACCGTACGGACGACCGCTTCCGCAGGCGCGACGAACAGGCCCGCACCCGCCTGACCGAATGGTTCGAGCGCAGGGACATGCTGGAACCCCACGACCGCCGCCCCCTCCCGGACGCCTCACGCTTCCACGTGGCCCCGGGGGCCGGCCCGGGAGCCGGGTCCGGCAGACGGCGGACGTGAGGCGTTCCGCCGCGGCGCCCACCCACCGCTCACAGCACGTCAGATCCAGCCCCGGCGGGCCGCGACGACACCGGCCTGGAAGCGGTTCACCGCGCCCAGAAGGTCGTGGAGGCGGCTCATGCGCCGACGCATGGTGCGGATCGACCAGCCGAGCTGCCGGGCTATGGCCTCGTCCTTGAGACCGCTGACCAGCAGGGTGAGCACCAGGCGATCCTCCTCGTCGAGCGGGTCCTCCGCGGGGGCGTCGAGCGGCAGGGCCTGCTTCCAGCACAGCTCCCAGTAGTCGGTGAGGGCGTCCAGCAGGGTGGACGGCCGGATGACCGCCGCGCGCACGCCGTCGAGGTCCAGAGAGAGCGGCATCAGCGCCAGCCGACGGTCCGCGATGGCCAGTTTGATCCGCAGTCCCGGCATCACCCGGGCCTGCTCGCCGCGGCGTACGAGCCCGCGGATGTCCTCGAGCACCCCCGGCCACTCCAGCGCCTCGGGGGCGTAGACCGCGCGGTAGCGCACACCGCGCCCCAACGCCGTGCTCTCCACCGGGTTGGAGGTGGTCAGCGCGTACGGTGGCCGGTCCAGCGTCATGACGTCCTCGCGCGCCTCCTGCTGGAGGCGGACGAACCAACGGCCGAGCGCCTCGCGACCGGTGGTGATCTCCACTTCCTCCTCTCCCGCGGTGCCGGCCTGTGCCGCCGCGAAGAGACGGGACAGCTCGTCCGCCGCCGAACGGACCCGCTCCAACTCCGCTGTCCTGTTGCGTACCAGGGACTCGACCGCGGCTCCCGGCTCGATCGCCGCGTACCGGCGGCGGGCCCCGGCGAGCCGTCCGACCAGGCCGTGGTCGTGCAGCCGGTCCAGGGCCCTGGCGGCACGGAGGGGGGAGCAGCCGAGGTCGGCGGCGAGCTCCGCCGGGGCCGCCGTACGCCGGGTCAACACGGCTCGGTAGACGCTCTCGTCGAACGGATCGATGCCTGCCGCGGTGAGCTCGTTCGTCATATGCGGATCCTGGCCCACCTGTGCCAGGTGCAGCAATGGGCCATCAAGATCCGCTGTACGGAGCGTGACTTCGGCGCTAGGACTTCTCCCCATGGCCAAGAACCCAAGAAGAAGCCGACGCCTGGTGGCCGCGACGGTCACCACCGTCGCGCTGGCCGGGACGCTCACCGCGACACCCGGCACCGCGACCGCGAAGTCGTCCGACCCGAACCAGCGGGTCATCGTCGAGCTGTCCGGAGACGCCGCCGTGGCTGCCGCCCCCGGCGGCTCGCTCACCTCTCTGACCGCCGGCACCACCTCCGCCGTCGGCGAGGCCCGACGGGCCCTGGCGGCACGGCAGGACGCCTTCGTCGGGGCCGTACGGCAAGCAGGGCTGCACCCGGCCGCACCTCGCCGACTCGGTCTGCTCGTCAACGCCGTGGCGATGACGGTTCCCGCCTCCGAGAGGGCGCGGCTGGCCGCGCTCCCGGGCGTCGTCGCCGTCCGGCCCGACACCCGGATCCAGGTGCGCACGGACGTCAGCGTCCCGCTGACCGGCGCGCCCGAGGTCTGGAAGCGCGAGGACCCGGCCGGGGTGAAGGCCACCGGCAAGGGCACTGTCGTGGCGGTCCTGGACAGCGGTGTGGACTACGGCCACCCCGACCTGGGCGGCGGCTTCGGCGAGGGGCACAAGGTCGTCGGCGGCTTCGACTTCGCCAATGGCGACGACGACCCGATGGACGACAACGGCCACGGCACCCACGTCGCCGGCATCATCGCGGGCAGGGCGGCCAAGGAGGGCGGCGTCACCGGCATGGCGCCCGACGCCCGCCTGCTCGCCTACAAGGTCACCGGCGCCGACGGCAGCGGCTACACCTCCGACATCATCGCCGGCATCGAGGCCGCGGCCGATCCGGGCAACCCCCACCGGGCCGACGTCATCAACATGAGCCTGGGCGGCCCCGGTGACGGCACCGACCCCCTGGGCCGCGCGGCGACCGCCGCCGTGCGGGCCGGAGTGGTCGTCGTCGCGGCGGCGGGCAACGAAGGACCCGGCAGCGGCACCGTCGGCACACCGGCTGCGGCCGACGGCGTCATCGCGGTCGGCGCCTCCACCAGCGGGCTGCGGGTCCCCAGCGCGTACCTGGCGGGCAAGGAGCCCGAACTGATCCAGACGTACCGGGGCGTCCTGTCCGCGAATCCGCCCCCGAAGCCGGTCACCGCGCCACTCGTGGACGTCGGCGCGGGCACCGCAGAGGACTGGAAGCGGGTCGGGGACGTACGGGGCAAGATCCTTCGGGCCGACATGCTCGTCGCCCCCAGTACGGACGTCCTGAGCCAGAGCGACATCGACTGGGCACGCGAAGCCGAGGAACGCGGCGCGCTCGCCGTGCTCGGCGGCCTCCCGGTCCAGGACGGACCCGTGTTCACCGCCAGCCGGGGAACCGTCGGGGCCCGGGAGACCCCCGCCCGCCCCGACCTCACCCGCACCGCCGCCTCCGGCGACTCGCTGCGCATGGACAGCCTGGTCGTCATGGGCATCGACGCGACCCAGTACACCCAGCTGAGCCGTGAACTGGCCGCCGGAAAGGTGTCCGTCACCCTGCGCGGCACCGACTCCACCGACGAGATCGCCTCCTTCTCGTCGCGCGGACCCGGTACCGGCTTCGGACTCAAACCCGACCTGGTCGCACCCGGCGTGGAGATCCGCTCCGCGATCCCCACGTCGATGTACGCACCCGGTGTCTACCGCATGTCGGGCACCTCGATGGCGAGCCCGCACGTCGCCGGAGCCGCCGCCCTGCTGCGCCAACTCCGTCCCGACCAGGACCCCGACGGGATCAGGTCCGCGCTCGTCGGCACCGCGAAGGAGCTCGCCGGCACCGGCCCCACCGTGCAGGGCAACGGACGGCTCGACGTGGCCGCCGCGGCGTCGGCCACCCTCACCGCCTCTCCGACGAGCGTGTCGTTCGGCCTCGCCGACCTGGCGGACCGGATCGTCGGCGGCACCGCGAAGGTGCGCCTGTCCAACCCCGGCGGAAAGCCACTGACCGTCACCCTCGGCAGTACCGGGCCCACCACCGTGTCCCCGCCCCGGGTGACCGTCCCCGCCGGCGGGTCCGCAACCGTCGAGGTCACCCTGCGCGCCGACCGCCCGGCCACCGATACGGAGATCAGCGGCCGGATCACGGCCACCCCCGCGCGAGGCCCTGCCCTCCGGGTGCCCTACCTGCTCGTCGTCCGGCACCTGGTCGTCCAGGCGTCCCCCGACCCGAGCGACGGCCGCTCCACCGTGCACATCGCCGCCCCGGCAGCCCTGAACGCGCCGCCGGAGATCAGGGTCACGCCGCCGCACGGCAAGGCCTTCACGCTGCCCACCACCATGAACGGCGCCGGCTACTACCAGGCCGACGTGACCGGGAGGGCCTCCGGCGCCTACCGGCTGGCCGTGCGGGCCACCACCACCGACGGCCGGCGGATCACCGGAACCGGTGCCTTCGAGGTCACCCCCGCCGGCAGCCGCGGCGACCGCTGGGAGCCCATCGGCCCGAACAGCGAGGCCGGTCACGTCGCGCTCTCGCCCGGCCGGCCGAAGCAGGCCGTCGTGACCCAGTTCCGGAAGGCGGCCCCCTGGCTGACCACCGACGGCGGCGCCCACTGGCGCCAGGTGGGCAGGCTGCCGATCGCCGACGGCAACGGCACCGGAGCGGTCGTCATCGACGCCCGCCGCCCCGATCGCTGGTGGTACGCCGTGAACACGGCCGCCGACCCCACCCGCCGCGGCACGATCCTGCGTACCGACGACAACGGCCGCAGCTGGCGCAAGCTCGACGTCCCCGACGCGCACATCGACGAGTTCGTCGCGGACGAGCAGACCCGTACCCTCGCCGCGATCATCGACGGCACGATGCTGGTCAGCACGGACGCGGGCGACAGCTGGGCGGCGTACCCCATCGGCGTGACCGGTGACGTCCGCGACGCGACCCTCGTCGGCGACACCCTGTACCTGGCGACCTTCGACAGCGTCTGGCGGATCGACGGCGTCGGCAAGGGCGACCCGGGAAGGGCGCAGCTCGTCCTCGACGAGCCCGTGAACACCGTCCGCGGCCTGGCCGCCGACTCCACCGTGGTGGCGGCCTACGTCCCCGGTACGGGCGTCCGCGGCTCCTACGACAAGGGCCGCACCTGGTCCACCCTGCTGCCCCTGCCGGAGGGCGGCAACGGACTGTCCGCCTCCGGCGGCGACCTGTACCTGCGCGCGCTGTTCGGCGCCGGACAGGTGAGCCACGACCACGGCAGGACCTGGAAGCCCGTGCCCGCCCCCTCGAAGGCCGCCATCGCGATGGACTACGACCGCTGGGCCGACGGCTCGGTGACCGTGTCCAGCGAACAGGACGGTCTGTACCGCGGCTCCGCCGACGGCACCGGATACCGGAGGATCGGCGTCCAGGGCCTGACCACGTACGCCCTCGCGGCCAGCGGCGACCGGCTGCTCGCCGGAACGGTGAGCGGCACCTACCGCACCGCGATTCCCGTCGCGGGCCCCGAGTGGGGTCAGAGCGGGGCGGAGGGCATGACCGGTCGTCTCACCTCGCACATCGCCGTCTCGCCGAAGGACTCCACGGTGGTGTGGCAGGTGCGGCGCACCGCGACCGGTCTCTTCGAGGTCTCCCGCAGCGGTGACGCCGGCCGGACCTGGCAGGTGAAGGGCACGTCGTCGGAGATCCCGACCTCGATCCTGGTGCATCCGGCCGACCCGAACCGGGTGGCGATCAGCTTCAGGAGCATCTTCGGCCACGGGCTGTTCTCGACGTCCGACGGCGGCAGGACGTGGAAGAACCTCTTCCACGAGAGGTCCTTCGACGCCATGGCGGGTGACCCGCGCGACCCGCGGCGCCTCTGGCTCGGCAACGCCTCGGGCCTCTACCGTTCGGACGACGGCGGCATCACCAAGACCAAGGTCGCCGAGGGCCCCGTCTCCGCGATCGTGAGGGACGGCCGACGCCTGGTCGTCGGTGGCTCGTCCGTCCGGGTCAGCACCGACGACGGCAGGACGTTCCGCACCGCCGACACCGGCCCGCTCGCGGTCCACGTCTCGGACCTGCTGCGAGTGAACGGAGCGCTCTACGCGGCCACCGCCGGCTCGACCGCGTCCGGACTCGTCCAGGGCGGCCGGGGCGTACTGCGCAGCACCGACAACGGCCTCACCTGGGAGAACATTTCGAGCGGCCTGCAGAACACCGACACCACCAAGCTGGCCGCCGCCCCCGACGGCCGCACGCTCTACGTCGGCGCGGTCGACGGCGGGGTACACCGCCTGAAGCTGCGCCGCTGACCCACGACGCGTGTGACCGCACGACCGGCGCGAGCGTCGACCCGACCCGGAACTCCCGGGCCCGGTCGACGCTCGCACCCGTTCCAGACGGCCGCAGGCCCCCGATGTGGCCAACACCGGGAACGAAGCCGCCGAGCAGGGTCGGGATGGCCCCTTCCTCATTCCGAACGGATCCGCACGGGGGCGTCGTTCGCGTCCCACGCGGGCCGGCCTCGCACATCGAATGGTCTCGTCACCGGCAAGAATCCCTCTGCCGCAGTCATCGCCGTGCTGCATTACCTCCTCGATCATCCGGTCGTGAATGAGGCACCGGAGATCGATCGACAGAAAGTTGCTCAGGCAGTACAAGTCGCACTTCCTCATGGCAGTAGCCGCACAGGGATACCGAGCGACGAAACTCGCGCATCCGAACCTTCGCCCATGGCTCGATATGGGCAATCTGCACCGGACTGCGACGACAAGTCGGGATGGCGCAGCGGTGCCCTGCTTCGGCAAGGACAGCCCGGAATTGCGCGAGTATTCCGCAACTGAGGATCCGTCAAAGCGACGCCGGAGAACGGTAGTTATCCCGTATGCCCCCTGATCGCACGACAGGTCAGCTTTATGGATCTTGAATTGGCCGCCCCGGAGTGTAGGGTGGATCCACATGGAATTCAGCAGGTCCGGGGGGCTCGTGCGGCCTGTATCGCAACTCATGCGAGTGTTGACGCTCGGCGTGCAGCTATCGCTCGGATGCGAACGATCCCCTCGGCTTGGGTGAAATCAAAGGAAGCCGTCTTCCTGTCTTTGGGGTTGACCCCATTCGGGCGGTACCTGTTCATCTGACGAGGAGGGGGACCCCGCGCGATGGTTGGGTTCCCACCTCTGCTTCCGCGCGATGAACCAACCGGCACTCTCGATACCTCAACTTCCGCCCCCCGTCGTGGAGGTGCTGCCCGTTTCGCACGGGGCCGGCATGACCGTTCTTGTCGCTACGCACGATCTGGCAGTGGTTCAGTAGGGCGAACGAACAATCTGGCGGAGTCGAGTACCGGCATGCGGCAGCGTCCCGCACGGTCATGGGTCATGCGGATCGACGAGCGTTTCAGCGCCCTGAGCGCGACGGAATTGACCACCGAGGACTTTACAAAAGACCACACAGGGTATGTGGAACTCGTATTTCCAACTGATGGAAAGCAGCGGGTAGTGCCGGCGGTCTTGGACCCCGCTCGTCCCCAGTACTTCAGGGCCATGGCCCCGCCGGATCCGAGGGGCCCGAGGAGCAAGGCGCATCACCACTCGGTTCCTCACGGAACCGATCGCCCGGGACCGGACGCCCGTCGTCCCTTCCATGACGGTGACCACCGCGCCCTCCATCGGCCTGGCGACTGGTCTGCCGCCCGGTCTGTATCGGGCTTGGAGAGCCTCCCGCAGCAAGCCGGTTGAGGCGCTGCGCCGCTGAGCCCAAGGAGCGCGGCCGGCCTGCGCCACGCACGTGGACCACCTCACGTCACGGAGAGAAGGAAGACCCATGCACGTCCTCAGGC
Organism: Streptomyces sp. NPDC096079; assembly: GCF_040303145.1. Taxonomy (NCBI): domain Bacteria; kingdom Bacillati; phylum Actinomycetota; class Actinomycetes; order Kitasatosporales; family Streptomycetaceae; genus Streptomyces; species Streptomyces sp. NPDC096079. The sequence goes on from NZ_JBEOST010000006.1 coordinate 21,700, forward strand.
GAACGACCGTCGCCACCACTGTCATGCTCGCGGCAATCTCGCTCGGTGCCTGTTCCTCGTCCGGATCGGCCTCCGACTCGGGCGCCGGATCGGCCTCCGGCTCGGCGAAGGACACGGCGCCGATCGATCGAGCCAACTGGCCGGCGGAGGTTCCCACTTCCGGGTTGGTCAAGGGCCTGGAGCTGCCGCTTGAGTCCTACCTGCCCTCCTACGCGGACCAGGTCGTCGTCGACACCGCGCTGCGCACCCTGCAGACGCGGTGCATGTCCGAGTACGGGCTGACCGTCGACCTGCCGCGTCCCGGCGCGAACCCGCCGCCCTACAGCAACGCCGTCTCGATCGAGCGGCGTTACGGCCTCAGCGACCGCGCACAGGCGCAGAAGTACGGGTACGGGCTGCCGAAGGAGCTGACCCGGAGCCTCGAATCCGTCGAGGGGGGGCTCTCGGGCATCGAGGTGGAGGTCCTGACCGGGCGGAAGAAGCGCGAGTCCGCCCCGCCCAAGGGCGGCACGGGCAGCGTCGGCCAGTTCGGCACGGTCCCGGAGCCCGCGCGCGCCGAGCACAACGGAAAGAAGCTGCACGAGGGCGGCTGCGCCGGCTGGTCGAAGCGGCGGCTCAAGGTGAACGAGGGGGATGCGGGCTTCGTCTCCGGGCTCGCCACGACAAGCCTCTCCGAGTCCCGGCCCTCGAAGCCGGTCGAGAAGGCCCTCAAGAGCTGGTCGGCCTGCATGAAGGAGAAGGGCCGCAAGGCCGCCGATCCGTACCGGGCGATGGAGCAGGGCTACGCCGACGGCGACGGCACCACCAAGAACGCGATCGAGCTCGCGCTGGACGACATCGACTGCAAGGAGCAGACCCGTCTGATCGCGGTCTGGTTCAAGGAGGAGTCGGCCGTCCAGAAGCGGCTGATCGAAGAGAACAAGGACCAGCTCGCCGCCGTCAAGAAGCGCATGGGCGAGGTCCTTGCGGCCGCGAAGGCAGTCAAGTAACCAGAGAAGGAACAGAGTTGAGACAGATATCCATTCGTCTGCGCGTGCCGGTCACCCTCGCGGTGACCACCGCGCTGGCGATACCGCTGAGCCTGCCCGCGCAGGCCGAGGCACCAAAGCCCCCCAAGGGCGCGGCACAAGGGTGGAGCGACACCACCCAGCAGCAGAAGAAGCTCCCCCCGAAGCCCTCCGCGATCCCCGCGAAGGACCGCGCCGCTCTGCTCGGCAAGGGCTACGAGAAGTCCGCGGACACCGCCGTCACCACGACCGGTGACGGCACCGGCTTCCACCTCCTTGCGGGCAAGGAGAAGGACGGCTACCAACTCCGCACGGTGGCCAGTCTGTTCGAGGACGGTTTCGCCTCGGACACCTGGATCGGCAACCACTGCGTCACCGAGTCCGGCAAGTACGCGGCCGTCTCGTACGCGCCGCGGATGTTCACCAACAAGCCCGAGCTGATGGTGCGCGGTGCCTTCACCGCGGTGGTCGACCTGACCTCGGGCAAGGTCACCAAGCTGCCGTTCCAGTCGTCGCTCGCCTACTTCTCGCCCGGCTGCGGCCAGGGCGATCAGGCGGTGTTCACCCAGCTCAGCCATGACGGCGACGCCAAGCAGCAGACCCGTCTGATCACCGTCGACGCGGCCACCGGCAAGGTGTCGAAGCCGGTCGCGTTCGCCGGTCAGGTCACCTCGGCGATCCCCACCCGCGAGGGCATCGTCGCCGCCCACGGCAACAAGCTGGTGCGGATCAACGGCACGGCCGAGAAGACCCTGGCGTCCACCACCGCGGTGCCGTTCCAGATCACCGCCGACGCCGACGGCGGCGTCACCTTCATCGACCGCGAGTTGGAGAAGAAGGCGTCCGTCAAGCCGGCCGCCTGGGCCAAGCACCTGGACCGTACGAAGGTGAGGCAGGGCAGGAAGACCGAGCCCGTCACCGTCGCCTCCGGCGGGCTGTACGCCTGGGACCTGACCCGCTCGGCGCGCGGCGAGGTGTTCGTCACCGGTGACGCCACGTCCAAGGCCCTGCCCAAGCGGGTGCACAACCCCGGCAGGCTCCCCAAGGGCGCGGCGATCTCCAGCCACGCCCAGGCGGCCCTGACCACCACCTGGTCCGATGGGAAGACCACCCTGGTCAACCCGGAGGACGCCGCCAAGCCGCGCTCCGCCCGTACGGCCCTGCGCATGCTGGACTCGGGCAAGTCCGTCACCCTCGACCTGCGCCCCGGAGCGCACCGCGTGGGCGACGAGGCACAGGGGCACGCCCTGTCCCCCGCCCTGCCCACCGGCGGCCCGGTCGAGTCCGGCCCGGACACGGGCAGGAAGAGCACCGACGGCCTGTCCACGCAGAGCGTCCGTACCCAGGCCCTCACCGCGCAGACCGACGACCCGAGCGAAGGCACCGGGGAACGCTACTGCGCGGTGGCCCGCAACGACGTGAAGAAGCAGGCGTTCCAGCCCACTCCGCGCCAGGTCGAATGGGCCGTGGACCAGGCCGTCGTCGGTGAGCTGAACTTCTACCGCGACAGCAACTGGAAGAACACCGGCATCGCCGGCGGCTACCAGCCCCAGGGCCTGTTCCCGCCGACCGTGCTCGCGGGTGACCCCAACGGCAAGCTCGACAACGAGGACCCGGCCGTCACCGACAAGTGGCACATTCCCGCACAGGTGATGCTCGGCATCACCGCGCAGGAATCCAACATGTGGCAGGCCACCCGCTTCGCCGTGCCCGGTGTCACCGCCAACTCGCTGATCGGCAACTACTACGGCGTCGACTACGCCGCCTCGGGCGAGCAGCTCGACCCGTGGCGCATCAACTGGGCCGATGCCGACTGCGGTTACGGCATCACCCAGGCCACCGACGGAATGCGGCTGGCGGGCAAGACCAAGCCGGGCGAGACCGCTCTGTCGACGGTCGCGCAGGAAGCCGTCGCCCTCGACTACACGGCGAACGTCGCCGCCGGTGTGCGCATCCTGTCCGAGAAGTGGAACCAGACCTACAACGCCGGCATGAAGATCAACGGCGGCCACCCCAAGTGGATCGAGAACTGGTTCTTCGCCCTCTGGGCGTACAACTCCGGCTTCTACGACACCGCCGACTCCGCGGGGCACTCGGGCGTGGGCTGGACGAACAACCCGGCCAACCCGCTGTGGAAGGCCAACCGGGTGCCGTTCCTGCAGCACGCCACCGACACCTCCAAGGACGACTACAGCCACGCCGCGCACCCGCAGGACTGGCCGTACGAGGAGAAGGTGATCGGCTGGGCGGCGCGCCCGATCTCGGCGATGTTCGCTCCCGGTGACTTCCAGGCGGGCTACAAGGGCGCATGGTGGAACAGCAACGCGGACCGCGCGAGCGCCAAGCCTCCGATCGACCTGTTCTGCAACGCGTCGAACAACTGCAACCCGGCCAAGATCGGCGACAACGACTCCAACGACCAGGGCCAGGGTGCCTGCACCCTGGACGCGGGCAACAGCAAGACCAACCCGCACTGGCTGCACTGCTGGTGGAACCAGCCGGTCACCGAGGCGCAGTGGAAGAACTGCACCACGGGGGCCAAGTGCGGCAACGGCGTGCACCGCTTCTCGACGTCCTACGGCGAGCAGCCGGATGCCGGCTCCTACCCGCCGAACTGCGCCACCACGGCTCTGCCCGCCAACGCCCTGGTGGTCGACGACGTGGCGGACGGGACCATACCCGCCGGCGTGGACGCCAAGCGGGGATGCGGGGCGGTGAAGTCGAGCGGCACGTTCAACTTCACGTACGTCCCGTGGGACACCCAGATGGATCTCACCAACGACGGTACGGACAACCCGACCACCGTCACCACGTATCCGGGGAAGATCGACACGCATCAGATCGGTGCGGGCTACGGAAACCACTTCTGGTTCACGCACACCCGCTCGCCCGAGTCGGACCCGGCCGCCGCCGAGCGTCTGAAGGTGACCGGCACGTGGAAGCTGAACGCTCCGCTGACCAACACCACGCGCCAGGCGAAGATCTTCGCGCACATACCCGACCACGGGGCGCAGACCGCCAACGCCGTGTACCGGATGCAGACCCCCGAAGGGGAAGTGGAGGCGACGATCTCGCAGACGGCGAACCAGGCCAACAAGTGGGTGGACCTGGGTGCCTACGAATTCGGTGACCAGATCCCCGAGGTGAGGCTCGACAACTTCAACGGCGGCGACGGGTCGGCGGACATCGCCTTCGACGCGGTGGCGTTCGTCCCGGGCACGTACGAAGGCCAGGCGCTGACCGGCAGTATGAAGGCCGACCCGACCGCTCCGGATCCTGCGCCGGTCGAGCCGGAGGAGGACATCACCAACGGCACCTTCTCCGCGGCCCGCAGCTCCTCGGCGAAGACCGCCACGGTGGCGTCGAGGGCGATGGCCGCCACGACCACCGCGACGTGCTCGACGATCAACCACAACCTCGCCCGCAAGCGCACCACCGCCTGTATCCACAGCGACTACGGGATGACGGAGTACTCGAACACCGTCCCGGTCGTCCCGCTGGGGAGCGCGAGTTTCGACCTCTACATGACGTACTACCTCGACCCGAAGAGCGACGCGTTCTCGCAGGTCGCCGAAATCCGGCTGAAGTCGATGGACGGTTCGGTGAACTCCGCCACCTTCGACTTCGCGGCCAAGTGCCGAGGTTACTGCGACGTCACCAGCGTCGACTGGAACGGGTCGAAGACCTTCGCCAAGGGCGACACGCTCCGGCGGACCGTGACCACGCGGTTCAAGTGGTCGCCCAGTGGCGCCGCCACCAAGAACTCGATCATGCCGTACCTGTCTCTCGGCGGTAGGGTCAACAGCACTTCGGTCGTGAATCCGTCCGAATTCGAGAGCGCCAAGCTGAACATCCGCTGCGACAAGGAGGTCGTCAACGCGGGTACCGGCTGTGTGTTCTCCGGCTACAAGCCGACATATGTCATGAACTCCAAGAAGTTCCCCGGGGCCGCGGCACACATCGACATGATGTGGCGCAAGACCAACGTCAAGTGGGGCAACAGCAACGGTGGACAGCCGCTCACCTACCTGGACAACAAGCTGTCCGCCGACGGCACCGGCAAGACGCAGCAGTACCGCAACCGTCAGGTCATCTGCGGCAGAAAGTGGACGAAGTACCGGGGCACCGGCCTGTTCAGCGACTTGTGGACCCTGGACGCGGGCGAGCCGCGTACCGACGTGGAGAGCTGCGACGAGTTCGCCTTCGCCAACGCCCACCAGAGCGCCGGAAACCTCCACAGCACCACCAGCCCGCACGTCGGCTACAGCGGGGCGGAATGCGTACAGACCTATGTCAAGCGCAACCAGGACGACACCATGACGCTCCGCCTGCGCCCGGATGCCACGGCACCGACGTGGAAGGAGCTCTGCGGCCGGTCCTCGATGTCGAACTGGCAGAACACCCAGTCGATGCAGCCGTTCGGCGGGTTCGTCAAGGAACAGCGCCTGATGGAGGACGACGACTACTGGGTCGACCTCGACGGATTCACCGCGCCCACTCCGTAACCGGATCATGAGCAGTGCCCCCCGGCCGATCTTCGGTTCCGGGGGGCACTTCCGTTTCGCGGCCTCGCAGCCTCACGACCAGACAAGTCGCCCTTCGGCAACGGAACAGACCGGATAGTCCCCCGCGCCGATCCTGGTCAGCATCTCCGCCACGGTGTCGAAGTAGTCAGCCAGTGACGCGTACTCGCCGGTGACCGTGGGCGCACCCACGAACCATCTGCCGATGCGTCCGTCCCTCGCGTCGATGAACTGTCCCATCCAGCCGTCACGGTCCGACTGGAACGGGATCCACTCCTTGCGCCATTCGTCCCCACCGGACAAGGGGTGGTTCGCGTAGAGCTTCTCCATCGCCCGGATGCCCAGAAAGAAGCTGCCCTCGTCCGGGAACCCGTCGTAACCGCAGCAGGCGACGTCGTCGTCCACCTCGTCCTCGGGCAGATCCAGGTTGTTCTGCAGCAGCCACGCCCGCAGGTCCTGGGGCAAGGGGACACCCATGCGCTCCTCGGCGGCCACGAGTGTCCGCTCGGGGGCCGGGCCGGGCAGGTCCGCGTGATCGGCCGGAGCATACTCCCGGAGGAGCTCCATGACGCGGGACCAGCTCTCCACCGCACTCATTCCCCGCTGCCCCTCTCTGCACGGATTCGCCAGGCCACTCGACAGGCTCACCTACTGTAGCCGGACCCCCGCGCCTGCACCGGCGCCTGGATCACGGATTCCGGTCCCCGCCGCGTGGGGCCGCTCGGCTCTCGGTGGCGCCGGACGGACCCGGTGAGGGCTCGCCCGCCGCGAGGTGCTCCAGGACCTCCGCCAGTTCCTCGCAGGCGCGGCGCACCGACCGGCGGGTCGCACGCTGCTCGGTGATGACGGAGGCGAGCAGCAGGGCGGTCAGGGCGGCGGAACCGTTGAACGCCTGGAGCTTGGCCATGATCTCGACGTCCGTGAGGTGGAGGAACGCGCCCTGTCCGGAAGTCGCCTCGAAGGTGGCGAGCACGGAGGCGAAGAGCGCGCACAGCATGCTTCCGGCGAGCTGGAAGCGGAGCGCCGCCCAGATCAGCAGGGGGAAGACGAGGAACAGCATGCTCATCGGGCTGAGCACGGCCATCGGCATGAGGACCAGGGTCGCCAGCCCCAGAAAGACCGCCTCCTTCCACCGCCGTGCCCGGAGCCGTCCGTGCGGCCCCGCGAGGACGAGCAGGAGCGGGGCGACGAGCAGCACGCCCATCGTGTCGCCCACCCACCAGGCCAGCCAGACGGGCCAGAACTCGCTCTCGTCCAGGGAGCTCTTCGCCACCTGGAGTCCGACCCCCGCGGTGGCGCTGATCATCATGGCGCCGAAACCGCCGAGGAAGACCAGGGAGAGTCCGTCCCGCAGCCGCGCCATGTCGCGCCGGAAGCCGGCCAGTCTCAACAGGAGGAAGGCACACAGTGGCGCGACGGTGTTGCTGACCACGGTGACCACGGTGGTGGGCCCCGGAGTGGTGAGGGAGGCGATGACGAGGAAGGAGCCGAGGGCGATCCCGGGCCAGACCCGCGCGCCGAGCAGCAGCAGGGCGGCGACGGCGACGCCAGTGGGAGGCCAGATGGGGGTGACCACCACGCCTTCGACGACGAGGCGTCCCATCAGGCCGAGCCGTCCGGCCGCGTAGTAGCACACCGCCACGGCCAGCGACATCAGAGCCGTCTCGGTAGAGGACCGGTACTGCCGAGTATCCAACACGTCAGCCATCAGACACCGGCCGGGCCGCTACGACCGGGCAAGGCCCCTGCGTGTCGGGCGCCGCCGTCCGGCACGGGCCCGGGCCGGTCCGAGGACCGACCCGGCCCGAGGCGAGCCCCCGCCCCTCACTCCTCGGCCGTCGTCCGGGCCGGACCGCCGTCATGGCCGACGACCAGGACGGCCGCGTCGTCCTCGTGCCCCACCGTGGCCGCCAGCTTCATGACGGCGGTGGCGAGCGCGTCGACGTCCATCCCGGCGACGGCGGTGATCCCGGCGAGGCGCGTCACCCGGTCCAGACCCTCGTCGACGTGGAGGGAGGGCCCCTCCACCACCCCGTCGGTCAGGAGGACGAAGACACCGTCGGAGGTGAGCCGGTGGCGCGTGGCCGGGTAGTCGACGCCGCGCAGCACACCGAGTGGAGGCCCGCCCTCGCTGTCGTCGATGCCGGAGCGGCCGTCGGTGGTGGCCCAGATGTGGGGGATGTGACCGGCCCGGGCACAATCCAGGGTGCCGGCAGCGGGGTCGAGCCGCAGGAAGGTACAGGTGGCGAAGAGGTCGGCGCCCAGAGAGATGAGCAGGTCGTTGGTGCGACCGAGCAGCTCTCCCGGGTCTCCGGTGACGGAGGCCAGCGCGCGCAGTGCCACACGGACCTGTCCCATGAAGGCGGCGGCCTCGATGTTGTGTCCCTGCACGTCACCGATGGACATGCCGATCTGCCCGCCGGGCAGGGAGAAGGCGTCGTACCAGTCACCGCCGACGTTGAGCCCGTGGTTGGCGGGCTCGTAGCGGACGGCCAGCCGGGCGCCCGGAATACTGGGCAGTTCCGACGGCAGCATGTCGCGTTGCAGGGCCACGGCGAGCTCGACACGGGAACGCTGCGTCTCGGCCAGCTCCCGCGCCCTGGCGGTCAGCGACCCGAGCCGGACCAGAAGGTCCTCGCTCGTGTCGGCCGGCCGTCTGCGGAACATCGATCACTCCGACGTCACGACAATCCTCGCTTTGCTTCGTCCCGGTCTCCAGTACGCGGGACCACAGGGGACCACCTCGGTACGAACAGGTCCTTCCCCACTCTGCCCGGAGGGGACGGCGTCCGCATCTCATCGGCGCAGAACGCGGCGGATTCCGGTGTGATCACCCCACACCGCCGGAACGAGCAGCGGTTTCGGCGAGATCGTCGGCATCGCCCTGCCCCTGACCTGCGTCCGGACCGAGCAGGCCGATGCCGCGCGAATCAACGCGTTCTCCATCACCCTGTGTGCCGACCGAGACGAGCCGGCCGCGCGCACCGCGTGCGGCGAGCTCCGAATGGCTGCCGGCCAGCAGGTCCGAGGGCCCGATCGCGTTGCCGGCAAGCGACGACGACCCTGTGGCGCCCCACCGGCCCCAAGGAGCTGGATGTGGTTCGGGAGCTGAACTGGCGCGCCTGGCCGCCCCGGCTGCCCGGACCGGCGGCGAGAGCTCGTCCGGAAATGGTCCGGGACGAGGTCGTGGATCGGAGACCGCGTCAGCCCACCCGGAGACCGACCGCCAGCGTCAGTTCGAGAACCCGGTGCGGCGACCCGAGATCCGGAAACAGCTCCCGCAGCTGCGACATCCGGTACCGGACGGTCTGGGGGTGGACGAACAACGTCGCCGCCACCTCGTCCCGCCTGCCCTGGTGCAGCAGCCACGCCCGCAACGTCTCCTCGAGCCGCCGCGCGGTCGCGGCCGACAAGGTCCGCAACGGTGCGAGGGCTCGGACACGCAGGTCGGCGAACGCGTCCGCGTCGGCGCTCAGTACCAGCTCGGGCAGGTGGTCCTCAGTGTCGCGGATGTCGCAGGAGAGGGAGCGCGCTCGTACGGCTCGTGCGTACGAGGCGGACGCACGCGTCCACGGCCGGGCCGGGCCGACCACGGCGGTGCGGTCGGGCAGCTGCCTCAGGAGGTGCGCCCGGTCGGCATCGGGGACGAGCAGCACGCCGGAGGCGTCCGGAAGATCGTCGAGGACGAGGGTGCCCGGGTCGAGCGCGCGGTACGCCGGCCGGGCCTGGGCGGCGGGCAGCAGGACTGCGGTCAGCGAAGCCGGCGGCTGCCACGCGGCCCGCCCCGCAGCGGCAAGGAGCACGTCCGGGCTCGCGCCGGAGAGGAGGTCACGGGCCAGCTGTTCCAGGTGGCGCTCGTGGGCCCGGCCCCGCGCGGCCAGTTCGTCGGCGTGGCCCGCGGCGCTCGCGGCGGAGAGCTCGTCGATGTAGGCGAAGGTCAGCTCGGCGAACTTGGCCACCTGCGCGGCGGGCAGACCCGCGGGTACGGCTCCTGCGGCCAGGCCTCGCCAGGCCACGCGGGCGCCGACCCGGTAGGCGCTGAGCAAGGCGTCCATCGAACGGCCGTCGCGGACCTCGCCTCGGCCCAGTTCGTAGGCCGCGTCGCCGGCGTCGCCGCCCGTGGCGTTTCCGCTCGCGAGGTCGAGGTAGTGGCCCAGGGCGGTGCGGACGGCCCGGCGGATGGTGACGCCCATACGGCCCGAAAGCGCGTTCGCGTAGGACGGGACCTCGTCGATGATCGCCTGGACGACCTCGTCGGCGGTGGTCCTCAGCGCGGCCCGAAGCGCGGTGACTGTCGTCTCATCCAGGACCAGTTCGCTGGCCCTCCGGACTGCATGGCTCACGTTTTTGTTCCCTGCGAACAATTCGACCGATCAGATTCACGTCCTGCGGACAGGACTTTACCTCCCGAAGCGCATCAAGCTGGGGTCATGACGAGTGCAGCCGTCCGCAGTGGGGCGTGGAAACTGCTGGAGATGGTCACGACGCCGCTGCTGCCGTCGGACTACCTGGACCTGGTGAGCCCGCTGCGTGCGGGCGGCGACCTGCGGGGGCGCATCGAGGCCGTGCACCCCGAGACGGGTGACGCCGCGACCATCGTGATCAGGCCGGGACGGGGCTGGCGCGGCCACACAGCCGGTCAGTACGTGCGGATCGGGGTCGACGTCGACGGGGTGCGCCTGTGGCGTGCCTACTCGGTCACCTCGCCGACGAACCGTCCGGACGGCCGGATCACGATCACCGTGAAGGCGATCCCGGGCGGCAAGGTCAGCAGCCACCTGGTCCGCAGGGCGGAACCGGGCACGCTGATCCAGCTCGACCAGGCGACCGGTGACTTCGTGTTGCCGGAGGCCAGGCCCGCCAAGGTGCTCTACCTGACGGCCGGCAGCGGCATCACGCCGGTGATGGGCATGCTGCGCGACAGCGAGTTCGACGACGTCGTCATGGTCCACTCCGCACCGCGGCCGCACGACGTGATCTTCCGCAGCGAGCTGCACGACCTGGTCGCGGACAGGAAACTGCGTCTCACCGAGCTGCACACCGACACGGACGGCATGCTCGACATCGCCCGTCTGGGCGAACTCGTCCCCGACTGGGCCGAGCGCGAGACCTGGGCGTGCGGGCCCGCAGGCCTGCTCGATGCCGCCGAGGACCACTGGACGCAGCACGGCGTCCCGGAGCGCCTGCACACCGAACGTTTCCGCCCCGGCGTTGTCGTCGGCGGCGACGGTGGCCAGGTCAGGTTCAGTGCCTCCGGCAGGACCGTCGACGCGGACGGCGCCACGCCGTTGCTGGAAGTCGGCGAGGAGGCCGGCGTACTCATGCCGTCCGGGTGCCGCATGGGCATCTGCTTCGGCTGCGTCACACCGCTCACGGCGGGCGCCGTCCGCGACCTGCGCACCGGCGAGATCACCGAAGCCGAGCCGGGCGTCCTCATCCAGACCTGCGTGTCCGCCGCGGCGGGCCCCTGCGACATCGAACGGTAGGAGCACCTTGACCGCCATCGACCCCACCGCCCACCTGACCGCGGAGCAGATCGAGGAGCTCGGCCGCGAGCTGGATGCGATCCGCGACGAGGTGATCGCCGGCCGTGGCGAGAAGGACGCCGCCTACATCCGCAAGGTCATCTCGGCGCAGCGCAAACTCGAGCTGGTCAGCAGGGGCGTCCTGTTGTTCTCGATCTTCCCGCCCGCGTGGCTGATCGGCACCGCCGGCCTGTCCGTGGCGAAGATCATGGAGAACATGGAGATCGGCCACAACGTCCTGCACGGGCAGTGGGACTGGATGCGGGACCCGAAGATCCACTCCACCACCTGGGACTGGGATCACGTATCGCCGGCGGATCAGTGGAAGCACTCGCACAACGAGCTGCACCACACGTACACCAACGTGATCGGCAAGGACAACGACCTCGGCTACGGCATCATGCGCGTCGACGAGGACCAGAAATGGCGCCCGTTCCACCTCGGCCAGCCGCTGTGGAACTTCATCAACGCCTGCTTCTTCGAGTACGGCATCGCCGCCTACGACCTTGAACTCGGCAGGAATCTGCACAAGCGCCGCCGCAACAACCCGGAGTTCCGCGCGCGGGCCAGGGCCGTGGGCCGCAAGATCCGCAAGCAGGTGCTCAAGGACTACGTGATCCACCCGCTCCTCTCGGGCCCGTCGTTCCTCACCACGCTCGCCGCCACGTTCACCGCGAACCTGGTCCGCAACATCTGGTCCCACTCGGTCATCATGTGCGGGCACTTCCCCGAGGGCGTTCAGGTCTTCGAGCGCCGGTCGATCGAGGGCGAGACGCGCGGCCAGTGGTACCTGCGCCAGATGATGGGCTCGGCGAACATCAGCGGCAGCAAGGCCATGCACTTCATGACCGGCAACCTGTCGCACCAGATCGAGCACCACCTCTTCCCGGACCTGCCGAGCAACCGGTACGCCGAGGTCGCGGTGAAGGTGCGCGCCCTGTTCGAGAAGTACGAGCTGCAGTACGTCACCGGGCCGCTGCCCAAGCAGGTGTACTCCGCGTGGCGCAAGGTCTTCCGGCTCTCGCTGCCGAACAGGACGCCCAAGGCCACGACGTCGGACCGCGAGCAGGCGCTCGCCGCAGCCTGACTCCCGGTGGAACCGAGATCAAGAACCACGGTAGGTCCCGGAGCAGATCCCGCTCATGCCAACCGACACGTCACGGCAGGTCACCTCGTCATCGGTTCCTTGCGTGCCGGATCCTGTGACGCGTCGGCTGGTGGCGGGCTGAGTCTTTTCGACACGACATAGGCGACCACGACCGTGACGATGACGAGTGGCATGACGGTGAGGCCCTGCGATCCCAGCAGCAGGGTGGCCAACAGCACCGAGGTCAGCGGGAGCCCGAGCATGGTGACCGACATGCCTCCGATCCCCATCGCGAACGCGGGGGTGAGCTCCAGCCCAGGGAGGTGGGACAACGCGATTCCGCCCGTCGCCCCCAGGAACATCGCCGGGAAGATCGGGCCTCCTCTGAACGCGCTCAGTGAGGCGCAGTACGCCAGCCCCTTGCACGCGACGAGCAGGGTCAACGTACCGACGGAGTAGTCAGCGCTGTTCGCGAGCAGCGGGCCCATGGCGGCCTGCCCCGAGTACAGCACGTCGGTCGCGGCCTTCCCCGTGCCTTCGGCGAAGGCGATGGCGAGCCCCGCGACCGCCAGGCCCATCAACACGGTGGCCGTCACCCGGCGCCGCTCGACATGGGGCTGCGCCAGGAGGGCGAGCCGCCGGATGCCCGTGCCGACGAGGGCCGCCGCCAGTCCGATGACGAGTGCCCAGCCGAACTCGGCGACATCGGGCCTGTCGGCGTGCGGGACCTCCGGAAGCGCCAGCGAGTACGTGCCGAGACCGGTCCAGCTGTCCAGCCCGATGAAGACGAGCGAGCCGATGCCGGCGGCGAGCAGGCCAGGTACCAGCACGACCCCGAGCATCGGCCCGCCGATTCCCGAAGCCTCCATGAGGAGGAACGCCCCGGTGATGGGTGACCCGAGCAGGGTGCTCACCGCGGCGAAGCTTCCGGTGGCTCCGACGACGGCCCCGGCCTGCTCCGGCAGGTCCGGCTTGAGCAGGCGTACGAGCCAGATGGCTGCGCCGCTGCCGAGGGCGATGAGCGGTGCCTCGGGACCGAGTACGGCACCGAGGGCCAGCGTGGCCACGGCGGCGATGAAGATGCCGGGAAGCTCGCGCGGCTTCGGCGCGCCGGTCGTCGACAAGCCTTCGGCGGGCTTGTGGCCGGCGGTTCCCGGAAGGTACCGGATGCTCGCTCCGACCAGCAGGCCTGCGACGGCGAGCAGCGGCAGGGGCCACCAGGGAGGGGTGGACTGGAAGCCCAGCGTCCTGGGCAGGTCGGTGTAGGTCCACGGCTGGAGCTCGTTGACCAGGGCGAGGAAGCCGTACGCGGCTGCCGAGATCGGCACTCCGAGCGCCGCCGCCATGACCAGGAGCCCGACGTAACCCCGTGTCCTGACCAGGGCAAAGGAATCCGGCGCCGGCTCACCCGGTCCTCCGACAGGTCTGTCGGCCGACATGCGCATCAGCTCCTTGGCTCGACATTCATAGGGATCGCGGCAGTCCACCGGCGTCTTCCTGACGTGGTACCACGCGGCGGCCGCCGTACCGGGTGGGCTCACCGCCTCGGTGCGGTGATGGAGTGCTGGTCATTCAGGCGGACCAAGGTCCGCGTCGGGCGGCCGGCCCGATCGGGCCCGCACCGTCGGCGCCTTGTCGGAGCGGCGCAGCGGCAGAGCTCCCGTCATCGCCCGGTGCGACTCGCTCGCCAGGACGGGACGACACCGTCGGCTTAAGCTGGCCGAATGGTGCCTGGTCCACCTCGGTTGCCGTGTAACGGTGCCCGATCGTTGTCCGACGGCGCCGAAAGGGGCTCAGTATGGACGACTATCCCCTGATCGAGAACCACGGCCTGATCGGTGATCTGCAGACGGCGGCCCTCGTGACCACCGATGCGACGATCGACTGGTTCTGCTGTCCGCGCTTCGATTCGCCCAGCCTCTTCGGCGCTCTGCTCGACCGGCGGAAGGGTGGCCATTTCACCGTCAGGCCGGCCGCGGACACCTACACCACCAAACAGCTCTACCACCCGGACACGGCCGTTCTGGTGACGCGTTTCATGACCGAGGCCGGGGCCGGCGAGGTGGTCGACTTCATGCCGGTGACCGGCACGACGGCGACAGACCGGCACCGTCTGGTCCGCATGCTGCGCTGTGTGCGGGGCAGTATGACGTTCGAAGGGGAGATCGCTCCGCGCTTCGACTACGGGCGCAAGCCGCACAAGCTGCACATCACGGAGCACGGGGCCCTGTTCACCTCGGAGGACATGGACCTCGCCATCCACAGCGTCCGTGAGCCGCAGGACGAAAGGCTGCTGGACATCCTCTCGGGTGACAACGACCTCCGCTTCCGACTGACCCTGCAGGCGGGGCAGCAGCGCGGATTGGTCATGGAGTCGTCCCCCGCCGGGCCGCCGCGCGAAGTCCGCCTGGCGGAGTTCGATCAGCTGTTCGGCGAGACGGTCGGCTTCTGGCGCTCGTGGCTCGGTCAGTCCACCTACTCGGGTCGTTGGCGGGAGGCGGTGGAACGTTCCGCTGTGACGCTGAAGCTCATGACCTACGCGCCGACCGGCGCCCTGGTCGCCGCGCCCACCACGGGTCTGCCGGAGCAACTGGGTGGTGAGCGCAACTGGGACTACCGGTTCACCTGGATCCGTGACGCGTCGTTCTCGGTGTACGCCTTGCTGGGGCTGGGCTTCAAGGAGGAGGCGTCCGCGTTCATCGGCTGGCTGCACGACCGGGTGAAGGAAGAGGCGGCGGGCCGAGGAAGCGGCACTGGGCCTCTGAAGATCATGTACCGCGTCGACGGCACCTCCGACCTGGTAGAGGAGACCCTGGAACACTGGGAGGGGTACTGCGGCTCCGCCCCCGTCCGCATCGGCAACGGAGCGGCGACCCAGCTGCAACTGGACATCTACGGTGAGGCGCTCGACAGCATCTACTTCGCGCACCGCCACGGCATGCATCTGGACAACGGGGGCTGGAAGGCGCTGCACGTTCTGCTCGACTGGCTGGTCGACCACTGGGACCAGCCCGGAGAAGGGCTGTGGGAGACCCGCGGCGGCCGGAAGGACTTCACCTACGGCCGCGTGATGTCCTGGGTGGCCTTCGACCGTGCCCTGCGGATGGCCTACGAGGACGGCCGTCCCGCGGCCGGCGGTCGCTGGGTGGACGCGCGCGACGGGATCTACGCGCAGGTACTCAGCCGGGGCTGGGACCCGCGGAAGCAGGCCTTCGTGCAGCACTACGGTGATGATGTCCTCGACTCGTCGTTGCTGCGCATGCCGACGGTCGGTTTCATCACGCCGGACGATCCGACGTGGAAGTCCACCCTGGACGCGATGGAGCGTGAGCTCGTCAGTGACAGCCTGGTCTACCGCTACAACCCCGAGGCGTCACCCGACGGACTGCGCGGTGCCGAAGGAACCTTCTCCCTGTGCACGTTCATGTACGTCGACGCCCTCGCCCGGGCCGGGCGAATCGACATGGCCAGGCTGGTCCTGGAAAAGATGCTGTCGTACGCCAACCACCTCGGCCTGTACTCCGAGGAGATCGGCCTGACGGGGCGACAGCTGGGCAACTTTCCGCAGGCCTTCACTCACCTGGCCCTGATCGATGCGGCGATCACCCTGGACGCGAAGCTCAACGGGACGCCCGGGGGCGGGAGGTAGTCCCACGGAACCTGCGTCACGGGGTTCTTTCCTCGGATTCCAGGCGCGCGGAGGACCGGGCGGTCAGCCGTTCGGTGCCGCGCTCTCACCGTCCGTGCCGCTTCCTCTGCGCAGATCGGTGTCGGCGAGCTCTTCCAGTTCTTCGTGGGTGTCCAACCAGTAGAGGAAGACGACGGCCGGCACGACGAGCACCAGGGCCACCAGGGTGACGATCGCCAGCCACGTCAGGGTGGCGGGTGCGCCGGCGGCGTCGGCCACGGTCAGCGAGGTGGGGACGAGGTAAGGGCGCTGCGCCATGCCCCAGGCGATGACGGCGGACGCGACGACGCCGACCGCCGTGACGCGCACCCACGTGCCCGGCGTCCGCAGGAGCAGCCAGGCTGTCGCGAGCGCCGCCACCCCGGCCACGACGACGAAGAGCAGCCCCAGGCCGTGGCTGAGTCCGTGCCAGACGTAGGGGGAGTCCTCGTGGGTGACGAAGCCGGTGATCACCGACAGGACGGTGAGCGCGCCGAGCGTGCTCAGCGCCCGATGCCTGAAGTAGCCGACCAGATCCGGCGCGTCGAAGCGGCGGGCGTCGCCCGTGAGGAAGACCGCGCCGAGGAAGGCGGTGGTCGCGATGGCGACCAGCCCGAACATGATGGAGGTGGGGTTGGACCAGGCGTCAGCCGAGGCCGCGGTTCCGGGCGCCACTCGTCCCGACGCGACCCCGCCGACGGCGGCACCGAGGAAGAACGGCGTGACGACCGAGGACACGGCGAACACGGCACCGTACAGCCGCCGGCCCGCGAGCCGCCGGGACGGCTTGCGGAACGCGAAGCCGGCGCCGCGCAGCACCAGGCCCATGGAGGCCAGCGCCAGGGGGAGCCACATCGCGGAGAACACGGTCTGGAACAGGAGGGGGAAGCCGGTCCACATGATGACGAGAACGAAGATCAGCCAGACGTTGTTGACCTCCCACACGGGAGCCATGGCGTGGTCGATGAGCCATCGGGGCCGCCGGCCGCGCTCGGCTCCCCCGGCCGTCAGATCCCAGAAGCCGGCCCCGTAGTCCGTGCCGCCCGCGCAGGCGTACGCGGCCACGGCGAGGAGCAGCACCACGGCGATGAGGTCGGCGGTCATGGGTGGCCGTCCCCGGCCCGGGCGGCTCCGCCGTCGTAAGGGGCGTCACCCGCGGGGACGGGGGCCCGCGGCCCGTAGGGGGTGTCCGCCTCCGGTACCTGCGCAGTACCTCCCGCCGCCTGCTGTTCGTCGGCCAGCCGCCAGCGCGTGCGCATCTTGAGCAGGATGACGAGGAACGAGCCGAACAGGAAGACGTACACCGACATCACCACACCGAGCGTGATCCACAGGGTCGTGGAGCGGGTGGAGGTCACGGCCTCGGCGACCCGCATGTTCTGGTAGACGATCCAGGGCTGACGGCCCACCTCGGTGGCGATCCAACCCGACTCGACGGCCAGGACGGAGGCGACGCCCGCACAGGCAGCCGGGCCGTAGAACCACTTCGAGGCGGGAAGTCGACGGTGCCGCAGCCAGACCAGGCCGTACCAGAGGGCGAGCAGCACCAGGGCGGACCCGATCAGGACCATGAGGTCGAAGGCCCAGTGGGCGATGGTCGCCTGAGTGGCCGTCGGCCGCTGGTCCGCCGGGACGGAGGTCAGTCCCACCACCTCGGTGTCCGCGCTGAATCCGGCGAGGAACGAGTCGAGCAACGGGATCCTGATGCCGCCCTTGATGCTCCCGTCTTCCTGCAGACGCCCGAAGAGGTACTCCGGCACACGGGTGTCGGTCTGCCAGACGATCTCCATCGCGGCGAACTTCACCGGCTGCTTGTGGAACACCGACCGGGCGATGGAGTCGCCCAGGACGAACTGCACCGGTGTGGCCACCGCGGCGATCGTGAACGGAACGGCGAAACCGAGCCGGTGGTAGTGGTCCCGGCGGCCGCGCAGCCAGCCCACGGCGTAGACACCGGACACCACGAAACCCGCGGTGAGGATCATCCCCACGACGAAGTGCCAGTACTGCGGCCCGAACATCGGTGTGAAGATCGCCTTCCAGACGTTCACGTCGACCGGGTTTCCCCCGGAGTCGAGGGCGAAGCCCCGTGGCGTGTTCATCCAGGAGTTGGCGGCCAGGATCCCGAAAGCACCGAGAAGCGCGGCGAACGGCAAGGGCAGCCCCAGCAGGAAGTGCGTACGGGGCTTCAGCCGTCGCCACCCGTACAGATAGATGGCGATGAGCACCGCCTCCAGGAAGAACGCCCAGGCCTCGACGCCGAATCCGATGCCGAAGACATCACCCCACCTGCCCATCAGGCCGGGCCAGAGCAGGCCGAACTCGAAGGAGAGCACGGTGCCGGTGACGATGCCGACCGCGAACTGCACCGCCATGACGGCCGACCAGCGCCGCGCCAGGAGGAGTGCCGTGGCGTCCTTGCGGCGCAGCCCGCGGTAGTGCATGACCAGGGTGATGAAGGGGAAGGCCACGCCCAGGGGCACCAGGATGATGTGGGACGCCAGGGTGAAGGCCATGAGTTCCCGAGCCGGCAGCAGCTGGGCCGGGGCATCCGCCAGCAGGTGGAACGAGGTGGACATACGCGCCTTCGCTGATCGTGACGTACGGGAACAGGATCAGCCGCCGGTGGCGAAGCCCGGGAAGAGGGTCATCCCGCCGTCGACGTAGAGCGTGGCTCCCACCACGTAGTCCATGAGATCGGAGGAAAGGGCGACCACGGCGTTGGCGATGTCCTCGGGGTCGCCGATCCGGTCGTACGGGATCAGCCTCAGCAGGTCCTTTCGGGCCTCGGCCGTCTCCCAGGCGGCGCGGTTGATCGGCGTTCTGATCGCCCCCGGGGCGACGGCGTTGACCCGGATCCTCTCCGGCGCGAGCTCCTGGGCCAGGGTCTGCATCATCATCTGCACGCCCCCCTTGGAGGACGCGTAGTTGACGTGGCCCGACCAAGGGATGATCTGGTGCACCGAACTCATGCAGATGATCTTCCCGGCGGCGCGGGAGACCTCGGGTACCACGCCGCGGCGCCGGAACTCCTTGGCCGCCTCCCGGGCGCACAGGAACTGACCGGTGAGGTTGACGTCGATGACCTTCTGCCACTGGGCGAGGGTCATGTCGGTCAGCCGGGCGTCCCGCTGCAGTCCCGCGTTGGCGACCAGGATGTCGATGGTCCCGAACTCCTCGACCATCCGGTCCATCATGGCCGTGACCTGGTCCTCCCGCGACACGTCCGCCTCGTACGCCGCCGCGCGCACCCCGAGCGAAGCGATCTCCTTGACCACTTCCTCGGCCGCGTCACGGTCGGCCACGTAGTTCACGACCACGTCGGCGCCGGCTCGGCCCAGACCGATGGCCGTGGCCTTGCCGATGCCCGAATTGGCCCCGGTGACCAGTGCCTTCTGGCCCTGCAGCAGACGTGCGGGGATCACACCCTCCGGTGTCTCCACGGTGGAACCCATGTTGCCCTGCCTCCTCGCTGCGCGACCGGGCCCCGCCCGGCTGCCGTCCGGCGGGGCATGGCGGTCACGCAATCACCACCATCGGCGGGCGGCATGCGAGGAGAACCACTGTTGGGCCGTTGGGCCGATCATCTTCGTACGATCGGCCCAACGGATCCCGGATTCTCAGCTCAACCGAGCCAAGAGGTGGTCTCCGACGCGGAGGGCATTGGCGATGGCTGTCAATGACGGGTTGACCGCGCCGATGCTCGGGAAGAAGCTCGTGTCGACGACGTAGAGGTTGTCGAGGTCGTGTGCCTTGCAGTGGACGTCCAGCGCGGAGGCGGCGGGGTCGGTGCCGAAGCGTACGGTGCCCGCCTGGTGCGCTGTCGCACCGATCGGCATGCCCTTGTGCAGATAGATGCTGTGGGACAGCAGGTGGTGCTCGTGCATGCCCAGGTGGCCGAGCATGCCCTGCAGCTTGTGCCGCAGCCGCTTCAGGCCTTCGGTGTTGTTCTTCTCGTCGAGAGCGAGGTGGATGCGGGCGTCACCGTCGAGGGTGACCCGGTTGTCGGCCAGGGGCAGGTCTTCGCCGCACAGCCAGAAGTCGACGGCATGGTGTGCCAGCACCTCGAACGGCATGTCCGGTGTGACCGCACCGGCCCACCGCGGGGCCTCGCCGTGGATCTGCTCGGCGTCCGATTTGCCCAGCATCTGGATGCCGCCGAGCGGGTAGTCCCAGTCGTCCGCCCCCAGGTACCAGTCGTGCAGGGCCAGGGTCTTCTGGAACCGGGTGTCGTTGGGCTCCTTCGACACCGCCATCAGGGCCAGGTTGTTGTGCCGCATGTAGAAGCGGCCGACCACGTCCGAGCTGTTCGCGAGACCGTTCGGATGGTGCTCGTTCGCCGAGGCCAGGAGCAGCGCGGCGGAGTTGACCGCCCCGCAGGAGACGACGACCACGTCCGCTGTGAACCGGACCTCCGAGCCGTCGGGCAGTCGGCCGACGACCGCGCTGACAGTGCGGCCGCTCGCATCGGTCTCCAGGCGGACCACGTGTGTGTCCGTGACCATCTCGACGTTCGGATGCCGCAGGGCCGGTTCCACGCAGATGACCTCGGCGTCCGACTTGCCGCGTACCAGACACGGAAAGCCGTCCACCCGGTCGCACCGGATGCAGACACTGGAGTGGGTGGCCCGCCCGCCTGCCTCCTGGCTGAGATGGACACCGATCGGCAGATGGAAGGGGTGGAGGCCACGCTTCTCGAGGTCGTCGCTCAACTGCTGGATGCGCGGCTCGTGCTCCACGGGCGGATGGGCGTACTGGGCGCTCGCCGCGCCCTCGGTCGGATCCTCGCCGTGCCGCCCGTGCACGAGGTAGAGGTGCTCGGCCTGCGTGTAGTACGGCTCCAGATCCTCGTACCGGATCGGCCAGGCGGGGGAGAGGCCGCCGTGATGGCGGAGCTCGCCGAAGTCCTCGGGCCGCAGTCGGAAGAGGGCGGCCCCGTAGAACTTGGTGTTTCCGCCGACGTAGTAGTTGACCTCGGGAGGGAACTCGCTGCCGTCCTTGTCCAGCCAGAACTCCGGCGCCCGGTACTTGCCCTTGACGAACACGGCCGTCGAGTCCCAGTTGTCCCGCTCGCGCGGCAGGTAGCCGCCACGTTCGACGAGGAGTACGCGCTTGCCGGACGGGGCGAGCCGATGGGCGACGGTGCCACCGCCGGCGCCGGTACCGATGATGATGACGTCGTAATGAGGGGCGTCGCCCACGGCGACCACCGTCCTTGTGATCACGGCCTTGAACTGGGGGCGGGCGCTGTCTGCCCGCTGTGCGGGCAGCGCGTCCCACCCCTTCGAACGTATCCATCCTCCTTCCGGTCGGCGACCGGAAGGAGGGAGGCCGACCGGCCCCGTCGGTCACAGCACCGCGATGGGGTTCACCGGCGAGCCGGTGGCTCCGGGCAGCCGCAGTGGGGCGACCGTACACAGGAAACTCCATCGCCCCGCCCGCCCGCAGAGGCGGCGCAGGTCCTCGAACTGCAGGTAGTCCATCAGGGGGATGCCCAAGGCATGGACGGCCAGGACGTGCACGGGAAAGGAGATGCCCTGCACCGCGCTGGGCGCGGTGTCGTTGT
Source organism: Streptomyces sp. NPDC096079 (assembly GCF_040303145.1). NCBI lineage: Bacteria > Bacillati > Actinomycetota > Actinomycetes > Kitasatosporales > Streptomycetaceae > Streptomyces > Streptomyces sp. NPDC096079. The sequence goes on from NZ_JBEOST010000006.1 coordinate 43,075, forward strand.
TGCCGTCTCCGCCCAGGACCGAGACCTCGCGCTCGGCCAGGAACTGCACGGCGGTCGGATGAAGGCCGGCCCGCGCCGTGGCCGTGTTCCACGGCCCGAGTGCGGTGCGCCGAAGACGATGGCCCGTCCTGACGAAGAGCAGGTCTCCCGGTGCGACGCGGACTCCCTGCACGGCCTCGGCGGCCCTCAGGTCGCCCGAGGTCACATGGTCGCCCGGTTCCAGCCAGGGCACGCCACGCAGCCGCGGGACGTCCAGCAGTACGCCGCGACCGACGATGCCGTCCGCGGCCAGGTCGACGGAGAGGGCACGGGCACCCTCGGGCGTCACGCTGCTCGCAGGCACCCCGCCGTACAGCTCACCGTCGAGCAGCACGTGGCAGAGCGCGTCGAGATGGCTGTCCGCGTCCCCGTGCACGTTCATGGCGAAGCGGTCGGTGGCGAAGTGCAGCCCCTCCGCGGCGAGGTCGTCCGGAGCAGGCCCGGTCATCCGGTGCACCGCGGGCTCGGGGTCGTCGGGGCCCGGCACGGTCTCGATCGGAGCGGCCAGTGACACCGTGCGTCCGAGGCGGACCTCCGCAGCGGCCGCTGCCACCCGCTCGGGCGTCAGATGGCTGAGCGCGCCGCACCGGCCGTCCGCTGTCGGCTGGGCCGTCGCCCGGCTCCGAAGGTGCTCGTAGAGTGCGCGGAAAGCCTGGGCGGTCATCTCGGCTGCCACCGGCGGCTCCATGGGTGATGTCATGCATACCCCCAGGGGCTCAGACCCCAACGGAGCACGTGGGTCGCGCCCGGCTCCAGGACGGTGAGGTCCGTGCCACTGCGAAAGGCGTCCGGTGGACAGGACATCGCCTCCACGGCGACTCCGCGGCGCCGCCGTTCGGGGTCGGCCAGGGTGTCTCCCGTGTACACCTGGACACAGCGGGTTCCCTTGCCGAGCCAGAGATCCACCCCCCGCTCTCCGGAGGGGTGCGCCAGTCGCACGATCGCCCGCCCGTCAGAGCCGCGGTCAAGTCCGGTGAAGGCGGTGTCCAGTCGCAGATCGCCGATGGGGCGGGCGACGCGGAGGTCGTACGGGGTGCCGTGTACGGACTCCCGGCCGATGGGCAGGCCCCGGTCGTCGGTCTGCAACAGGTACCTGGCGGGAACGGTCAGCAGGGCGGTGTCGACGAGGTCGGTGCCGACCGTCAGATAGGGATGCTGCCCCACTCCGTAAGGTGCGGGCCGCTGACCGGTGTTGGTGGCGTGGACGGTGACGCCGAGCCCGCCCGGGCCCAGCCGGTACTCGACACCGACATCGAGGAGGAACGGATATCCGGGCTGGGGGCAGAGCGTCGTGCCGAGCATCACCGCGTCGTCGGTGCGGGCGAGCAGCTGCCACAGGGTCCAGCGGAGCAGTCCGTGGATCGCGTTGTTCCTCTCGACTTCGGTCACGGGGAGTTGGAGAATCCTGCCGTCGAAGCCGTAGCGTCCGTCGCCCACGCGGTTCGGCCAGGGGATGAGCAGTTGCCCCCTCCCGCCCGTGATGGCGGACCCGGCGGAGGGCCCGTCGAGCAGGGGTCGGCCCTTCACGGCGTCATCGCGCAGGGCACCGCCCAGCTGGACCACCACCGCACTCTGCTCTCCGCGGACCAACTGCCACGACTCACCCGTGGGGCTGCCGGGGGACGCGGAAGGACCGTCGTGCGCAACGGCTTGGACGGTCCGCTCCGTGTCCGATGCGGACGACCACTCACCGGAAGGGGATTCCGGGCGCATCAGCGAAAGCACCGCTGTGACGACGGCCTCCGGAGGCTGGTCGATCTCCACCACCAACGGGTGCTCGTCGGGCTCAGGCTCCTGGAGAACCGCGAGCTGGGTGTCCAACAGGTTCGTCGGGAAGAAGTGACCGTGCCGCCCGGCCAGCCGGGCCCCCAGCAGCTCGCGCGAGCCGTGCAGGTACACCAGAAGAACCTCGGGGCGCCCTTCCCGCAGCGTGTCCCGGTAGTCACGCTTGAGCGCGGAGCAGGTCACGACGGCCTGCCGACGGGCTGCGATCGCCCCGTCCATCCACGCGCCGATCGCTTCGAGCCACGGCGCCCGATCGCTGTCCGTGAGGGCATGGCCGGCGGCCATCTTGGCGCGATCGGCCTCGGAGTGGAACTCGTCTGCGTCCCGGTACTCCCACCCCAGCCGTGCGGCGAGGAGACGTCCCACGGTCGATTTGCCCGAGCCGGCGACGCCGACGACGAGCAACAGCCGCGGCAGCCCCCCGGCCGCTGTTCCGTGTTCCACGACAGTTCCTCCATGCCGTGTGCCCGCAGAGGTGTCTCCGTCCGGTGGACCAGACACCTCCCATGTGACCCCCGTTCGACCGCCGACGCATGTCGACCGGACCAGAATGCCCGTGTCACAGCCCTCCAGCGCGGCGGGAAGGCCGCCCCGCGCCGGACTGCCAGCGCATCATCGCCGCCGTGCGACAGGCCGCTGGACCGGTCACGGCCCGCGCGGGCATCTCGTAAACGCGACCCTCGCCAAACAGGGCGAACGAGAGGCGCCTGACGGGCGAAACACCAGGTCAGGCGCCTCTTTTCGTGCCCCTGGAAGAGCTGGTCCGGGTATGGCTCGGGATCTTGGTCGGCCTCGTCCCCAGCCCCGAAGAGCGACCGCCATGCGGAAGCAGTTCGCACCGAAGGGCGACAGCCGCTGAGCCCCGCCCCTCTTGTGGCCACGATGATCCGCGAGTTGTGATCCCTACACCCCCGCTCGCGCCGGACCACGCCGTCGACACCCCCGTCACTGACATGCACGACGGAACATCCCCGCTCGACCCGGGAGCGGACATGCCCGAGGCCCCGCGGGACGACTCTCCGCGGGGCCTCGGCGATCACCGGCTCAGATCACGAGCGGTGCCTCCGACCAGCGGCGCACCCGGTACGGCGCCCACCACAGGTGGTCGCCGAAGCGCAGGACGAGGGTCTCCGCCATGAGGTCGTCCAGGATCGGACGCCCGATCGCGTCGACGGTCGCGCCGTCGGTGAGGGCCGCGACGGCCTCGTGGTACTCCGGTTCGTCGATGGTGAAGCGGCGCAGCTCGCCGTACCGCCGGTCGCGGACCTGGATGAACCCGGGGCCGTACCGGAAGATGCACTTGCAGATGTAGTACGTGGTGCGCCAGGCGAGCGCCGTCGCCACCGGGTCCGCGGTGCCGAGGACGGCGGTCGGGGGGTGGAGGTGCCCGAAGTGGCGCCAGGCGTCCGGGTCGGAGCCGGTGTGGATCTGCCAGTCGACCGAGACGGCCAGGCTGGAGAGGTCGCCCACGAAGCTCAGCGCCCTGACCGTCCAGGCCGCGTCGGCGGTGTCCGTCAGGTCCACGGGGCGGGGCAGGGTGACGTGCCGGGCCCCGGCGGCGAACAGCCGCCGGGCGGCCTCGCCGCCGGACATGTCGATCTCGAAGCGGCCCAGGGACATGGCGGGCAGGGTGCCCACCTCGGGGTCGTAGTCCCGTGAGGCGGTCACGGTGAAGGGGGCGGTGCCGGTGAGAACAGGAGTCATCGTCGTCCCTCGGTCGGGCGGTCGGGCGGTCGCGCGGTCGTCAGACGGTCGTCGGGGCGAGTTCCGCCTCGCGGGCGGCGGTGTGCCGCATGAAGTCGATCCGCAGGAACTCCTCGTTCAGGGCCGGCGGCGCGATCTGCACGAACTGCCCGCTGTCCTCGAACACGATGCCGAGCTCCCGCCACCGCTTGAGGACTCCCAGCAGGGCGGCCTCGCCGAAGTGGTGGTCCGCCTCCAGCTTGCGCGCGGCCGCCTTCACCGTGTGCGGCTGGTCGAGCAGCCGGAACAGGGCCAGTTCGCCCGGGTCGGTCAGTTCCAGGCGCGTCCAGTCGAAGGCCCGTCGCCTGCTGACCAGGATGATGCGGTCCTCCAGGTCGCAGTGGGTGAGGCGGCTGCCGGCGTAGTTCCGCTTCCAGTGCCCGATGCCCTCGTCGAGCCGGGCGACGACGTCCTCGCCGATTCCCCGGGGCGGTACGTCGAAGACGTACGCCAGGTCGAACATCTCGGCGTCGGGGAGGTCGTAGGTGAGCCGGTACGGCTCGGCGGGGCGCAGCTCGGAGAAGCCGAGGCCGGGGTTGTCGAAGTACGGGCTGAACCGCTCGATCGCGATCCGGGAGGAGGGACCCACGGGCGGGTTCAGGTGTTCCAGCGCGGCGAGCTGGTCCACCACGTCGTCGTAGTCCTCGGTGTCCTCGCCCGGGAAGCCGTGCAGGTAGTTCCAGGCTACCGAGAGGCCGACGGTGGCCGCGTCGCGGAGCATCCGCACGTTCTGGCCGCCGGTCACACCCTTGTCCATCAGGGTCAGCACCCGGCTGTTGAGACTCTCGATGCCCGGCTGGACGAAGATCAGCCCCGCGTCCGCCAGGGTCTGGAGCTGTCCGCGCCGCATGTTGGACTTGATCTCGATGTGCATCCGCAGGTCGTACCCGCTGTCGATGATGCGGGGCAGCACCGACTTCACGTACCCCATGTCCAGGATGTTGTCCACGACGTACATGTCCAGGACCCGGTGCCTGCGCGCCAGTTCCATGATCTCGTCGTAGAACACGTCGGGGCTCTTGCTGCGGAACTCCATGAACGAGCCGTTCAGCCCGCAGAAGGTGCAGTGGTGCTTCTCGCCCCACCAGCAGCCCCGCGCGCCCTCGACGACCAGCTTCGGCTCGACCCAGTTCCGGGCGTGGGAGGAGGCGAGCCGCTCGAAGTACCCGGCGTAGTCCGGCGGCAGGATGGCGGCGGGCGGCAGCGGCTTGGTGTTCATGGCGTTCACCACGGAGGTGCCGTCCGTGTCGCGCCAGCACAGCCCGGGGATCTCCGACAGCGGCTCACCGGCGTCCAGGGCTCTGACCAGCGCGGGGAACGACACCTCGCCCTCGCCGCGCAGCACATGGTCGACGAAGGGGAAGTTGCGGTGGACGGCCTCGCCCTGCTTGCCGTCGCAGTTGGCGCCGCCCATGGCCGTCACGATGTGCGGGGCGAGCCGCTTGACGTACTTGGCGGCCGCCAGGGCCGCCGTGTTCTGCTGGAACGTCGAGGTGAACCCGACGACGTCCGGGGCGAGTTCCACGATGCGTTCCGCGATGTGCCGGACGAAGTCGGGCGCGGTGACGTGCAGTGCCTGCGTCATCTCCATGCGGGCCCCGCGCACCCGGTTGGCCATCGCCTCGGTGAACTCGGGTACACGCCATTCGGGATCGTCGTAGAGCGCGGAGGAGAAGACCCAGTCGCCGCATCCCAGGAAATAGGAGCCGAGGGCGTAGTAGGAGTAGTCCTCCAAAGTGAATTCCGTGTTCTTGGTGATCCAGTCGACGTATTCAATATTCGCGTGCAGAACGTCCGCCGTGGCGTTCGGCACGCGCTCGTCGACACTGCGCTTGAGAATTCCGAGAGCCAGCGACGGGAGATCGATCGGGGCCCAGGGCATGTTCACCAGGAGTACGCGCACGGCTCGCCTCTTCTCATGTGATCAGTGCACGGAACGACGTGTCGGTCGGGCATCGGCCGGGAAGTCGTCGGGCGCCGGGCAGGGCGCCCGACGACCTCCGTGACCGGACGCCGGCCGGGAGTCCGGCCGGGATTCCGTCCGGATGGGGGCCGGCCGCGCACGGATGCGGACCGGCCCCTGGGGCCTCGCGTGCGGATCCTGGCGGGCTCGCGTGCCCTGATCCGGACGAAAGGCCCTGGCCGCTACTTGTCCTCGTCCTCCATCTCCTCCGCGGAGCGGAGGTAGACGACGACGCCGACGCCGGGCTTGCGGCTCTCCTCGTCGCCGTCGAGCGGGTCTCCGTGGATGATGTCCTTCTGCATGATGTTCACCTCCTCTCCGGGGGTGGGAGCGGCTCGGCCTGATCGGGCGCGGAAGGCAGCCCGCCGCCGAGAAACTGGAGGGACCGCCGTATGACGGCCAGGTGCTCGGCTCCGTCGTAGCCGTCGTGGCCCGAGTCCAGCCACATCACCTCGTGGGGGACACCGCCCGCGCGCAGCACGGCCAGGTACGCCTCGATCTGCTCCGGCGGGCACTTGGCGTCCCGTCGCGCGGCGACGACCAGCAGCGGGGAGCGGATCGCGGCGGCGTACGAGGACGGGGAGGCGTGCGCGTAGGCGTCGGGCACCTCGTTCGGAGTGCCGCCGAACAGCGAGGTGTCCAGCGCCTGGAGGGCGGGCGTGGAGTGCCGGAAGGCGGTGGCGCAGTCGGCGAGCGGCTTGACGGCCACCCCGACGTCCCACAGATCGGGGCGGGCGCCCATGGCCAGCAGCGTCAGATAGCCGCCCCACGAGGTGCCGCACAGGCCCACGGCGCCGGCTCGGCCGATGCCCCGGTCCAGCAGGTCGGCGCGGGCCCGCACCAGGTCGGCGACCTGCGTGTGGCCGACGCCCTCGGACCAGGCGGAGCGCCAGCGCGGCCCGTAGCCGGTCGAGCCCCGGTAGTTGACGCGGGCCACGGCGTACCCCGAGCCGACGAGGGCCTGCACCATCGGGTCGTAGGCGTCGCGGTCGTGGTCGGCCGGGCCGCCGTGCACGAGCAGCACCAGCGGGTGCGGCGCGGGGCGGTCCGAGGGCGTGGTGACGAAGGTGTGCACGGGCCCGTCGGGCCCCGGGGTCCACAGGTCCCGGCGGTGGCCGAACCGGGGGAGGCGCCACTCGCTCTGCCCCGGCAGCGACGCACCCGACAGGGACATCGCGCGGGGCACGTTCACCGCGTCGGTCCAGATGAGGTGCACGTCGCCGTCGGCGGCGGGCGACGCGGCCAGGATGCTGCCCTCGGGGGTGGGCACCCGGGTCAGCTCGCCGCGGTCCAAGTCGGCGGTGAACAGCCTGCTGCGGCCGTGCCGGTCCTGTCGCAGCAGGACCCGCGCGCTCCCCGGGCCGGGGTACCAGCGGGCGGTCGTCTCGGTGTCGAAGGAGCACCAGGGCAGCAGCTCCAGTCCGCCGCCCGGGGTCCAGACCCCCAGGTGGTAGCGGCCGGCCCGTTCGCGCATGACCAGCAGCAGCGTGCGGCCGGACGTACCTCCGAGGCCGGAGGCCGACGCGGCAGCGGGCGCGAAGCCGAGCGCCCAGGTGCGTTCCGCGGTGCCGGAGAGCACCGCGGCGGTGGCACCGTCCGGGGTCAGCAGCGTCACGGCTCGGGCGGAGTGCGCGGGCCCGGACACCGCCAGCAGTCCGCCGTCCGGCGCCAGATCGCACAGGGTGGCGGAGTCCGTCGTGCGCAGGACGGGGGTGCCCCTGCCGCCGCGCCGGCCCAGGTGCACGCTGAATCCCTCGGCGCCGCGGATCCCGACGGCCACCGTGCCGCGTTCCGTCAGCGCCAGCCCGGCGGGCCGCCCGGCCGGCACCCCGGCCAGCGCCGTACGGTCCGGGCCGCCGTCGAAGTCCTGGGTGCGCCAGGCGCCGCTGCCGCCGCGGTCCTCGTCGAACCACCACACGGCCTCGTCGCCGTCGATGTCGCACAGCAGCGTGCCGTGCGGACGGTCCGTCAACTGCCGTCCGCTGCCGCTGGACCGGTCCCAGGTGAAGATCTCGCACCGGCCGTCGGCGTCCCCCGTGTACACCATCCGATCCGGGTTGCGGGGGCTTGTCACCGGCAGCACCGGGCGGTAGACGCCGTAGGTGCGGGTCGCTGTTCTCGGCGCGGGCGGTGTCACGGCGCCTCCCGGACGACGAGTGCGGACCTGGCCGTCGCGTACAGGGCCAGCCCGGCGAACGCGCCGGCGCAGCCCAGCGCCACCGAGCGGCCCCCGTACGCAGCCACCAGCACCCCGGCCAGCACCGGGGCGAGCACGGCGACGCCCTGTCCTGCGGTGCCCAGCACCGTGCCCATCCGGGCCAGCAGACGGTCGGGGGTCACCAGCACCGCCCGGGTCTGGAGCACGACCGCCACCGACGGCACGATCAGCGACACCCCGCTCAGCAGCAGCCCGTAGGCCCAGGTCTGGGAGGCGAAGGCGAGCCCGGCCGCCGTCGGCACCATGGCCCACGAGGCGCCCGTGACGATCCGGGTGGCCGGCACCCGTCGCACCAGCCACGGTGCGGCGAGTGCGCCCAGCAGCCCGCCGACGCCCGCGAGGGTGAGGATGAGACCGATCGAGGAAGGCCTCGCGCCCTCGGCGTGCGAGGCGAAGACCGCGTGGAAGTACAGCGCTCCCAGCAGGGCGTTGATCCCGGCCGTCCACACGACCACGAAGCGCAGGAACGGCTCCGCCCACACGAAGCGCAGGCCCTCGGCGAGCTCACGGGTGAAGGACGCCGCGGGCCCCTCCCGTTCGGGCGTCAGGTCCGCGCGGATCGCCCGGCTCAGCACGGCCACCAGCAGGAACGACACCGCGTCCGCGAGCAGCGGCACCCACCGCGCCATCTGGTAGAGCACACCGCCCAGCGTCGGCCCGACGATCTGCACCGCCTGGTCCCGCGCCTGGAGGTACCCGATCGCCCGGGAGTACTCCTCGGGGGGCACGAGCCGCCGGATCATCCCGGAGGCGGCCGCCCCGTAGGTGGCGCTCGCCGCCTGCTCGACGACGGCCGCGACGAGGATGTGGACGAGGACGACATGGCCGAGTGCCACCGCCACGAACACCGTGCCCGTGGCGCCCGCGGCGACCAGGGCCGCCGCGTACATCATCGGCTTGCGCGGCAACCGGTCGGCGAACACGCCCGCGATCGGCGAGACGACGAGCCCGCTGACCAGGGCCACCGAGGCGACGAGGCCGGCGAGCCCGGACGAGTATCCGGCGCCCAGGAGGATCAGCGGAAGGAAGAGCGACGACGCACAGGTCCCGAGACCGTCGATGGCGCCCGCCGCCCAGAAGAGCGAGAAATCCCGTCTTCGGAAAGGAGAAGAAAGCGAGTCTTTCGATAATCGCTCGTCTTCTGTTAATTCAGGGCCGGAAGGCGCGGATTTCCCCTCGACCTCGCCCATCAAGAATCCCGCTCGGGGAGTAATTCTGACGCTGACGCACCCACATCGCCCCCTGCAATGAGCGGACTTACGGCCGGTGAGGGTTGCGATCGTAGCGAAGGGATTCTCGTGGCACAATACCGTCCCTGGAATGGCGTTTTCGATCAAGAAAGGCCCCGCCAATGCCCGGTGACAGGTGTCTGGTGCTGCCGTGCCGCGTCGCCCGGCCGGAAATTCCGGAACGGGCGCGAGCGTGTGAGCGGCGGCCGCGCTGCGGTCGCCCGCCGGCACGTTCCGGCGGGCACCGGCCGCTGCTCCCGCGGGTGATCGCGCCTGGCCGGATGCCCCTGGCCGCCGCCGCGTGGGGGTCCGTACCCACCCGCGGCGTCCACCGCGGACGGGGCCGCCCGCGCCTCACGGAGTAACGGAGTCCCCTTCCGTTTGCGCGGGACCCCGGTCGGCACCGAGACGGAGCGGGTGGTGCACGGGCCGTGGCCGGTCCGGGCCGGTGGGGTGCGGCTCGGCGTTGCCCGGGCGTCCCGCTCCCCGGACGCCTTCGCCGGCGGTGCGGGGCAGATGGATCGCGACTTGCGGCAGCTGCGCAGCAGGCTGGGGAGCGGCCCTCATCTGGAGGCGTTCTTCGGCTGCCTGTACTACGCGGCTATGCGGCCGGCAGAGGTCATACGCCTCCGGCGGGAGCAGTGCCATCTGCCCGAGGCGGGGTGGGGCAGGCTCAACCTGACGGGTGGTGTCGTCACCGCAGGCAAGGGACGGACAGACGACGGCGCGGTGCACTACGTGCACTCGCTCAAGCGTCGCGCGGCGGTTCCTGGACGGCGTGCGAGAGCGGGCCAACCGCCTCATCGAGCAGTCCATGGAGGAGTGGGACTCGTTGTGGTGTGAGAGAGGCGTCCGACGGGGGAAAGTGCAGGTCAGACGCCTCTCTTCGTGCCCCTAGAAGAACCCGAGCTTCTTTGGCGAGTAGCTCACCAGCAGGTTCTTCGTCTGCTGGTAGTGGTCCAGCATCATGCGGTGGGTCTCGCGGCCGATGCCCGACTGCTTGTAGCCGCCGAAGGCCGCGTGGGCCGGGTAGGCGTGGTAGCAGTTCGTCCAGACGCGGCCCGCCTGGATCGCGCGGCCCGCGCGGTAGGCGGTGTTCGTGTCGCGGGTCCAGACGCCGGCCCCGAGGCCGTACAGCGTGTCGTTGGCCGTGCGGATCGCGTCGTCGAAGTCGGTGAAGGAGGTCACCGCCACCACCGGGCCGAAGATCTCCTCCTGGAAGATCCGCATGCGGTTGTCGCCCTCGAAGATGGTGGGCTGTACGTAGTAGCCGCCGGCCAGCTCGCCGCCGTGCTCCACGATCTGGCCGCCCGTCAGGATCTTCGCCCCTTCCTTCTGGCCGATCTCCAGGTACGAGACGATCTTGCGGAGCTGGTCGGCGGAGGCCTGTGCGCCGATCATGGTGTCCGTGTCCAGGGGGTGGCCCGGGACGATCTTCTCCGTGCGGGCGACCGCCGCCTCCAGGAAGTCGGCGTAGTGGCCGCGCTGGACCAGGGCCCGCGACGGGCAGGTGCAGACCTCGCCCTGGTTGAGGGCGAACATCGTGAAGCCTTCGAGCGCCTTGTCGCGGAAGTCGTCGTCCGCCGCCCACACGTCGTCGAAGAAGATGTTGGGGGACTTGCCCCCGAGTTCCAGGGTGACCGGCTTCAGGTTCTCGGAGGCGTACCCCATGATGAGGCGGCCCGTCGTCGTCTCGCCGGTGAACGCGATCTTCGCGACGCGCGGGCTGGACGCCAGCGGCTTGCCGGCCTCCTCACCGAAGCCGTTGACGACGTTCAGGACGCCCGGCGGCAGCAGGTCCGCGACCAGGCTCAGCCAGAAGTGCACGGAGGCCGGGGTCTGTTCGGCCGGCTTGAGCACCACCGCGTTGCCCGCGGCCAGCGCCGGGGCGAGCTTCCACACCGCCATCAGGATCGGGAAGTTCCACGGGATGATCTGCGCGACCACGCCCAGCGGCTCGTGGAAGTGGTACGCGACGGTGTCGTCGTCGATCTCGCTCAGCGCGCCCTCCTGGGCCCGCAGCGCCCCCGCGAAGTAGCGGAAGTGGTCGATCGCCAGCGGGATGTCGGCGGCCAGCGTCTCCCTGACCGGCTTGCCGTTGTCCCAGGTCTCGGCGACCGCGAGCGCCTCCAGGTTGCGCTCCATGCGGTCCGCGATGCGCAGCAGCACGCCCGCCCGCTCCGCCGGTGCCGTCCGCCCCCACGCCGGGGCCGCCGCGTGCGCCGCGTCCAGGGCGCGCTCCACGTCCTCGGCGGTGCCCCGCGCGACCTCCGTGAAGGGGCGGCCGTCGACCGGACTGGGGTTCTCGAAGTAGCGGCCGGCCGCCGGGGCGACGTACTCGCCGCCGATCCAGTGGTCGTAGCGGGCCTGGTACGACATGAGCGCGCCCTCGGTACCGGGTGCGGCGTAACGGGTCATCGGCGTGGCCTCCCTGGAGCGCGCCGGCCGTCCCTGGCCGGCGCTCACGCCCGAGTGTGGCGAGCCGTACGTTGCAAGTCCGTTGCACCGGAGGACAGTTCCGCCTCCAGGGTGTCCAGCCTCGCCCGTACCGGAGGAAGCCGGGCCGCCGGCACCGCCGCGCACAGCGCCCGCCACACCACCACGTCGTCCTCGCCCCACGCGCTGTACGCCCAGTCCGCGAGCAGCCCCGGGTCGGCACGGTCCACGAGCGCCGCCCGGAGCCGGTCCGCGAGCCGCTCCCGCAGCCGTACGACCCCGGGCGCCGCCGACGCCGGCAGCAGCGGGCCCGTGTATTCCCCGGCCGCAGCCGCGACGGCCCCCGAGGCGAGCCGCCGCTCGACCGTCGCGAAGTCCGCGTCCACCAACCCGGCGAGCCGGTACGGCCGCGACCGCAGCACGTCCGGCCCCAGCAGCGCCCGAAGCCGCGACAGCTCCGCGCGCAGCGTCACCGGGGTCACGGACTCGTCCTCGTACAGAAGGGTGAGGAGCTCGTCGCCTCCCACCCCGTCCGGGCGGTGCGCGAGGACCACCAGGATCTCGCTGTGACGGCGGCTCAGCCGCAGCCTCCGCCCGCCCACCGACAGCACCGCCTCGTCCCGGCCCAGCGCCGACAGCCTCAGACGCCCCGGTTCCGGGGCGGGACCGAGCAGGGCCAGCTGCGACTCGGCCGCCCGCGCCACCGCCTGCACGAAGCCGAGGCTGTGCGGGTGCGCGAGCCGCTCCCCGCCCGTGATGTCCACGGCGCCGAGCAGCCGCCCGCTGCGCGGATCGTGCACCGGAGCCGCGGCGCACGTCCACGCCCGCACCGAACGCCGGAAGTGCTCCGCCGAGACCACCTGCACCGGACGGTCGACCGCCAGGGCGGTGCCCGGCGCGTTCGTACCCGCCGCCGCTTCCGACCAGCGGGCCCCGGCCACGAAGTTCATCGCCCGCGCCTTGCGCAGGGTGCCCGGGTGGCCCTCGACCCAGAGCATCCGCCCGGCGGCGTCGCACACCGCGAGGAGGTGCTCCCCGTCCGTGGCGTACGCGCCCATCAGCTCCCGGATCACCGGCATCGCCGGGGCGAGGGCATGAGCCTCCCGGTACGAGGCGAGCTCGCCCCCGTCCAGTTCCACCCGCGCCGCCCCGTCGGGGCTCACGCGCGCGCGTACCGACCTGCGCCAGGACGCGGCCACCAGCGGCCGGGCCGCCGTGCCCGGATCGACGTCCCAACCCGGATCCCAGGCGCGTGCCCGCCCCGTTCCCGGCTCCCCGGCCATCACCCACGCATCGCTCAACTCGGCCTCCTCGTCGAGGTCGTCCCGGCCCGTCGCGCCCATGGTGGTGCGCCCGGCCGCGGCCGACAAGCTCCCGCGCGCCCCGGCATATGCACCCTGTCCGGGACCGCACCCCGACCCCTCACGTACAGTGGGGCCCGGGCCGTGACTGGCGCTTGAGGTGGATCACCACCGGGGAGCGGCCCGGCGGAGCGCGCCCGACGGCGCGACCGTGACGCTGCCGTGCGCCTGGGCGAGAAACCAGTCAGAGACGACGCCCAGGAGTTGCCATGTCCACCAGCACCGCCACCCTCATGGACGGCACCGCCCTCGCCCGCCGCACGGTCGAGGAGACCGCCGCCCGCGCCGCCGAGGTCACCCGCCGCACCGGCGTCACGCCGTGCCTCGCGACCGTCCTGGTCGGCGCGGACCCGGCTTCCGTCACGTACGTGAAGATGAAGCAGAACCGCTGCGCGAAGGCCGGAATCCGCTCCCGGCACGTCGAGCTGCCCGCCGAGACGACGACCGAGGAACTCGTCGCCGCCATCACCGCCCTGTCCGAGGACCCCGAGGTCCACGGCATCCTCCTCCAGCACCCGGTCGGCCCGCACATCGACGAGCGCGCCGCCTTCGAGGCCATCGCCCCCGAGAAGGACGTCGACGGCGTCACCATGGCCTCCTTCGCCGCCATGGGCTTCGGACTGCCCGGCTTCGTCTCCTGCACGCCCGGCGGCATCATGCGCCTCCTCGACGCGTACGACGTCGAACTCAGCGGCAAGCGCGCCGTCGTCGTCGGCCGCAGCGCCATCCTGGGCAAGCCCGCCGGACTGCTGCTCCTCGGCCGCGACGCCACCGTCACCTACTGCCACTCCCGCACCAAGGACCTCTCCTCGGTCGTCCGCGAGGCCGACGTCCTCGTCGCCGCCGTCGGCAAGCCGAACTTCATCAAGGGCGAGGACATCAAGCCGGGCGCCGTCGTCATCGACGCCGGCTACAACCCGGGCAACGTCGGCGACGTCGACTTCGCCTCGGCCGCCGAGCGCGCCTCCCTCATCACCCCGGTCCCCGGCGGCGTCGGCCCGATGACCATCGCCGTGCTCCTGGCCCAGACGGTCGAGGGCGCGGAGCGCCAGCTCGGCCTGTAGGCGGCTGTGACCGGGCGGGGCGGCGGCGACGCGGAGGGGACCGTTACGGGGTGGCGACCGTGGACGGGGAGGGCCGTGACGGGGGAGTGGCTGTGACCGGCGGCGCCGTGACGGGCCGGCTGCTGTGAGGGGCGGCGACCCTGATGGGGGGAGCGGCCGTGACGGGCGGCGCCGTGACGGGCCGGCGGCTGTGAGGGGCGGCGACCGTGATGGGGGAGCGGCCGTGACGGGACGGCGTCCGTGACGGGCGAGCCGTCGCGGCGGGGGCGCGTGCGGTCCGCGATGGTCACGATTCCGTACCTGCCGCGCCCGGCGGCCGGTGAAGGCTGGCCCCGCCGCCGTCGAACGGCGAACCTGGTCCCTGTGCCCCACCCGTCCACCGACACCCCGCCACCCGAGCCCGGCCGTCCGGGCGCGTCCGACACGCCCGGCGCACCCGACGCGACTGGGCGGCCCGGTCCCGCCGCGCCCGGTCCGGACGGGACCCGCGCCGACGAGCCCCTCGTCGCCGGTGCCGAATCGGCCTGGTCCGCCGCCCGCTTCGTGCGGCTCGGCGCGGCACGGCCCGGACCGGCGGCGCGGCGCGCACGCTGGTTCGGCGTGCCGCTGGTGCCGCTGCTCACGGCCGCGCTGGTGGCGGGCGCCTTCCTGAGCGTCCGGGGCGGCCCGGACGGCGTCGGACTCGCCGACGGGCACCCGGGCGGGGACCCGATCGGCGCGCCGTCCGCCGTCGACGAACGCGGTGCGGCCCCGGCCGAGCCCACCCGGACAGCAGACGGGGCAACGGCCGACACGCCCGGCGCGGCGACGCCCACACACACCGCGGGCACGGACGGCCCGCCGACGCGCCCTGCGCCGGAGGACCGTGCGCGGACGCCGCGGGCCGGCACGTCACCCACGCCCCTCCGGTCCGGGAAGACCGCCCCCGGGCCGGTCGCCACGCCGTCGACAGGCGCCACGCCCACCGGACGCCCGAGCGGCGACCGGCGCCCCGGGCACGCCGTCTCCTTCGAGGCGCTCCGCGTCGGCGAGTGCTTCGACATCGACCGCGACGCGCCGGGCACCGCCCTCCGGCGGCGCTGCGACACGCCGCACCACGCCGAACTGATCGCCCGTCCCCGCCTGGTCGGCACCTTCGCCACCGACCAGGCGGTACGGGAGGCGGCCACGCTGCTCTGCCGCGAGCCGCTCCGCCGGAAGGCCGCCCGGCAACCGCTCGGCACGCGCTGGAAGACCTTCGTCCAGTACCCGTACCGGACGAGTCACCTCCTCGGCGCGGACACCGTCGCCTGCAGCCTGGCGGCCACGTCCGGCCGGCTCACCGGCCGACTCCAGTAGCGTTCGGCCGGCTCCAGGGGCACCCGGCGGCTCCGCTGCCCAACGGCCTGACGGCAGCCTCCGGCACGCTCACTCACCCGCTCCCGCCGCTCCCGCCGCGAACGCCGTCGCCAGGGCCGCCGCCGGGTCGCGTTCCGCCGGGCCGGCCGGCGACCAGCGCGCCCCCGCCTTGAGGTACGGCCACCAGCGACCGTCCTCACCGAGCCGCAGCTGCGCCTCCGCACCCACGACCGTCCACCGCGCGCCGCCGGCACGTCGCAACACCGGCCGCTCGTCCTCCGCCCAGGCCTCGGCGAGCCGCATCCCGGCCCGGTCGAGCGCCCCCGCGTCCGGCGTCCACTCCTCGTCCAGTACGGCGAGGGCCGCGGCGCCCCCGAACCGCCACGCGCGCGTGGCCAGCTCCAGCTCCGCCCGCGACCTGCCCGAACCGGACGCGAGCCGCGCGGCGATCCAGGGCACGGGAGCGCCCGCGGCGAGCCTGACCGCGTCCTGGGCGACCGTGAGACCACCCCCGGCCGGCCCTGCCTGCTCGCCGAGCAGCCGGTGCGCCCGTGCCGCCGCGTCCGCCGCGAGGAACTCGAGGGCCGCCGGGTCGACGCCCGGCTCCGGAGGGGTGTCGGTGTCCAGGGACGGCGTCCGGCCCGGGGCGTCCGGGACGACCGGGGGGGCGGGCAGCGGCGGCACGAGGAACCCGGCGGCGAACGCCTCCTCCGCCGACACGCCCGGCATGCCACCGACCTCCTGGACCCCGGCGCCCGCCTCCCCGTCCTCTCCGTTGTGCGCGGACGGCGCGGCGGCCCGTGCGGCACTGCGCGACTGCAACTCCTCCAGGAGGGTGCGCTCGCCACGCCCTCGCATCAGGAGGAGGACGAAGGGGTCCTCGTCGAGGAGGCGGGCGACCTGGTAGCAGAGCGCCGCCGTGTGCGGACAGTGGTCCCAGGCCTCGCAGGCGCATTCCGGGTCGAGGTCCCCGATGCCCGGCAGCAGGTCGAGCCCGGCGGCCGCCGCGTCCTCCACGAGGTGCGGCGGCATCTCGCGTTCGAGGAGCGCCGCGATGTGCCCCGCGCTGTCCACGGCGAGGTCGAGGAGGCGGTCCCACTGTTCCTCGGAGAACTCCCGTACGAGCACGTCACCCCGGTACGCCGTGCCGTCACGGTCCTTGACCAGCGCGGTGATCCGGCCGGGGCGCACCGACACGGCGCCCACCGCCCCCGCGCGCGCGTGCCGACGTCCCGCCTTGAGCTGCTGCCCGTCGAGCGCCGAGTCCTCCAGGGCCTTGAGCCACGCCCGTCCCCACCACGTGCGGGTGAACCCTCCGTGCGCGGGCGGCAGTGCGTCGAACGTCCGCTCGTCGTCACCGTGACCGTGACCGTGACTCTGTCCGTATCCGCTCATCGTCCGTCTCCCCGCAGTCGCACCAGCTCCGCCAGTTCGGCGTCGGTCAGTTCGGTCAGTTCCGGCGGGGCGTCCCCGCCGGCACCGAGGACGGTGTCCGCCAGCTCGCGCTTGCGGTCGAGCATCGCGGCGATCCGGTCCTCGATCGTGCCCTCGGCGATCAGCCGGTGGACCTGCACCGGCCGGTCCTGCCCGATCCGGTACGCGCGGTCGGTGGCCTGGGCCTCCACGGCCGGGTTCCACCAGCGGTCGTAGTGCACGACGTGTTCGGCGCGGGTCAGGTTGAGCCCCGTGCCGGCGGCCTTCAGGGAGAGGAGGAAGACCGGGACCTCGCCGCTCTGGAAGCGGGCGACCATCGCCTCGCGTTCGGCCACGGGGGTCCCGCCGTGGAGGAACTGCGTCCGTACGCCCCGGGCCGCGAGGTGCGTCTCCAGGAGCCGGGCCATCCCCACGTACTGGGTGAAGACCAGGGTGCACGCCCCTTCGGCGGTGATCGTGTCGAGGAGTTCGTCGAGCAGTTCCAGCTTGCCCGAGCGGCCCTCGATCCTCGGCCGCTCCTCCTTGAGGTACTGCGCGGGGTGGTTGCAGATCTGCTTGAGGCCCGTCAGGAGCTTCACGACGAGGCCCCGCCGTTCCATGCCGTCCGCCTCGGCGATCGCCGCCAGCGTCTCGCGCACCACCGCCTCGTACAGACCGGTCTGTTCCGGCGTCAGGGAGACGGTCCTGTCGGTCTCGGTCTTCGGCGGCAGTTCGGGGGCGATGCCGGGATCAGACTTGCGCCGGCGCAGCAGGAAGGGCCGGACGAGCGCGGCGAGCCGTGTGGCGGCGGCCGGGTCCTGTCCGCCCTCGACGGCCGCGGCGAACCGGTTCCTGAACGCGCCCAGGGTGCCGAGCAGGCCCGGTGTGGTCCAGTCGAGGATCGCCCACAGTTCGGAGAGGTTGTTCTCCACGGGCGTGCCGGACAGCGCCACGCGCGCGCGTGCGCCGATGGTGCGCAGCTGCCGGGCCGTCGCGGAGTACGGGTTCTTGACGTGCTGCGCCTCGTCAGCGACGACGAGTCCCCAGTTCCGGTCGGCGAGCCGCTCGGCGTCGAGCCGCATGGTGCCGTACGTGGTGAGCACGAAGCATCCGTCGGTGAGCCCCTCCAGGTCCCGGGCCGCTCCGTGGAAGCGCCGCACGGGGGTGCCGGGCGCGAACTTCTCGATCTCCCGCTGCCAGTTGCCCATTAGTGAGGTCGGGCAGACGACGAGCGTGGGTCCGGCCGATTCCGGGTCCGCCTGACGGTGCAGGTGCAGGGCGATGACGGTGATCGTCTTGCCGAGGCCCATGTCGTCCGCGAGACAGCCGCCGAGACCGAGCGAGGTCATCCGGTGCAGCCAGTCGAGCCCGCGCAGCTGGTAGTCGCGCAGGGTGGCGGTGAGCGCCGGGGGCTGGACGATCTCCGGCCGGTCGCCCTCGGGCTCGGCGATCCGCTGCCTGAGCCGCTCCAGCCAGCCCGTCGCGGCCACCTCGACGCGGCGTCCGTCGACCTCGGTCGTGCCGGTGAGGACGGCCGCGAGCGCGTCCACCGGGGTGACCTTGCGGTCCTGTTGGGCACGAGCCCGGCGTACCTCGGTCGGGTCGACGAGGACCCAGCGGTCGCGCAGCCGGACGAGCGGGCGTCCGGCCTCGGCGAGCCGGTCGAGTTCGGCCCGGGTGAGTGCGTGGTCGCCCACGGCGAAGCGCCAGTTGAAGGCGAGCAGGGAGTCCGCGCCGAGGAAGGAGGGCAGGGCGGAGGCGCGGGCGGCGTCGGCGAGGCCCGGAGCGGGGCTGCCGTCGGCGTCCGCGCCCCCCTCTCCGCCCGTGCCCGAGTGCGCCGGCCGGACCGTCCCGACCGGCCCGATCTCCGCGTGGGCGGTGAGGCGGTCGGCGAGTTCTCTCGGCCAGTGGACCTGGACCCCTGCGGCGGCGAGGGCCTCGGCCGCCGGCCCCAGGAGCTCCGCGACCTCCTCGTCGGCGAGTTCGACGGTGTCGGGCACGGCCGCCGACAGGAGCGGCGACAGCGGGGGCCAGGCCCGGGCGGCGCGTCGGAGCGCGACGAGGGCGTCCATCCGGGCCCGGGGGCCGAAGGCGGTGCCGGCCCGGCCGGACCCGGCCCACACGTCCGCCGCGTCGGCGATCAGGGTCGGGTCGGAGACCCCCTGCAGCTGGAGCACCGCGAGGAAGGCGGGCGCCTCCTGGGCTTCTGCGGAGAAGCCGGGGAGTTCCAGCCGGAGCGAGAGCCGGACGCCCGCGTCGTGCACCGCCGCCACGTCGGCGGCCCACGCCCGCTGTTCGGGAACGCGCTGCGGTGTGTCGTCCGCGAAGGCGGGGCCGCCGGCCGCGAGCGGGGCGGCCGGGGTGCGCGGCAGCGTGTCGGCCACCGCGTCGGCGAAGGCGCGCAGCAGTGCCTCGGGTTCGGGGAGCAGCAGCGGCTCGTCGAGGGACAGGGGTACGGAGTGCGCGACGGGCGGCATCGCCGCGGCGAGCGCGCGGAGGTCGGCCAGCTCCCCGGGGCCGAGCGGCCCGGCACGCCAGGCGTCGTGGTCGCCGGCGGTGACGCCGGGCAGCAACAGGCCGCGGGCGACGAGGTCAAGGGCGAGGAGGGAGGCGGCACCCCAGAACGCGGCGGCGGGGGAGGCCGCGTCGGAGAAACGGGCACGGGCGAGCAACGGCAGGGCGTCGCGTACGGACAGCGTGCGGGCGGGGACGGTCACGGCCTGGAGCGTGTCGCCGTCGACGACGGTGATCACCGTGTCGTCCGGGGTGGCGTCGTCGCCGATGGCCACGGCCTGGAAGGTGTCGCCCTCGACGACCGTGTTCGCCGTGTCGTCCGGCGAGGCGTCGGTGCCGTCCGGCCACGGTTCGCCGTCCGCCGACCAGAAGGCGACCCGTCCGGAGCGGGGCGGGTCGGCGGGGAGGAAGACGGCCGGATGACGGAGGAGTTCGTGCGGTGGGAGGGAGGTTTCCAGAGCGGGTTCGCGGGCCGATGCATCGGATCCGTGCGAGAGCGACAACGCATTCCTCAAATTTGACTACTGGGAGACCGAGTCGCCGATGGTACCCGAGAGGATCCCCGGACGAGCACCCTTGCGAAGTGATCCGCGCCACACTCACGCCTCACCCGCGCGTGGTCCGGAAGGGGTAGGGCTCGCCCCACCCCCGCCCCCCGGCGCACCCCCGGCGGTGGACGGGTGGTGACGCCATGGCCCCGGACGATCACCGATCCGTAGGTTCTCGGTAGGCGCCCACCGACCGAGAACCGACCCGCACCGATCCGTCAGAACGACAGAAACCGGAGCCCGCCATGTCCCAGGCCACCGTCCTGCCCCCGGCCGCCGCACCCCGTGCGGCGTCCGAACGCGCCCGGGGCGCCAGCGAGTTCAGCCCGCTCCTGCGGACGGTCAGGGAACAGGGCCTCCTCGAACACCGCCCCGGCTGGTACGCCCGCGGCATCGTGGTCAACCTCCTCGGCATCGCCGCCGTCGTGGCCGGCCTCGCCCTGATCGGGTCCTCCTGGTGGGCCCTGCCGCTCGCCGTGCCCCTCGCACTGTTCTCCGCCCGCGCCGCCTTCGTCGGTCACGACGCCGGCCACGCCCAGATCACCGCCGACCGCAGGGTCAGCAGGATCCTCCAGCTCGTCCACGCCAACCTCCTGCTCGGCATGAGCAGGGAGTGGTGGAACGACAAGCACAACCGCCACCACGCCAACCCCAACCACCTCGACAAGGACCCGGACGTCGTCGCCGACATCCTGGTCTTCGCCGAGCACCAGACGACGGGCCGCACGGGCCTGCGCGGGTTCCTCACCCGCCACCAGGCCTGGCTGTTCTTCCCGCTGACCACGCTGGAGGGCATCGCGCTCAAGGCGTACGGGATCCAGGCCCTGCTCGCCGAGGACGGCCCCTGCCGCACCCGGAAGGAGCGGCTCGTCGAAGGAGCGATGCTCCTGGCCCACTTCGCCGGCTACGCGACCCTGCTCCTCACCCTCCTGACGCCCGCCCAGGCCCTCGTCTTCGCGCTCGTCCACCAGATGCTCCTCGGCGTGCACCTCGGCATGGCCTTCGCCCCCAACCACAAGGGCATGGACCGGCCGGACGAGCACGAGGACGGCGACAGCTGGGGCCATCTGCGCCGCCAGGTGCTCACCTCGCGCAACATCCGGGGCGGCGTCCTGACCGACTGGTTCCTCGGCGGCCTGAACTACCAGGTCGAGCACCACCTCTTCCCGAGCATGCCGCGCCCGAACCTCCGCCTGGCCCAGCCCGCCGTCCGCGCCCACTGTGCCGCTCTCGGCGTCCCGTACACGGAGACCGGCTTCGTGGACTCGTACCGCCAGGCCCTCGGCCATCTGCACGAGGTGGGCGCGCCGCTGCGTGCCGAGGGCGCGGCGTAGGGTCGTACGGCGAGGCGCGATGTGATCATCGGTCCGGGCGGGCGGCGTGCCGCGGCCCGGGGCGGCAGAGAAAGGGGACCTCTCACCATGAGCGACGCCACCGTCACCACGGTCAGCAGCAACGGCACGTACTCGTTCACCAAGCCCAACAGGGAGGGCATCACCCTCCTCGCCGGGCTCGGAGTGGAGGGCGACGTCCACGCCGGAGTGACGGTGAAGCACCGCTCCCGTGTGGCGCAGGACCCCACCCAGCCCAACCTGCGGCAGGTCCACCTCATCCACTCCGAGCTCTTCGACGACGTCGCCGGTGCCGGCTTCGAGGTCGCCCCCGGCGACCTCGGGGAGAACGTCACGACCCGGGGGATCGACCTGCTCTCCCTGCCCACCGGCACCCTCCTGCACCTCGGCGCGGAGGCCGTCGTCGAGGTCACCGGCCTGCGCAACCCCTGTGCGCAGATCGACGACTTCCGGCACGGCCTGCTCAAGCAGGTCGTCGGCCGTGACGAGAACGGCCGGGTGGTGCGCAAGGCGGGCATCATGGGCGTCGTGCGCACCGGCGGCGAGGTGCGGCCCGGCGACCCGATCCGGGCCGAACTCCCGGCGGAGCCGCACCGTCCGCTGGAGCGCGTCTGACCGTCCGGTTCCTCACCCCTCCAGTGCGCAGGAGTTGACCACGTCACCGCTCGCGGGCCGCGCGATCGTCCGGTCCGCGGGCGGCGCCGTGCCCTCCTCGACCCAGCGCGTCAGGGCGTCGAACGCGGAGCGGTAGCACGGCAGGATCGGCCGGAGCCGGTCCGGGTACGTGTCGTACAGGCCGTCCGTGTGCGTGCCGTCCTGCACCGTGTAGTACCGGTGCAGCCCGCCCCGGCCCCGCCCGTCGATCATCCGCGCGTACACGTCGGAGTCCGTCGCGATCGGCAGCAGGGTGTCGAGGTCGCCGTGGAGCGTGATGAGCGGCTTGCCGATCCGCCCGGTGAGCGCCACCTTCGCGACCGCGCGATGCACGGCCGCCGGCCGGGTGGCGTAGTCGTACGAGGCGTCCGAGGCGCAGGGCGCGAAGATCTGCTCCACGGTCCCGCCGGCCGTCGAGCCGGGGCAGGACGGATCGTACGAGGGGTCGAACTCGGCCCGGAAGAGCTTCTGCGTCAGGCCCCAGTAGGCCTTCTCGTGATACGGCCAGAGGAACCGCGAGCCCGGCGCGAAGCCCGCCGCGATCAGGTCCTCGTCGGTGGCGAGGCCCTGGGTCCTGGCCACCGTCACCGGCAGGCTCGTCAGGAGGTTCGGGCCGCGCGTGGTCCACAGCACGCCCTCCCAGTCGACCCCGCCGTCGTACAGCTCGGGCCGGTTCTCCAGCTGCCAGCGCGTGAGGTACCCGGCGTTGGAGATGCCGGTCATGTACGTGCGCTCCGGCGCGTGGCCGTAGCGCTGCCGCACGGCCTTCTTGGCGGCCCGGGTCAGCTCGGTCACCCGGCGGTTCCACTCGGCGACCGCGTCTCCCGGCTCCCGGCCGTCGGTGAAGAAGTCCGGACCGGTGTTGCCCTTGTCGGTGGCGGCGTACGCGAAGCCCCGGGCGAGGACCTGGTCGGAGATCAGCGCGTCCGTGGAGTACTGGCGGCGGCTGCCGGGCGAGCCGGTGACGACGAGCCCGCCGTTCCAGTGGTCGGGCAGCCGGATGACGAACTGCGCGTCATGGGCCCAGCCGTGGGTGGTGTTGAGCCGGGAGTCGTCGGGGAAGTAGCCGTCGATCTGGACGCCCGGCACCCCCGAGGGGTTGCGGGTCGCCTTGGCTGCGAGCCCCGCCTGGTCCGCCGGATCGGTGTACGGCGTGCCGGCGAGCCCGGCGGTCGTGAGGTCGTCCAGACAGGCGGACTGCTGGCGCTCGGCGCCGGGCACGCGGACCCGGTCCTGGCGCGCGCAGTGCGCGGCGGACGGAGCCTCGGCCCCGGCGGGGCTCGCGGGCCCGAGGACGGTGACCCCGGTGAGGAGCGCGGCGAACAGGGAGACGCCTGGGATCAGGCGCATGATGAGCCTCCGGTGGGACGGCGGAAAGGGGGTGCGGCGCCACATCGTGCGGTGCACCCCCACCGCCGGGCCATGGTGTGGAACCACACCACGGGCCATCGCCCTATGGGGAGCGGAGACGGGTCGGACTATGGGGAGCGGAGACGGGTCGGACCGGCGGAAGCCCTCAGGCGGGGCGCACGGCCATCGCGTCGAGCGCTTCGAGGAGGGCAGGCAGCCTGGGCCCCCGGATCACCGGCAGGACCTCGCGCGGCAGGTCGTCGAGCAGGACGAACGCCATGTCGTCGGTCCTGGCCACGAGCGACCAGCCGGGGCCGTCGGCACGCAGCATCCCGGAGTCCGCGCGCACGCGGCCCACCGGCGGGGGCTCCTCCAGATAGCCGCGCAGCTCCGCCAGGACCTTCCGGACGCCCGTGTCGGGGCCGGGGCCGGGGGCGGGGGCAGGAGCGGGGGCGGCATCGGCGGCGGGTGCGGAGTCGGCGTGGCCGCTCTCCCGGCCCGCGTCGCTCACCCGGGACCTCCAGGTGTCCCAGTGGAGTGCCACCTCGTCGGCCCCGAGACGGCGGTGGGCGGGACCCCACCCCTCGCCGGAGGGCGGTGTCAGGGGTGCGGGGTCGCCCTCCTCCGGCTCCGGGTCGTGCGGGGCGGGGACGCCCGGGGCGACGGTCGCCACGGGCAGCGGCCAGCCGGGCAGCCCCGCGACCACCGAGTTCTCGTCCGGGGAGAGGTCGTAGGCCATGCCGCAGTCCCACGAGGAGATGGCCACCGCGACGAGCGACACGTCGTCGACGACGACCGTCCACCGGGCCCCGAGCCCGTCCTGGCCGAACACGAGCCCGTACCCCTCGGCGTACGGCTGCAGGCCCAGTGCGGCGCAGGCCGCCGGGTAGTCGTCACCGAGCACGCTCGGGAAGCGCGCGGGCGTCAGCAGTGCCGCGGTCAGCACAAACAGCGCGTCGGCATCCGCCTCGGCGATCGGGTCCGTCCCGGTCACGGCATCCTCCCCATCGGTCGTCGGCGCACCGTACCAGTGGGTAACCCGTCCGTCGAGGGTCTCCACCAGGGAACCCCGACGCTTCGGGACGCCTCCGTCAGGTGTCGGCGGGCCGGCGGGCCGGCGACTGGTCCCGCAGACCGAGCAGCGAGCGGGCCACGGTGCGGGGTGACTGGTTCCGTTCCCGCGCGAGGGTCAGCAGCGCCCGGCAGGCCAGCTCGTTGACCCCGAAGGACAGCATGCCGGGGGAGACCCGGCTCGCCGCCTCCTCCGCCCGCGCGGGGTCGTCCTCGGCGCAGGCGGCCACGTACTCGGCGGCCGCCTCGAAGAGGTTGTGGCCCTGCCGGGGGCGCGGTGGCGCCGGCGCGGCGGCTTCGGGGGCCTTCCGGCCGGAGGGGAGGAGTCTGCGCAGTCTTTCCGGAACTCGTGCCACGGCCCGCCGCCTTTCCCGGGCACGACTGCCCGGCAACTCCACGGTAGACAGTGAAGTGCCGGTAAAGAAGGGTGCGTTGGTATCGGTGAGGGGAGACGGTCGGAGATCACTCCGGAAGCGGGGGCTTGTCGGGCCGCAGGAGCGGGAGGTTCTTCTCGACGGCCCTGTTCCAGGAACCGTCGCCGACCATCCGCGCGAGCGCCTCCTGGACCTCCGTCCGCAGGGCGCTGCCCTTGCGGAGGCCGATGCCGTAGCGCTCCTCGGTCAGACGGAAGCCCGCGAGCTTGAACCGGGCCCCGGAGCCGTCCCCCGTCGCGTACCCGGCCAGGAGCGCGTCGTCGGCGGTCACGGCGTCGACCTGGCCCGTCTTCAGCGCGGTCATGCACTGCGTGTACGTGTCGTACGTCCGGACCAGTGCCTGCGGGGCGATCAGGGTGCGGATGGTGAGGGCGGAGGTGGTGCCGGTGGCCGTGCAGACCTTGCGACCGTTCAGGTCGGACCGTTCGGTGACGGGGGAGTCCGCCATGAGCAGGACGTCCTGGTGGGCGACGAGATAGGGCCCGGCGAAGTCGACCTGTTTCTTCCGCTTCTCGTTGATCGCGTACGTCGCCACGACGAGGTCCACGTCGCCGCGGGTGAGGAGCGACTCGCGGGTGGACCCGAAGGCTTCCTTCCACGTGATGTCGGCCGGTTCGTGGCCGAGGGCACGGGCGATGTAGGTGGCCACGTCCACGTCGAGCCCCGCGTAGGTGCCGTCCGGCTTCTTCCACCCCATGCCGGGCTGGTCGAACTTGATGCCGATCGTGATGCCGGGGGAGCCACCGGATGGGGGCTTCGTGGTCGAACCGGTCGAGCCGGTCGAGCCTGACGTGCTCGTCGGGGTGACGGGGGAGGACGGCTGAGCGCTGCGCGGGCCGGCGGCGCGGCCGTCGTCCGTACCGCCGTCGCCGCCGGGCAGGAGCCTCCAGCCGAGTACGCCGCTCAGCACCACCGCCGCCGCGGCTCCCGCGTACACCGCACTCCGCCGCTTCCCCGGCGCGGACGGTTCCGGCGCGGACGGGTCGGGCGGTGCGATCCGGTAGGACGTGGCGGTGTCGGGCGCGGAGGCGGCGCCCGCGTCTGAGGCGGCTCCGACGGGTGGCTCGGCTGTCGCTGCGGCCGTCGCGTCAGCGGTCGCCCCAGCTGTCGTTTCCGCTCGTGCCTCCGCTTCGGCGAGGAGCCGGTCCAGCGTCTCGCCGTCGGGGCGCGCCGCCGGGTCCCGTACCAGCACTGCCGTCAGGGCCCGCGTCAGCGGCCCCGCACGGCGGGGCGGCGGCACGTCCTGTCCGAGTACGGCCGCGAGCGTGGCCAGCGTGTTGGCGCGCCTCAGCGGATGGCGGCCCTCCACCGCGACGTACAGCGTCATCGCCAGCGACCAGAGGTCGGCGGACGGACCGCCCTCCTCGCCGCCGACGCGCTCGGGAGCCATGTAGTCGGGCGTACCGATGATCGAGCCGGTGGCGGTCAGGGCGGTGGCCCCGTGGATCGCCGCGATGCCGAAGTCGGTGAGGACCGGACCGTCCTCCCGTCGGAGCAGGACGTTGGCGGGCTTGATGTCCCGGTGCTGGATGCCCGCCGCGTGCGCGGCGCGCAGGCCCGCGAGGATCCCGCGCCCCAGCGTGGCCGCCTCACCGGGCGTCAGGGTGCCCACGTCGAGGCGGTCCTGGAGCGAACCGCCGTCGACCAGCTCCATCACGAGCCAGGGGTACGTGCCCTCGCCGCCGTCCACGATGTGATGGATGGTCACCACCCGGGGATGCGCCACGCGCGCGAGTGCCCTCGCCTCGCGCAGGACCCGGATGCGGAGCTCCCGGGCCGCCCCGGGGTCGTACTCGGCGAGAGCCGGGTCCGGCGGGCGCACCTCCTTGAGGGCCACCTCGCGGTGCAGGGCCAGGTCCCTGGCCCGCCACACGGTCCCCATGCCGCCCCCGCCGAGCCGTGCCACCAGCTCGAAACGGCCGTCCACCACGCGCGCCACCCGCTGCTCCCTCACCCCGAAACGGCCCCCGGCGAGGACGTGGTGAGTCCCCGGGGTCCGAACGCCGGCCCCGCACCGACTCTGCCACACGACGCCCTCCCGTCCGACGCGTATGCCCGGCCCGGGCGCAGCGCGTTCAGCCCGGACGCAGCGCGTTCAGTCCTCGCGGACGGCGACGGCCAGGAAGCGGGTGTCCTCGTCGACGTAGCCGACGAGCCGCCACCCCGCCTCCGCGAGCAGCGGGCGCAGCCGCGGCTCGGCGCGCAGGTCGTCCGGCGTGATCTGCCGGCCGTGACGGGCCGCCAGGGCCGCGCGCCCGATGGGGTGGAAGAGCGCGAGGCGGCCCCCGGGCCGTACCACCCGGGCGAGCTCCCGCAGATCGGCGAGGGGTTCGGCGAGGTGGGAGATGAGCCCGGCCCCGAACACGGCGTCGAGCGCGCCGTCGCGCACCGGGAGCCGTCCGACGTCGGCGAGCAGCAACGTGCCGCCGTCCGCCCCGCCTCGCCCGGCGCCGGCGGCCTGGTCGAGCATCTCGGGGGTGAGGTCGGCCCCGAGCACCGTGCCGGAGGGACCGACGGCGGTACGGAGCGGGGGAAGCGCACGCCCGGTACCGCAGCCGGCGTCGAGTACGGCGTCGCCGGGGCGCAGGCCGAGCTCGCTCACGGCGGCGGCGTACGCGGGGCCGTCGTCGGGGAACCGGCTGTCCCAGCCGGCGGCGCGGGCGCCGAAGAACTCTCGTACGCGTGTGGGGTCATCGCTCATGGCCTCATGATCCCGCACGGTTCCACACACGAAGGGGTGAACCTTCTGTGTGCACGTTCGAGCCCGGCCTGATCGTTCGGGACCATCTCTTTGTCATATTCCAGCAGCTTTCGAAATGCGCCCCCAGTGCGCCCCCTGATGCGCACTAGCGTCCCTGGGCCATGGGAC
The DNA here is from genome assembly GCF_040303145.1 of Streptomyces sp. NPDC096079. Classification (NCBI taxonomy): domain Bacteria; kingdom Bacillati; phylum Actinomycetota; class Actinomycetes; order Kitasatosporales; family Streptomycetaceae; genus Streptomyces; species Streptomyces sp. NPDC096079. The sequence goes on from NZ_JBEOST010000006.1 coordinate 70,456, forward strand.
ACCTGGACCACGCCGCCTTCGGCTGGCTGACACCCGCGCTGTCGTACGCGATGGCCTGCATCGGCGCCGCCCTCGGGCTGCGCTGCACCGTTCGAGCCCTCGACGCGACCGGCCGGTCGCGTCGCAACTGGCTGATCACCGCCGCCTCCGCGATCGGCACCGGCATCTGGACGATGCACTTCGTCGCGATGCTCGGATTCGGCGTGACGGGCACCGACATCCGGTACGACGTCCCGCTCACCCTCCTCAGCCTCGTCGGCGCCATGGGCGTCGTCGGCGTCGGCGTCTTCGCCGTGGGCTACGGACGCGACCGGGTCCGCTCGCTCCTGATCGGCGGACTGACCACGGGGGTCGGCGTGGCGAGCATGCACTACCTGGGCATGGCCGCACTCCGGCTCCACGGCCAGGTGCGGTACGACCCGCTGCTCGTCGGGCTCTCCGTGCTCATCGCCGTCGTCGCCGCCACGGCCGCGCTCTGGGCGGCGCTGAACATCCACCGGCCGGCGGCCGTGGCCGTCGCCTCGCTCGTGATGGGCGCGGCCGTCAGCAGCATGCACTACACCGGGATGTTCGCCGTGCGGGTCGAGGTCGTCCCTTCGAGCGCCCCGCTCCCGGGAGCGTCGCTCATGCAGTTCATCTTCCCGCTCGCGGTCGGCCTCGGCTCGTACCTCTTCATCACCTCCGCCTTCGTGGCCCTCTCCCCGACCGCCCGGGAACGCGCCGCGTACGCCTCCGCCGGGCGCCTCACCGAACCCGACGAGCGCGCGGTCGACGTCGCGCCTCCCGGCTTCCGCGCCACGGAAGCGCCCCGCACGTCCCTGACCTGACCGACCCCCGACGGACGACCCACCGCACCAGAGACAGACGCAGCCGGAACGAGGAGGCCATGCGAACTCCCCGCAGGACCAAGGACACCGAGGCGGCCACGCCGCCACCGGTGGCCGCGCGCGGGCGGCGCGCACACGCGGGCCCGCCCGCCGACGAGCCGGGGGAGCCGACCCCCGACGCCTCCCGAACGGCCGACGGCTCCCGACGACCCGCCGAGGCCCCCGGATCGGCCCGGGCCTTCGGAACGGCCGAGGCCTCCGGCTCTGCCCGGTACTCCCGGGCCGACGAGCCGTCCCGGGCCTCCCGGGTCTCCCAGGGCTCCCAGGCCTCCCGGGCCTCCCAGAGCTCCCAGGCCTCCCAGGTCTCCCGGACCACCGGCCGCGCGGGTACCTCCCAGCCGGGCCGGACCGCACACGACGGCGCCGAGTCCTTCGCCGCCGCAGCCGACGGGACCGGGCCCTTCGGGCGGCCGCACGCGCCCGACGAGTTCCGCCTCGGCTCGGCGTTCCAGGGGCTGCGCCCCCGCACGGTCCGCGCCAAGATCGTCTCGCTCCTGATGGTGCCGGTCGTCTCGCTCCTCGCCCTCTGGGGCTTCGCCACGGTCACCACCGCGCAGGACGTCGCCAGGCTCCGCCAGCTCCAGCGTGTCGACGCCGAGATCCGCGAGCCCGTGACGGCGGCCCTCGGTGCCCTCCAGGCCGAGCGGCGCGCCGCCGTACGGCAGGTCGCGGCGCCCGGAGCCACCCGCTCCGCCGAACTCAAGGACCGGATCCGCCGGACGGACGAGGCCGTCGACCGGCTCCGCCTGGACGGCGCGCACACCGTCGGCGACACCGGCGACCTGCCCGACGACGTCGCCACCCGGGTGAGCACCTTCGTCGGGAAGGTCGAGGGCCTCGCCCGGCTCCGCACCGCCGCGACCGACGGCCGCGCCGACTGGGACCAGGTGTACGCGGAGTACACCGACACCATCACCGCCGCCTTCGCCGTCGGCGGTGCCCTCACCGGCATCCAGGACGCCCAACAGGGCTCCGACGCGCGCGTACTCCTCGAATTCGGCCGGGCCGGCGAGATGCTCTCCCGCGAGGACGCCCTCCTCACCTCCGCCCACCTCACCGGCCGGCTCACCGCGGACCGCCTCCGGGCGTTCTCCGGCGCCGTCGAGACCCGGCGCACCCTCACCGCGTCCGCCACCACCGACCTGCCCGCCGCCGCACGCGCCGACTGGGCCCGGCTCTCCACCGACGGCGACCAGGCCCGCCTCAACCGCGCGGAGGACCGGGTCAGCGCCGCCGACCCCGGCCGCCCGGCCGCACAGGCGGTCACGTCCGCCGAGTGGGACGACACCCTCGCCGCGGTACGAGGCGGGCTCACCGCGATCGAGACCGACGCGCGCGGTGCGGTCGCCGACCGCTCCGACCCCTTCGCCGGAGGCGCCCTCACCGCGGGCGGAGCGGCGGTCGCCCTCGGCCTCGCGGCCGTCGCCGCCTCGCTCGTCATCTCCGTACGGATCGGCCGCGGCCTCGTCGTCGAGCTCGTCAGCCTCCGCAACACCGCCCTCGGCATCGCACGCGGCAAACTCCCCGCCGCCATGCGCCGGCTCCGCGCCGGCGAGGAGATCGACGTCCTGGCCGAGGCCCCGCCGGGACCCGTCTCCCAGGACGAGGTCGGACAGGTCGGCGAGGCCCTCACCACCGTCCACCGCGCGGCGCTCTCCGCCGCCGTCGAACGCGCCGAGCTCGCCAGCGGCATCTCCGGCGTCTTCGTCAACCTCGCCCGCCGCAGCCAGGTCCTCGTCCACCGGCAGCTCAACCTCCTGGACAGCATGGAACGGCGGGCCGACGACCCCAACGAACTCGGCGACCTGTTCCGGCTCGACCACCTCACCACCCGCATGCGGCGCCACGCCGAGAGCCTGATCATCCTCTCCGGCGCCGCCCCGGGCCGCGCCTGGCGCATGCCCGTCCCGCTCACCAACGTGGTCCGCGCCGCCGTCTCCGAAATCGAGGACTACGCGCGCGTGGAGGTACGCCGACTCCCCGAGACAGCCGTCGTGGGCGGGGCCGTCGCCGACCTCACCCATCTCCTCGCCGAACTCATCGAGAACGCCGCCCAGTTCTCCCCACCCCACACCAAGGTGCGGGTCAGCGGCGAACCCGTCGGCAACGGCTACGCCCTGGAGATCGAGGACCGCGGGCTCGGCATGGGCAAGGAGACGCTCGCCGAGGCGAACGCCCGTATCGCCCAGTCCGAAGCCCTCGACCTCTTCGACAGCGACCGGCTCGGCCTCTTCGTGGTCAGCCGCCTCTCCTCGCGCCACGACATCAAGGTCCACCTGAGGACGTCTCCGTACGGGGGGACGACCGCTGTCGTACTGCTCCCGACCGACGTGCTCCAGGGCGCGCTGCCGTCCGGCCGCGGGCCGTCGGCGGGCGGCGGCGGCACCGACACGCCCCACGCGGGAACCCCGCGCGCGGGGCACCCCGGCCCGCACGAGGCGGGACGACCGGGTGGACCGGGCGCCGTCGACGCACCGCGCACCGGCGGCGAGCGTGCGGCGCGGGAGCACGAGGAGGCACAGCGCGCCGAAGCCCGCCGCTTCGCCCGGCCCCAGGTCCCGCACCCGGCCCCGAAGCCGGGCCCCGCCGCTCCGTCGGGCCCCGCCGCTCCGTCGGGCCCCGCGCTCACCGGGCGACCGGCCTCCCCCGCGGCCTCGGGACGCCCGGCCCCCCAGCCGTCACCGGGCGCGCGTCCCGGGAGCCCGCAGGCGGCGACGGAAGGAGCTCGCCCGTCGAGCCCGCCGCCCCCGCCGCCCGCCCGTCCGCAACCGCCGGCACGTCCGACCGTCGTGCCCGCGCTCACGGCACGACCGGAGCCCGGACCCGGCCCCGCTCCGGCACCGTCGGGCGTCACCGAGCTGCGCCGCCGCGGCCCCTCCGTACCACCGCCGTCCGCCCCGACGCCCGCTCGGGAACACGCGCCCGCGACGCCGACCGGCGAAGGGCCCGCCGGGCACGGTGAATCCGAGGGCGAACTGCCCCGACGCGTACGGCAGGCGAGCCTCGTGCCGCAGCTGCGGCAGGCACCGGCCCCGGAGCCGGTGCCCCTCCCCGCCGCACCCGGCACGGACGCACGCACGCCGGAGCGGGTCCGGGACCGCATGACGGCGTACCGGGACGGCTGGCAGCGGGGTGGTGGCGCGGCCCCGGGCGCCCGGCGCGCCCTCGGCACGGGCATCGGCACCGACACGGGCCGCGCCCCCGGCCGCGCCCCTCTCGAACCTCGCTCCGAAGGAGACGACGCATGATCGACCACGAGCGGATCTCGCACCACCGGTCCGGGGAACTGGACTGGCTCCTCGACGACCTCGTCATGCGGGTCCGCGAGGTCCGCCACACGGTGGTGCTCTCGAACGACGGGCTCGCCGTGGGCGCCTCCAGCGGACTCAGCCGTGAGGACGCCGAGCACCTGGCCGCCATCGCGTCCGGCTTCCACAGCCTCGCCAAGGGCGCCGGACGCCAGTTCCACACCGGCGGCGTCCGCCAGACGATGGTCGAGATGGACGACGGCTTCCTCTTCGTCGCCGCGGCGGGCGACGGCTCCTGCCTGGCCGTCCTCAGTTCCGTCAGCGCCGACATCGGCCTCATCGCCTACGAGATGGCCCGCCTGGTGAAGCGCGTCGGCGAGCACCTGCACACCCCGCCGCGGGTCACGGCGACCCCGCCTGCCACCGGCTGACCCGGAGAGACCCATGGACGACGACAGCAGCGGCCACGGCCCGTCCGTACCGGGGGGCCAGTGGTACGACGCCGAGGCCGGTCCGCTCGTACGCCCGTACGCGATGACCGGAGGACGGACCAAGCCGGGACCCAGCAACGTACGGTTCGACCTCATCGCGCTCGTCGTCGTGGACGACGAGCCGCCGGGACCGGCCGAGGAAGCACTCCTGGGTCCCGAGCACCGGTCCCTGCTCACCCTGTGCCGGGCCGAGACGCAGTCGGTGGCCGAACTCGCCGCCGACGCCGACCTGCCCGTCGGAGTCGTCCGGGTCCTCCTCGGCGACCTTCTCGAATCGGGCTTCGTGCGCGTCAGCCGGCCCGTCCCGCCCGCCCAACTCCCTGACGAAAGAATCCTGAGGGAAGTAATCGATGGCCTTCGAGCGCTCTGAGAGCAGCGGCCCCGGCGACGACGCGGACACCTCCGCGCTCGCCCTGAAGATCCTGGTCGCCGGCGGGTTCGGGGTGGGGAAGACCACCCTCGTCGGCGCGGTCAGCGAGATCCGGCCCCTGAGGACCGAGGAACAGCTCAGCAGTGCGGGCGAACTGGTCGACGACACCGGGGGCGTGGACCAGAAGACCACCACCACGGTCGCCATGGACTTCGGGCGCATCACCATCCGCTCCGGGCTCTCCCTGTACCTCTTCGGCACGCCTGGCCAGGACCGTTTCTGGTTCCTCTGGGACGAGTTGTCACAGGGCGCCCTCGGGGCCGTCGTCCTCGCCGACACCCGCCGCCTGGAGGACTGCTTCCCCGCGGTCGACTACTTCGAGCACCGGAAGATCCCGTTCGTGGTCGCGGTCAACTGCTTCACGGGCGCGCGTACCTACGGGGCGCACGACGTGTCCCGGGCGCTCGACCTGGACCGCGGGACACCCGTCGTGCTGTGTGACGCGCGCGACCGCGATTCGGGCAAGGAGGTGCTGATCCGGCTGGTCGAGTACGCGGGCAGGATGCACACCGCCCGGCTCCTGAACTCGGTCGGCTGACGGCCGCGGGGCGGCCGTGTCCGGAGCCGGCTCGGCGGAACTCGCGTCACCGCGGCACGCGCGGGCGTGGTGGAGTGCTTGCCCTGCCCACGACAGTGCGTAAGGCTTGCGGCGATACGCGGACCACGACGGTACGGACCACGAACGCCGACGGACCACCCGGTCCGGGCCGAGGGGCCGCACCGGCTAGGGGGAGGACCACTGATGGCGCTGGACAAGGAACTGGACTGGCTCCTGGACGACCTGACCCAGCGGGTCGGATTCATACGGCACGCGCTGGTCCTGTCGAACGACGGACTGGTCACGGGGGCGAGCAGCGGACTCGTCCGCGAGGACGCCGAGCACCTCGCGGCGGTCTCCTCGGGCCTGCACAGCCTCGCCCGTGGCTCCGGGCGGCACTTCCGGGCGGGCAGGGCACGGCAGACGATGGTGGAGTTCGACGACGCGCTGCTCTTCGTGACGGCGGCGGGCGAAGGCAGCTGCCTGTGCGTCCTGAGCTCGGCCGAGGCCGACGTCGGTCAGGTGGCGTACGAGATGACGCTGCTGGTCAACCGGGTCGGGGAGCACCTGGGCGTGGCGGTCCGACAGCCCGGGATCCCCGGCGGCGGCGCGGTCTGACGCTGCCTCGGGGCGGTTGTCCACAGGCCGTTGTCCACAGGCCGTGCGAGTGTCGTCACTCTGCGTTACGTTCTCTTCGTGGGTCCGTAAGGTCCCGCGAGCCCGAGACGCAACGAGCACAGGGGAGGGCCGCGTCATGGCGGTGGACGAAGGAGCGCGCACGGTCACACCGGGGCGGGCCGCGCAGGAACTGGAGCTGAGGCGCGACGAGTTCCGCCTCGCGGTCCAGCTCGGCCTGGTGAGGACGGTCACGGTCGGTGAGGGCGAGCGGCGGCGGATCGAGCGGAGCGAGCTCGACCGGCTCAGGGCCGCCCCGGACTTCCCCGCGGGCCTGCGCGAGCGGGTCCGCGCGGTCGGTACGGGGGAGGCGGCCGCCCTCCTCGGCATCACCGCCGACCGGTTCACCCGGCTCGCCCGGTCCGGACACCTCAGCCCGGTGCGGTTCTCCCTGAACCGCTATCGGGCGGTGGTGTGGATGTATCTGGCTTGGGAGGTCGTCGAGTTCGGCCTCACCTGTCCCGGCCTCCTCACCAGTCGGCTGCCGGTGGACCTCCGGGAGCGGCTCGCCGCGCACGAGGACCGGAGGCCCAGGAACTGGCGGGCGCGGCGGCTCGGCCTGCTGCTCCGGACCACCGAGGACCCGTGGGCGCGGGCCGCCGCCATCGCCTCGCTCCTCGACCCCGTCCAGCTCGCCGAGGTCGTCGACGACCCGTACGAGCGTGCGCACCTGGACCGGCTGAGGCCGCCACCGCCGCCCGGGATGCCGGTGTCGCCGCCCGGGCGCGAGGTCGCCGGACGACTGATGCTCGCCGACGATCCGGACGAGATCCTCTGGCACCGACTGAGTCTGGCCCTGGCTCTGGACGAGGCCCGCACGGACCGTCAGGCACCCCATCCGGGGGAGCCACGGGTGCCGGTGCCGGCTCGTTCCGGGGAGGTTCCCGCAGGGCACGTGCCGGTGCGCACGGGGTGGCGGCCGGTATCGGTCGACGCGGTGCCGTACGTCGGGGCGGTGCCCGTGCAGGCGCGGGTGCCGGCGCGGGCGCAGGTGCCGGTGGTGGCGGTCCGTGGAGCGCCGGTGACGGCCGGGCGGGCTGCGGGGCCCGGGGATCCCTCGGGGCGGAGGGTGCGGGCCAGGTTGCTCGATCGGCTCCGTCGGGGAAGGGCGTCGAGTGGGGTGCCTTCCCGGAGGCGGAGGCGTCCCGTGGGGTGGCCTTGACGCGACGCCTTGGCGCGAGGGATCTGACGCGAGGCTGTGATGCGAGGTTCTGACCTGAAGCTCTGACCTGAAGCTCTGACACGAAGCTCTGACACGAAGCTCTCACAGGGGGCTCTGACATGCGGTCGGGGCGGGGTGTGGGGAGGATGGGCCCATGCTGCTGGCGCGTGTGGCGGAAGTGTCCCGGGAGGTCGCCGCCGTCTCCGCGCGCTCGCGGAAGATCGCCCTGCTGGCCGAACTGTTCGCGGAGGCCGGGCCGCAGGAGAGCCCGCTCGTCATCGCGTATCTGTCCGGACGGCTGCCGCAGGGGCGGATCGGGGTCGGGTGGAGCGTCCTCAAGGAGGTCGTCCCGCCGACCGTGCCGCCCGCCGGCGGCCCCGGTCTCACGCTCGCCCGGGTCGACGAGGCGATGACCGAGCTCGCCGCCGTGTCCGGAGCCGGGGCGCGGGCCGAGCGCACGCGGCTCCTCCGCGATCTGATGGCGGCGGCGACCCTCGACGGACAGGAGCTGCTGCTGCGGTTGCTGTCGGGCGAGGTGCGCCAGGGGGCTCTCGACGCGGTCGCCCTGGAAGGTGTCGCCCGTGCCGCCGGGGTGCCGGCCGGAGAGCTCAGGCGCGCGGTGATGCTGGAGGGCTCCTTGCCTCCGGTCGCCCAGGCCGTGCTGGCCGGGGGAGCGGCGGCGCTGGAGCGGTTCACGCTGCGGGTCGGCAGCCCCGTTCAGCCGATGCTCGCGCATACGGCCGCCTCCGTCACCGAGGCGATCGCCGCCCTGGGGGCCTGCGCCGTCGAGGAGAAGCTGGACGGGATCCGCATCCAGGTGCACCGGCGGGGCGACGACGTCCGGGCGTACACCCGCTCGCTCGACGACATCACCGGCCGGCTTCCCGAGGTGGTGGCGAGCGCGCGTGCCGTCGCGGCCGACGCGTTCATCCTGGACGGGGAGATGATCGCCCTCGACCCGGGGACGGGGCGCCCCGTGTCCTTCCAGTCCATCGCCGGCCGCGTGGGCTCGCGCGCCGATGTGGCGGGTGCGCACGCCGCCCTTCCCCTGACCGCGGTGTTCTTCGACGTCCTCGCGGTGGAGGGCGAGGCGTTGATCGACCGGCCGGGCCCTGAGCGGCATGCCGTCCTCGCGCGGCTGCTGCCGGAGTCCCAGCGGGTCCGCCGCACCGTCGTCACCGATCCGGCGGACCCCGCGCAGACAGAGGCCGCCGAGCGGTTCTACGCGGACACCCTCGCCCGGGGACACGAGGGCGTGCTCGTCAAGGCGCTGGAGGCGCCCTACGCGGCCGGTCGCCGGGGGCGCAGCTGGCTGAAGGTGAAACCCGTCCACACCGTCGACCTGGTCGTGCTGGCCGTGGAACGCGGCCACGGCCGCAGAACCGGGCTGCTGTCCAACCTCCATCTCGGCGCACGGGCGGCCGACGGCGGCTTCGTGATGCTCGGCAAGACCTTCAAGGGGCTCACGGACGAGATGTTGCGCTGGCAGACCGAGCGGCTCGGGGAACTCGCCCTCTCGGACGACGGCTTCACCGTGCGCGTGAGGCCCGAGCTCGTCGTGGAGATCGCGTACGACGGACTCCAGGCCTCGACGCGCTACCCGGCGGGGATCACGCTCCGCTTCGCCCGGGTCGTGCGGCACCGCCCCGACAAGAGCGCCTCGGACGCCGACACCGTGGAGAGGATCACCGGCGGCACCTGACCACCGACGACGCCCCTCGCGGGGCGGGCCCCCGCGAGGGATGCTGGAGACGTGGCACGAGGAGCGCTCGTCACGAGGAGCGCGTGGCACACGAGCGGCTCGGCCGCGAGGAGATGAGCGACGTGTACGACAGGCACATCGACACCGACGTGATGGTGCAGCTCAACGACTGCTCCAAGGAGGACGCCCAGGCCGTCTTCGACGTGCTCGACCGGTTCTACCAGCTGGAGGACACGGCGACGCCGATCCCCGAGGGGGCCACCGGGCCGACTCCCACCGTCTGGACCGCCACGTTCGACACTGCCGGCGGGCGGCACGAGGAAGCGGGGCCCACGCGTCTGACCGCCCCGGTCGGAGCCACGCTCAGCGGTGGTTACCGCGCGGTCGACGACGTCGAGAAGGTGCTGGCCGCGGGCTTCGACATCCAGTCCATGCAGGCCGTCTCCGGTGACCAGGAGACCGAGGCCCGACTGCTGCTCGCGTCCCGCTGACGGGACGCCCCAGGCTCCGGGCGGCGCGGACGGGCGCCGCCCGGGGCTCTCGTGTGCTCATGAGCAGGGGTCCGTGATCGCGCAGACGGTCGCGCCCGTCGCCGCGCCCGTCGCCCCGTTCCTCGTCGCGCCCGTGTTCGCGCCCGTGATCGTGCATCCCTGATCGGGTGGGTGGACCCCGCCGACAGTCCCCGTATACACCGTGTGTAGAGTGCCTTCCGGCCTTGCGCACCGCCTGACCAGCGGTGATGGCCGTACCGAAGACATTCACGGGGAAAGCGGGTTCACCATGTTCCGATCCAGGCCTGGCCGAAAGAGGACGGTGACCGCCCTCCTCGCCGCGGCGTCACTGATGCTGACGCTGGGGGCCTGTGGAGTCGACCCGATCACGCCGCAGGACGCACGGGAAGACGCCGGGTCGGACGACAAGGCGGGCCAGGGGGCCCGCCGCGTGGACTGCGCCGAGGTGAAGTGCATAGCCCTGACCTTCGACGCCGGGCCGGGCAAGGACACGCCCCACCTCCTCGACGTCCTGAAGGAGGAGAAGGTGCCCGCCACCTTCTTCCTCCTCGGCAGCAAGCACGTCGACCGCTACCCCGACGTGGTCAGGCGCATCGCCGACGAGGGGCACGAGGTGGCGAACCACACCTGGTCGCACCGGATCCTGACCGACCTCGACGAGTCCGAGGTCCGGGAGGAGCTGTCCCGCACCCAGGACGCGATAGAGAAGATCACCGGCCGGAAGCCGACCCTCATGCGCCCGCCGCAGGGGCGCACCGACGGCACGGTCTCCGACGTCAGCCGCGAGCTCGGGCTCGCCCAGGTCCTGTGGAGCATCACGGCCAAGGACTACTCCACCACCGACTCGGCGCTCATACGGCAGCGCGTCCTGGAGAACGCGCACCGTGACGGGATCATCCTGCTCCACGACATCTACGACGGGACCGTGCCGGCCGTGCCGTCGATCATCGCCGAGCTCAAGCGGCGCGGCTTCACGTTCGTGACGGTGCCGGAGCTCCTCGCCCCCGGCAGGGCCGAGCCGGGCGAGGTCTACCGGCCCGAGAAGGACTGACGGGACCTGCCGAAACCGGGTGAGGTGACTCACATCGCCCACCCGGGAACCCTCGGAACATTCGGGAAAGGTTTACCGTTCATACGTATGTGACTGCGAAGGGGCCCGGTCCCCAAGGTCCCCCCCCATGTGGTGACCGCTCTTCGCCGGTCACGGCGATCGGCCCCGGTTGGAATCCCCCGTCCAACCGGGGCTTCGTCGTTCCCTGGCGTTCCCTTCGCCCCACCGTTCCCTTCGCCCCACCGTTCCCTTCGCCTCACCGTTTCTCTTCGCCCGACCGTTCCCCTTCGCTCGTCCGCCCCCTCCCGCACGGCACATGAACGGCGTGTGAGGGGCGCGCACCCCGGCGCGTTCGACCCGTTCGAGTGAGCCTCGGCATGGTGGCCCCGCCCTCGGGCAGTGATCTTCCAGAGCCGGCGAAGACGATCACCCGCCGGGCCCCGACCAGGGACGATCGAAGGGGGGACCCATGGTCCGCACCAGCTCCCGTGCCCGCCGCGCACTCCTCGCGGCGACCGCCTCGCTCCTTCTCGCGGGCTGCGCCACGGTCGGCCCCGGTGGACCCGCGCACCGGGGGCCTCCGGCGAGCAGGGCGGCCCAGGACGCGCTGCTCAAAGCGGCGGAGAACCGATTGGTGACGGACTGCCTCGACGCCCGGGGGCTCACCCTGACGGCCCGGCCCCGCGCCCCTGACCAGGACCGTGTCTTCCAGGCGGCGCTCTTCGGCGAGGGGCCCCGCGAGCTCTCCGTCACCCTCGCCACGGGCGCCACCGTCACCGCGAACGACGACGGGTGCCTCGCCACCGCCCGCCACCGGCTCTACGGCGACCAGCGCCGCTGGTTCCGGGCCCAGGTCACCGTCGACAACCTCCGCGCCGAGGCGCAGGCCCGGATGCGCGCCGACCCCGACCACCGAGCGGCGCTCGCCCGCTGGACCCGGTGCGCGAGCCCGCCCGGCCGGCCCCGCCCGGACCGTCCCGACCCCGCCGTGGCCGCCCGCTGTGCCCGGGAGACCGGACTCGACGACGTCCGCGCGCGACTTGAGGCCGCCGAGCTGGCCACGGTGCGCACCCTGCGCCGCGACGAGCTCACCACCTACCGGCAGCTGCGCGACCGCGCACTGCGGCGGGCAGTCGAACTGTCCGCCTCCACCCATCCACAGAAAGGCCCCACTCCCTCGTGAAGCGACTCATCGCCACCTCCGCCGCCGCACTCCTCGCCGTCACCGCCGGCGTCGCCCTCGCCACCGCCGCCCGAGCCGCCGAATGCCCCTCCGGCGAGTTCTGCGTCTGGCAGGACTCGAACTTCGGCGGCCAGCGCGCCAACTGGAGCGGGGACGACGGCTGGTGGGAGAGCTGGATCGCCGACACCGACTCCTCCTGGGCGAACCACGGCATCTCGGGCCCAGGCATCAAGGACCACGTCAAGGTCTACGAGAACGCCTGGCAGGGCGGCAGCATGACCATCTGTCTCGCCCCCGGTCAGGAGGTCGGATACAACGGCGCCGCCAACGACCGCGGCGACTCCCACATCTGGTCGACCGGCTGCTGATCCCCTGTCAGCCGCGGGGCAGGGCGCCGGTCGGATGACGGAGGGCCGAGGCCAGCATCAGACCGGCGCCCCGGACGACGCTGGTGGACGGGTCGCTCGCCAGGCGGAGCCGGGCGCGCAGCAGCTGGGCGAGGCGCCCCGTCACGTCGAGCCGCAGGGCGCCGCCGCCCGTCACCAGGACGCCCCGGCGCAGCGCACCGCGGACGGCGCCGGTCCGGTCGTGCCGCCACATGTCGCTCACCATGTCGGCGGTCGTCGCGGCGATGGCGTCCGGCGCACTCCCCGACCCAGGGAGGTCGTCGAGGCCCACCTCGGCCAGCCGGGCGTCCTCGACCAGGCCGTCGACCACGAGGGTGACCTCCGTCAGCTGGGCGCCGAGGTCGACGACGAGCAGCGGGCCACCGCCGGACGGAGCGGCGTAGGCGGCGGCCGCGCGGGCGCTGTCCACGGCCATGACCCGTACCGGGCCCAGACCGTCCACGATCCGCTTCGCGACGGCCCGCTCCTCCGGTCCGGCGAGCACCGGATGGGTCAGCATCACGACGGTGTCGTGTCCACCGTCCCCCGGGGCGGAGGCCGCCAGGCGCCGGAGCAGACGGAGCTGGGAGTCGGCGTCGGTCACCCGGCCGCGCCGTACCGGACCGCTCGGCACGTCCGCGAAGACCCCCGCTCCCGGTGCCCAGGCGCGGGTGCGGGAGCTGCCGATGTCGAGGGCGATCCCGCGCACCGGCCGCCGCGCGCCACGGCCGGCCCCTGCTGCTCCGAACGTTCCCATCGCTACCGTCCATTTCCTGCGAACCCGCTGATTGCGAGGTTGATCTGGCCCTCACTATGCAATATCCGTGACGGTGACGCCATGGTGCTTGGGGATCGAAGGACTCGGCCGCTGAGGGTGGGTCAGTCCCGGGCTCCGAGCCAGAGGTCGGGGCCGAACACCTCGTAGTGGATGTCGGCGGCGGCCGTACCCCGGCCGAGGAGGTCGCCGCGGACCGCGCGCAGGAACGGGAGCGGGCCGCAGAGGTACGCGGTGGTGCCGGCCGGCAGGTCGACGAGCGTGAGGTCCGCGCGGCCCGGCCGGGCGCCCGAGTCGCCCGGCTCCTCGTACCAGAGGTGCAGCGTCCCCTGCGGAAGGGCGTCCACGAGGCGCCGCAGCTCCGTGGCGTGCGCGTGGGACTCGGGGGAGCGGTCGGCGTGCACCACGACGACCGGGCGCGCCGATCCCGTGGCGGCCAGGTGGTCGAGCATCGCCAGCATCGGAGTGCTGCCGATTCCGGCGGAGGCGAGGAGGAGGGGGCCGTCGCCCTCGGGCAGGACCAGGTCGCCGAACGGGGCCGACACCTCCACGGTGTCGCCGGCGCGGCCGCGGGCGTGCAGCCAGGAGGAGACCTCGCCCGCCGGGTCGCCGTCGACCCGCTTCACCGTGATCCGCCACTGCGGGCGCCCGGGCGCGGCGGACAGGCTGTACTGGCGGATCTGCCGGGCGCCGTCGGGCAGGGAGACCCGGACGCTGACGTACTGGCCCGGTCGGAACGGGGTGGTCGGGGTCCCGTCGGCGGGGCGCAGGACGAAGGACACCGTGTCGGCGGTCTCCTCGCGACGCTCGGTGATCTCCATGGACCGCCAGATCTGGCCCTCGGGGACGCCGGTCTCCTGGTAGAGGCGTGCCTCCACGGCGATGAGCGCGTTCGCCATCAGCCAGTAGACCTCGTCCCAGGCCTGCGCGACCTCGGGGGTCACGGCGTCGCCGAGGACCTCCACGATGGCGGCGAAGAGGTGCTCGTGCACGGTCTTGTACTGCTCGGAGGTGACGCCGAGCGAGGCGTGCTTGTGCGCGATGCGGGACAGCATGGCGTCGGGGCGGCTGTCCGGCTTGTCGAGCAGGGCGGCGGCGAAGGCGGCTATCGAGCCGGCGAGCGCCTGGCGCTGCTCGCCGTTGGCCTGGTTGCCCCGGTTGAAGAGGTCGCGCAGCAGTTCGGGGTGGGCGGCGAAGAGGCGCCCGTAGAAGCGCTCGGTGATCTCGTCGAGGGCGCCGCCGACGGCGGGCAGAGTGGCGCGGACGACCGGGACGGCCTGCTCGGACAGCATGAGAACTCGCAATCTGGTAGATGATCTTCGTATTTAAAGGTGTGCGGCGGGTGCGCGGATGCCCCCGAAGGGGCAGGCGCGGTCAGGGGGAGTGCGGGGGGCGCGGGTCGAGGGTCAGGAGCAGCGGACCGGTCGGCGAGGACACGAGGTCCGCCACGGTCAGTGGGTCGAGCGCGCGGTAGAAGGCCTCCTGGGCCTCGCGCAGCGCCCCGCGCAGCCGACAGGCGGTGCGCAGCGGGCACGGTGGATCGCCCTCACAGGCGACGACCTCCTCCTCGCCCTCCAGGGTCCTGGCCAGCCAGCCCACCGAAGAGCGGCGCCCCGGTTCCGTCAGGGCGAGCCCGCCGCCGCGGCCGCGCCGCGCCTCGATCACGCCGAGGTGCTGGAGCCGGGTCACCACCTTCGCCATGTGGGCGTAGGGCACGTCCATCGACTCCGCCACCTCGCGGGTGGTGACGGACTCCTCCGGTGCGGTGACCGCCAGGCGCATCACGGCACGGAGCGCCAGGTCGGTGAACTTCGTCAGCCTCACGAGCCGACCGTATCAAAGAGGTATCTCGTGTGCGTATTAAGGGGGTGGTGCTTCGCGTCGCCGTCGATGGCGGCGCCACAGCCACCAGCCGCCGGTGAGGAGGCAGCTGGCCGCGAGGATGATCCCGGCCACCGGCAACTGGCCGCCGGCGATCCGGGTGTCCGTGGCGGCGACCACGAGCAGGCCGGCCAGCGGGAGCACCATCGATCCCAGCGCGCGCAGCCCCGCCGCGGCCATGGCGGCGTCGAGGCGGACACGGCGGGGCGGGGCCAGGTCCCGCGAACCGACGTAGAAGACGGTGGCGCGGTCCATCAGCCGTGTCGTGGCCCGGTTGTACGAGACGGCCATGTAGGGCAGCCAGACGAGGGGCGCCACCAGGCCCACCAGGAACACGCAGGCCACGAGCACCCACTGTCCCACCCGCACGAGTCGGCTCGGGGAGACGTCGTCGGGCGTGAGCAGCCCGAGGAGCTTCGCCATGCGCATGATCAGGTCCCACAGCGTGGCCGTCCGTCCCCGTCCGGCCTGGGTGCGGGGCCTGGGGGAGCGCGTGTCCAAAGCGGCCATGGCCTGCGCGGTGTCTTCGTACACCCCTTGCAGGACGAGCAGTTCGGCGGCCCGCTCCGGATCCGCGGGATCCCGTCCCTCGGCGGCGGCGAGTTCGAGCACCGTACGCACCTGGGAGAGGAGTGCGCCGCAGAACGCGAGGGGGATGAAGAGGAGGAACGGGCCTCCGACGAAGGCGCCTTCCGTGACGACCCGGCGGCGTCCGCGGCCGGCGATGAGGGACCGCAGAGTCGCCGGGTCTGCGTCGGGATGGGCGGCGCGGAGGCGTTCGACGGCGGGCCCGGCTCCCGGCCCGAGGTGGCGCAGCGCGAAGGAGGCGAGCGCCTCCGGGAGCCTCGTGGGTTCCGCCGCGACCTCTCGCAGCAGGGAACCCGTGAGCCCGGCATCGCGCCCGCCCGTCTCCGGGCTCGCCGCCCGCCGCCTCCGGTGTCTCAGGACAGGACCTTGGCCTTGGCCTTCTCGAACTCCTCGGCTGTGATGGCACCGCTCTGCTTGAGATCGGCGAGCCGGGCCAGTTCTTCGGTGGCGCTGCCGCCGCCCTGCGGTCCCGCGGCCTTGCGGATGTAGTCCTGGAACGCGGCCTCGCTCTCCTTGGCCTGCTTGACGTCCCGCCGGCTCATGCCCTTGCCGCGGGCGATGACGTAGACCAGCACGCCGAGGTAGGGGAGCAGGATGCAGAAGATCAGCCAGCCCGCCTTGGCCCAGCCGTTGAGTTCGTGGTCCCGGAAGATGTCGGTGATCACCTTGAACAGCAGGAAGAGCCACATGATCCAGAGGAAGAACCACATCATGGTCCAGAACACGTTGAGGAGGGGATAGTCGTCCATTCCTGCACACTCCGTTCCCGCGCGGGCCGAGGTGGGCCCGGCGTTGGAGTGAGTCTCACCCAGCCCCCGCGCGCCCGCACTTCGTGGCGACTGCGCGTGCGAACCCCGCGGCGCCGTGTTCGGATGGAGGCCGCGGACCGTCGCCGGAGCCGGGCCCTGTGCGCCCGCGCGGGCGGAGCTGCGGCCCCGCCCCGTCAGGTGGTGCGCAGGGCGGTCAGGGCGCGGTCCGCGTGGGCGCTCATCCGCAGTTCGCTGCGGACCACCTCGCGGACCCGCCGGTCCTGGCCGATCACGAAGGTGACCCGCTTCGTGGGCGCCAGCGAGAACCCGCGCTTCACGCCGAACCGCTCCCGTATGGCGCCGTCCGGGTCGGACAGCAGCGGGTAGCCGAGCGAGTGCCGCTCGGCGAACTCCTGCTGCCGCTCCACCGCGTCGGAGCTGATGCCGACCGGCGTCGCCCCCACGGCGCGGAACTCGGACGCGAGGTCACGGAAGTGACAGGCCTCGGCGGTGCAGCCCGGCGTGAGGGCCGCCGGGTAGAAGAAGAGGACGACCGGGCCCTCGGCGAGCAGACCGGTCAGCGAGCGAGGGGTGCCCGTCTCGTCCGGAAGGGTGAAGTCCTCGACGAGGTCACCGATGTTCATTTCAGGCCCGCCCCGATCCGTCCCGGTGGTGCCACCGGCGCCTCCGGTGACCGGCCGGTGACGTTACCGCACGGTAGAACCGGCGTCACCCCCGGTGTGCCGCCTCCGGGGCCATGGCCCGCGCGGCGGCGCGCCGGTCGAGCACCGCGAGCGCCCGCGCGCCCCAGCGGAGGTTCTCCTCCTCGAAGAACCGGCCCCGCATCAGCGTGAGGTACGGTCCGACGCGCTCCGCCTCGACCAGGTACGTTTCCTCGTCCCGTCCGGCGAGCATCCACTCCCGCAGCCGGTCGTAGCGGGCCAGTTTCGCGCGCGCCGTCTCCATGCGCCGGGCCACGAAATCGCGGACGGCCGTGGTGTCGCCCTCGTCGCAGGCCTGCACCTGGACCATCAGTTCGTCGCGGACGGCGCTCGGACGCGGCGGCGTCGCCGTGTAGGCGACCAGATCCTTCCTGCCCGGCTCCGTCAGGCTGAACATCCGCTTGTTGGGGCGCCGTTCCTGCTCCACGACACGGGCCGTGATCAGACCGGCCTCCGCGAGCCGCTCCAGCTCGCGGTAGAGCTGCTGGGGGGTGGCGGCCCAGAAGTTGGCGACGGACACGTCGAAGATCTTGGCCAGGTCGTATCCGGAGGCCTCGCCCTCCAGGAGAGCTGCGAGGACGGCGTGCTTGAGGGACATCCGGACACGCTAGCAGCACGTTGAATAGTTTCCTTCGCACCTATTCAACCGATCCGGCACCCGCGGCGCCGGCCCACCGGAGGCCCGACGGTTCCGGCTTCGGTCGACCGGAGGCCCGACGGTTCCGGCATCGGTCGACCGGAGGCACGACGGTCCTGGCATCGGCGAGCGCCGGACGGCGGCCCTTCGCTGGCACGTCCGTCGGGCGACTGCCTAGGCTGGAGAGGGGCAGGCCGCGGGGGAGAGCAGATCCGAGGGGCAGCGCGATGGACAGCGACACGTTCGTCTACACCACCTACATCAGGACCACCCCCGAGGAGCTGTGGCAGGCGCTCACCGAGCCGGAGCTGACCCGCCGCTACTGGGGTGTGTCCTTCGAGACGACGTGGACCCCGGGGGCCTCGATGGTCTGGGACGAGGCCGGCCGCAGGACCGTGGACGCGGA
The DNA here is from genome assembly GCF_040303145.1 of Streptomyces sp. NPDC096079. NCBI lineage: Bacteria > Bacillati > Actinomycetota > Actinomycetes > Kitasatosporales > Streptomycetaceae > Streptomyces > Streptomyces sp. NPDC096079. The sequence continues at coordinate 88,479 of NZ_JBEOST010000006.1, forward strand.
CCAGGTGGTCCTGGAGGCCAGGCCCGGTCGTCTCCTCTCGTACACCTGGCACACCTTCACCCCGGACTGGGCGGACGCGGTGCGCCTCGAACGGGAGGTGTACGAGCGCCTCGTCCGCGAGCGCAGGTCCCGGGTGACCTTCGTGATCGACCCCTCGGGCGACACGGTCAAGCTCACCGTCACCCACGCCGACCTGGAGCCCGACGGCCTCATGAAGGGCATGATCGCCGAGGGCTGGCCGGCGCTGATCTCCAGCCTCAAGTCCCTGCTGGAGACCGGAGAGGAGCTTCCGGAGCCCGCCCGCTGACCCATTCGAGTCGTCTCGCCCCCCACTCCGCCGCCACGCCCGGCGCCTTGATCATCTTTTCGTCCTCTCATCCGTTTTGATGCTGGGGTCGGCGACGTCCGCCGGTGCCGCCGCATGAAGGGGAGGGGTCCGACGTGTCGTCACGCCGCTACGCACGAGGGTGGGGGGCGCTCTCCCTGGCCGTCGGAGCCGTCCTCGTCGGCACCGCGGCCCAGTCACCGGACCGGGACTCCCTACGGGAGCAGCGGACCGCCACGCCCCAGGGCGTCGGCGCCGTCGTGTCGGTGGACGGCTGCGCCGCCGACCGTCTGTGCTCCTCCCCGCCGCACGCGATCGCGCTCGAAGGCGACCGCGTACTGACGGGCCGGCCGTTCACGCTCGGCCCGAAGTCCACCGGAGCCGTGGAACTCGTGCTCCGCACCCCCGGCGTACTCGCCGACGTCAACGTCACCGACCAGCGCGGCCGGCGGATCGCCGGCACGCAGAGCGCGGACCACACCCGGTGGACCAGCGCCGCACCCCTGCCGGCCGGGGCCCGCTACGCGGCCCGGCTCGTCGTCGACGGCGCGCGGCCCGGCACCCCGCGTCGCGCCCGACTCGACTTCCGGACCGCGCCTGCGCCGGCCGGGGAGCGGCTCACCGTCACCTTCGGCCCGGAGCACGGAGGCACCTACGGGGTGGGCCGGCCCGTCACCGCCGAGCTCAGCCTCCCCGTCCCGGAGGACGCCCCCGACGCCCGCCGCGCGGTGGAAAGGGCGCTCGACGTGCGGGTGGAGCCCCATGTCGAGGGCGCCTGGCACTGGGTGGACGACAGCACGCTCCACTACCGGCCCCGCACGTACTGGCCGGCCCGCGCCACGGTCCGCGTGCACAGCGGTCTCGACGGCGCGCGCATCGGCGCGGGCCTCCACGGCGGCCCCTCGCGCCCGCTCACCTTCACCACCGGAGCCCGGATCGAGGCCGTCACCGACGTCGTCGCCCACGAGATGAGCGTGTTCCGCGACGGGCAACTCCTGCGGGTCCTCCCGGTCACCACCGGCAAGGCCGGGTACCGCACCAGGAGCGGCATCAAGGTCGTCCTCGGCAAGGAGCCGATGGTCCGGATGCGCGGCGACTCCATCGGCATCACCAAGGGCAGCAAGGAGTTCTACGACCTCAAGGTCCGTTGGGCCACCCGGGTGACCTGGAGCGGGGAGTACCTGCACGCCGCGCCCTGGTCGCTGGACTCCCAGGGCAGCGAGGACGTCAGCCACGGGTGCACGGGGATGAGCACCGAGGACGCCGCCTGGCTCTTCGGCACCGTTCGCGAGGGCGATCTCGTACGGGTCGTCCACGGGTACGGACAGCCGATGACGCCCTTCGACAACGGCTTCGGCGACTGGAACCTCGGCTGGCCCGAGTGGCTCAGGGGCAGCGCCCTCGCTTCGGCCGCCACCGGCGCCGCCGGCTCGGGAGCGCGGTCCGCCGCGGGAGCCCTGCGCCCCACGCTCTGACGCCGAGCGGTCAGCGGCCGGGTTCCGTCCCGGTCGGCTCCGTCGCCGTCCGTTCCGGCCCCGTCCGTTCCGTCTCGTCCTCCGGCGCGGGTGCCGGGCTCGTGGGGACGGGTTCACCGAGGCTCACCCGGGGGCGTCGCTGGAGCCCGGCGCCCACGAGCACGCCCAGGGCGATCGACGCCACCGTGATCACCATCGTCACCAGGCTGTCGAGTCCGCCCGCCGTGTCCCCCTGCACGATGATCTCCGAGACGCTCGTCAGGCCGACGGCACCGGGCACCAGCAGCCAGAAGCACGGCAGGAACACGACCTGGTCCGGCGTGTGCGAGCGCCGCTCGATCCAGGTGGCCATCGGCGGCAGCAGCATGCCCGCCGCGAACGCGCCGAAGGTCGGGCCGGCGAACTCCGAGGCCACCGACTGCACCAGGCGCTCGACGAGCAGCGCGCCGAGGAGCCAGCCGGTGACGCGCGGCGGGGCGGAGAAGTACAGCAGGAAGCCGAAGCCGAGCAGCAGCACCCCGGCCCAGGGGGCCCAGGCGCCGAGCTGCCCGGACGCGGGACCGCCCGGCGGGCGGGCCCGCAGGAGTTCGGTGCCGACCAGGATGCCGAGGGCCAGGAGCAGCAGGACGTTCACGGCTCCGGCGAGCCGCGCGATGCCCGACAGGGCCGCTCCGGTGGCGAGTTCGATGGCGCCGAGGGTCAGCGCGGCACCCGGCAGGAACGCGATCAGCGGCGGGATGTACAGGACGGTGGGGTTCTCGTGCAGGAGCGGCCCGGCCCAGCGCAGCGAGACCGCCGTGACCAGGATCGCGGCGATCACCGGCAGCGCCGTGCGGACGGCCGGGAGCCGGTCGCCGAAGAGCCTCAGCAGGCCGACGCCCAGGCCGAGCACCGCGTACCCGATGACGGCCGGGACGGTCGCGTGCCGCATCGCGCCGAGGCCGACGGTGAGGAGCACGTATCCGAGGACGGTGGCCGCCGGGCTGAACCGCTCGGGCCGGTCCCTGACCTCCCGCAGGGTGCGCCGTGCCTCCTCGAAGGGCACCTCGCGCGCCCGCATCCGCTCGACCAGCGTCTGCAGCGCCTCCACCTGGTCGAGGCGGAGGGCGGGACCGTCGACCGGGGCGAAGTCCATCTCGCCGCCCCGCCCGTCGGGGCCGCCGCCGACCCGTACGAAGAGGCCCGTGGGGACCACGAAGGAGCGCATCCGCATCCCGTAGCGGGCCGCCACGTCATGGAGCACCCGCTCCACCTCGGCGGTCCGCTCCCCGGCGCGCAGCAGTTCGGCACCGAGCTCGCACAGCAACGCGGCCAGGTCCCGGAGCCGTTCGCGTCCCGCGCTCTCCGCCTCCGGCACGGTGACGATGTCCCCGCCGCGCCGGCGGGGACGCAGCGCGGCGACGCGGCGGGCGAGGGCGCGCACATCAAGGCGGGACAAAAGGCGCATTCGGGAAAACTAGCAGGGCGGTACCGCCACCGCCGTCCTGCCGCCCGCACACGCAGCCGTCGTCGAGCGCACCCGCCACGGCACCCCCGGCGGTGCGCCCGTCACGGACCCGGCCGGACGCGCCCGCCCCAAGGCGCACCCCGCCGGTCGCGCCTACACCCGCCCGCCGCCCGGTGTGTCCGCCGAGAGCCGCTGTGCCGCGTAGATGGGGATCACCGAGAGCAGGACGAGCGCCGCCGCCACCACGTTCACCACGGGGGCCTGCTGAGGACGAGTCATGTTGTTGAAGATCCACACCGGCAGCGTCTCCACCCCCGGCCCCGCGGTGAACGTCGTCACCACGATCTCGTCGAAGGACAGCGCGAACGCGAGCAGACCGCCCGCCAGCAGCGCCGAGCGCAGCAGCGGGAAGGTGATGTCCCAGAAGACGCGGAACGTGTGCGCCCCCAGGTCCATCGCCGCCTCCTCGTACGAGCCGGGCAGCCGACGCAGCCGCGCCACCACGTTGTTGAAGACGACGACGATGCAGAAGGTGGCGTGGCCCACGACGACCGTGAACATGCCGAGTCCCACGCCGAGGGGTTCCAGGACCGTCCCGAAGGCGGAGTTGAGCGCGATGCCCGTGACGATGCCGGGCAGCGCGATCGGCAGCACCACCGCGAAGGAGACGGCCTCGCGCCCGAAGAAGGAGTACCGCTGCACCGCGAAGGCGATGAGCGTGCCGAGCACGAGCGCCACCGCCGTCGCCGCGAGACCTGCCCGGACCGAGGTCCACAGTGCCGCCCGGGCGCCCTCGTTGTCCCAGGCGGCCGCCCACCAGTCGAGCGTGAGTCCCGGCGGCGGCCAGCTCGCCGAGCGGTCCGGGTTGAGCGAGCCGAGCAGGACGAGCAGCAGCGGCAGGTAGATCGCCGCGAAGCCGAGGCCGGCGGCGGTGCGCAGCGCGATCCGCGCGGGACGGGAGAGGTTCATCGGTCGCGGTCCTTCCGGCCGGTCACAGGCTGCGCAGCGCACCGGAGCGCCGCACCGCGAGCAGGTACACCACGATGACGGCGACCGGCACGGTGCCGAGCGCGGCCGCCAGCGGCAGGTTCAGGGTGACGTTGGAGTAGACGAGGTTGCCGATCAGCTGGGTCTTGCCGCCGACGATCTGCACCGTGATGTAGTCGCCGAGACTGAGGGAGAAGGTGAAGACGGAGCCCGCGGCCACCGCGGGCCACGCCAGCGGCAGCACGACGGAGACGAACGTCCGCCAGGACCTCGCCCCGAGGTCCGCCGAGGCGTGCAGCAGGCTGTCGGGGAGCTGGGCGAGCGCGGTGTGGATCGGCAGCACCATGTACGGCAGCCAGAGGTACGTCAGGACGAGCACGGTCGCCGTGAGCCCGTACCCGGGGCCGCTGAGACCGAACGGCCGCAGCGCCCAGTCCAGCGGTCCCCCTTCGGAGAGGATCAGCCGCCACGCGTACACCTTCACGAGGTAGCCCGCCCACAGCGGCATCAGCATCGCCACCACGAAGAGCGGCCGGCGGCGCGGATGCGCCACCCGAGCGGTGTAGAAGGCGAGCGGGAAGGCGATGACGGCGCAGAGCGCGGTCACGGCGACGGCGACGCCGACGGTGCGCAGGGCGACCGTGCGGTAGACGGGGGAGCTGACGAGTTCCTCGAAGTTCTGCCCGGTCCAGATCCGCACGACCTCGGACGTGAAGGTGTCGGTGGACCAGAACGCGGAGAGGAACAGGGCCGCGAGGGAGCCGAGATAGGCGAGGACCAGCCAGAGCAGCGGGGCGGTGAGCAGGGCCGCGAGCCGCAGCCGGGGCCGCCGGTGCAGGGCCCCGGCGAGCCGCCGGACGGCGTCCCGCCCCGGGCCGGCGGCTCGCTTCGCGGACTCGGGGGAGAGACCGGGGGAGAGTGCGGTCATGGCGCCGGGGTCAGCCCTTGATCTCGGTCCAGGCCTGGACCCACTTGGCGTACGGCACGCAGCGCGTGTCCGTCCGGCCGTCCAGGCACTGCTCGATGGGCGTGGTCCAGAAGTGGACCCGCTTCCAGTACGTCTCGTCGGCGGCGTGGAAGACGGCGCAGTGGTTCTTGTCGGCCGTCTCGGCGCAGGACTTCGCGTTCGCGGGGGCCTCGCCGAAGTACTCGGCGACCTGCGCGTTGGTCTTCGGCGAGACGATCCAGTCGAGCCACTTGTAGGCGCACGTGGGGTGCTTGGCCTTCGCCGATACCATCCAGGTGTCGGACCAGCCGGTCGAGCCCTCCTTCGGCAGGACGGCCTCGACCTTTCCGCCCTCGGCCTTGGTGAGGTTGGCGATCACCTGCCAGCTGGTGCCGACGACCGAGTCACCGCTCTTGAAGGCGGAGATCTCCTTCAGGTAGTCGCTCCAGTACTCGCCGATGTGCGCGTTCTGCTCCTTGAGGAGGCCCACGGCGGCGTCGAACTGCTTCGCGTCGAGGGCGTAGGGGTTCTCGATGCCGAGCTCGGGCTGGGTGGCCTTGAGGTACAGGGCCGCGTCGGCGAGGTAGATCGGGGAGTCGTACGCGGTGACCTTGCCGCTGTGCGCCGAGGCCTTGTCGAAGACGGCGGACCAGGAGTCGGGCGCCGGCTTCACCTTCTCGGTGTCGTACATGAGGAGGTTGGCGCCCCGGCCGTGCGGGACGCCGTAGGCGACGCCCTTCACGGAGTTCCACTCCTTGTTCTTGAGCCCGGCGAAGACGTCGGCGTAGTTCGGGACGAGCGAGGTGTTCACGGGCGCGGCGTCGCCGGAGGCGATCAGCCGGAGGGAGGCGTCACCGGAGGCGGAGACGGCGTCGTAGGCGCCGGTCTTCATCAGCGAGACCATCTCGTCGGAGGTCGCGGCGGTCTTGGCGTTGACCTGACATCCGGTCTGCTTCTCGAAGGCGCTGACCCAGTCGACCTTCGGGTCGTTGGAACCGTCCTCGACGTATCCGGCCCAGGCGATCAGATTGACCTCGCCCTCGGCCTCGCCGAGGGCGGTCGGCGCCTTGAGGTCGGGCGGGTTGAGTCCGCCGGACTTCCCGGAACCCGCCGGGTCGGCCGATCCGCAGGCGGTCACGAGGAGCAGCCCGGAGAGGGCGGCTGCGGTCAGGAGGGAGCGGTGCGGGCGCACGTGGTTCTCCATTGCGTGAGGAGGGGGACGGAAGCGGTGGTCAGGGGGTCTCGGGGACCCGCACGGCGTGGCTCGGGTGCCATTGGAGGCCGATCCGGGCGCCCCGGAAGGCGGCGAGGTCGGCGGACGAGGTCTCCAGGTTCTGCTGGAGGGCGGTGAGCCGTCCGCCGCCGTCGAGGTCGACCAGGAAGCGGGTGGCGTCGCCCAGGTAGACGACCTCGGCGACCGTGCCGGCGGCGGTGGCGTGCCCGGGGTCGCCGGGGGCCTTGAGGTCGGAGAGGATCCGGATCTTCTCCGGACGGATGCTGTACGTGCCGGGGGCCCCGACCACCCGTCGTGCGGTGTCTCCGCTCAGCAGGTTGGAGGTGCCGACGAAGCCGGCGACGAACGGGCTCGCGGGGCGCTCGTAGATCTCGGCGGGGGCGGCGACCTGTTCGATCCGGCCCTGGTGGAAGACGGCGATCCGGTCGCTCATCGTGAGGGCCTCCTCCTGGTCGTGGGTGACGAACACGAACGTGATGCCGACCTCGCGCTGGATCGCCTTGAGTTCGACCTGCATCCGCTCGCGGAGCTTGAGGTCGAGCGCGCCGAGGGGTTCGTCGAGGAGGAGCACACGGGGGCGTCCGACGAGGGCGCGGGCCAGGGCGACCCGCTGGCGCTGCCCGCCGGAGAGCTCGGCGGGCCGGCGCCGGCCGAGACCGTCGAGGCCGACCTGGGCGAGGGCGGCCCGGGCGCGCACCAGGCGCTCCGCGCGGGGCACGCCGCGGACCTTGAGGCCGTAGGCGACGTTCTGCTCGACCGTCATGTGCGGGAAGAGCGCGTAGTCCTGGAAGACGGTGTGCACGTCCCGCTCGAAGGGGGCGAGCCGGGTGACGTCGCGTCCGGCCAGCTCGACGGTGCCGGCGGTGGGTGTCTCGAAGCCCGCGATCATCCGCAGCACGGTGGTCTTCCCGGAGCCCGAGGGGCCGAGCATCGAGAAGAACTCGCCGTCGGCGATCTCCAGGTCCACCCCGGCCACGGCCTCGGTCCGGCCGTAGGTCTTGCGCAGTCCCGTCAGCCGGATCGCCATTCCCTCCATGGGCGGGAACCTTTCTGGTGCGGTGGAGCGTTGCTCGGGTGGGCGTAAACATATGAAGTCATAGTTCAAATCTCAAGACCCCTTTAAGGTAAAGCCTGAGTCAACGCTCGACGCGCGAGGTGGTTAACCGTGAGACCGAACGGCAGGCCGGACGACGGCGGCGGCGCGGCCGGGACGGGCACGGCCCGCCGGGCCGTCTTCAGCCCCGTCGACACCCGGGCCCGGGTCGACACCGTCGCCCGCCGCATCGGCGACGCCATCGAACTCGGACTCCTCGCCGACGGGGAGCAGTTGCCCGGCGAGACCGAACTCGCCGGTCAGCTCGGCGTCTCCACCGTCACCCTGCGGGAGGCCCTCATGGCCCTGCGCCAGCAGGGCCTCGTCACCACCCGCAGGGGCCGGGGCGGCGGCAGCTTCGTCACCCTGCCCGACAGCCCGCCCGAGGAGCGCCTGCGCGCCCGCCTCGCCGACTGGTCCACCGAGGAACTCCGCGACCTCGGCGACCACTGGGCCGCCGTCTCCGGCGCCGCCGCCCTGCTCGCCGCGCGCCGCACCCAGCCCGGTGACCTGCGCCCCCTCACCCGCACGGTCGAGGAACTCGCCGCCGCCGCGGACCCGGCGACCCGCAGCCGTCTCTACGGCCGCTTCCACGTCGAGCTGGCCGCCGCCGCGCAGTCCGCCCGCCTCACGCGCGAGGAGATCGCCCTCCAGACCGACCTGGGCGCGCTGCTCTGTCTCGTCCTCGACGACCCCGCGCATCTCGCCCATGTGTCGGATCGTCACCGCGCCGTGATCTCCGCCGTGCAGGATGAGGCCGACGAGCGGGCCAGAACGCTCGCCGAGACGTGCGTACGGGACTCAGTGGGGCGGCTGATCGCGCTGCGCCTCGGCGATCCCGGCCGCGCGACCGAGCCTCGTCCCGAGGAGGACACGCATGGGCAGGAGCACCGGGCTCGCGGGCCCCGCCGGGGCCGTCACTGACACGGCGGGCGGGCCCGCGGACGGAGTCCGGGACGCGGACCCGGTAGGGGAGGTCGTGCGGCGCGTCCGGGACACCCTCGAAGAGGTCTTCGCCGCCGTCGCCGAGACCGGCGCCGACACCGGCGCGCTGCTGACCGAGGTGGCCGATACCGGCCGCGAGCCCGTCGCCGCCGACCTGGCGGCCCTCCGCGCCGGACTCCGCGCCCGGCTCGCCGCGCATCCGCTCGTCTCCGGGGTGGGCTTCGTCGCCGCCCCGGGCCTCCTCACCGACGTTCCCGGCTGCCTGGAGTGGTGGCAGCGCGGCCCCGGCGGAGCCGTCCGGCCGCTCCTGCTCGACCTGGACCCCGAGCACTCGGCCTACTCCGACTACACGCACTGGGACTGGTACACCCTGCCCCGGGAGACCGGGCGCAGGGCCGTCGCCGGGCCCTACGTGGACTACCTGTGCTCCGACGAGTACAGCCTCACGCTGTCCGCGCCCGTCCGGATCGACGGCCGGTTCGTGGGCGTGGCCGCCGCCGACGTGTATCTGCGGCACTTCGAGGCGGCCGTGCTGCCCGTGCTCCAGCGGCTGCCCGCACCGGCCCGGCTCGTCAACGCGCGGGGCCGCGTCGCGGCCTCCACCGACCCGGGACACCTCGCCGGATCCCTCACCAGGGGACCCGACTTCAGCGCCGTGCTCGCGGGTCCGGCGGCCGGGCACCGAGCCGGCGGACTGCGGCTGCGGCCCTGCGCCGACACCCCGCTCGTGCTGGTCACGACGGACGGCTGACGGGCGCGCCGAAGCCGTCCGGGCCGGCGGCGTACGGCACGGGTCACAGGCTCCCGAGGAGGTCCTCCAGCGGCGCCGGCACCCGCGCGCCGTCGAGGGCCTCCACCAGCAGCGTGCCGTAACGGATCTTTCGGCCCTTCTTCGTGCCGAGGAAGCGCCGCAGCTGCTGGTGGCGGGGCCGGCCGTGCTGCGCGGGCTGGTTCAGGAACGTCTGCCAGGGGCGCAGGTCGCCCTCCGCCTCGATGATCTCCTCGACCCGCGCCGTGCCCAGCGCCCGGATCAGCTCGTCCTCCAGGTCCGCCACGCAGACGAAGAAGTCCTGGTCGGGCGCTCCGGCCCGGCGCAGTCCACGCTCGTAGAAGCCCTGCTCGCGCACGTCGCACAGGCCGGTCAGGCGCAGGTCGAGCCCGGGCGGCCCGAGCAGCTCGGCGTACCGGGCGATGCTCATCGCCCCGCCCATCGACACCACGCACACGCCTTCCGCGGCGAGGTCCCGGCCCCGAGCGGCGGCGAGCGCCTCCACGGCCGCGTGGTCGCTCGGCCCCTCCAGGAGAACCGCCGTGCGCAGACCGAGGCTCACGGACAGCGCCCCGGCCGTGTCTCCGCCGGTGTCGCCGGCCGCCCAGCGGCCCACCTCGTCCAGGAACGCCCTCGTGTCTGCCATGGGGCGAGTCTGCACGTCCCCGCACCCGGGCGGCACCGAATTTCCTCCGGTGCTCAGTCGTTCACGGCCGTCAGCAGCACCACCGCGTCCTCCAGCGCCGTCAGCCCGTGCCGCTCCTTGGGGATCATCCGCAGTGTGCCCGCCGGCAGCTCCTCCGCCCACCCGGCCGCCGTCAGGTTCACCCGGCCCCGCAGCACCTGGAGGCTCGCCGCCGGGGGCGCGTTGTGCTCGTCCAGGGAGGTGCCCGAGGTCAGGGCGATGACGGTCTGCCGCAGCACCCCGTCGTGCATGATCCGGTGGGCGCTGCGCCCGTGCGGTGCCGTGCGGGCCGCTGCCAGGTGCTCGTCGGCGAGGGCGGTGAGGTCCAGCATCATGACTCTCCCTGCGGGATGCGCGGGCGGATACCCCCAGCCTCCCGTGTGACGTCCCGGACGCAAGTCGAGGCCGCCGGTCGTGCCGCGACCACCACCACGAGCCCGGCGACGGCGACGCACGCCCCGGCCGCGAGCAGCGCGGCGAGCCAGCCGTGCACCGCGTACAGCCAGGATCCCGCCAGGGAGCCGAGCGCGCCGCCCGCGAACGTGGCGAGCATGAAGACCGTGTTGACGCGCGCCGCCACCGCGCGGCCGATCCCGAGGATCCGCGCCTGGCCGGCCACCTGGCAGGAGCTGACCCCGGCCACCAGCAGGTTCGCCCCGGCCACCAGGGCCACGGGGGAGTACGGGGCGAATCCGGCCGTCGTGAGGCCGAACCCCGCGCAGGCCAGGCCCCCCACGCTCACCGCCGAGGCGCCGTACCGGTCGGCCAGCGGTCCGGCCGCCGCCGACAGCAGCGCCGCCGGCAGCGTCAGCAGCCCGAACAGACCCGCCGCCCCGGGCCCGTACCCCAGCGGCGGGGCCGCCAGGTGGAAGGCGAGCACGGACCAGAAGACGCTGAACGCGGCGAAGACGCACGCGCCGAGCAGCGCCGAGACCCGCAGCTCCCGGTGGACCGCGAGGAGCCGCGGGAGCCCGGCCAGGAGCGCGCCGTACGAGGTGCGCGCCGGCTGCCCGAGACGCTCGGGCAGCCGCCGGGGCAGGACGGGCAGCAGCGCCGCCGTCGCCACGGCCGCGACCGCGTAGGCGCACCGCCAGCTGCCGCTCGCGTCGGTCACGGCGCCCGACACCGTACGCGACAGGGTGGAGCCGAGGGTCAGTCCGAGGCCCACCAGACCCACGACCCGGCCCCGCCGCCCGGGGTCCGCGAGCACCGCCGCGACGGGGGTGAGGATCTGCGGCAGCACCGTCGTGGTGGAGAGCGCGAGCGTCGCGACCGCGAGGGTGAGCACGTCGGGCGCCGCCGCGGCGACGAGCAGGGCGGTACTGGTCAGGGCCAGCAGCACCGAGGTGAGGCGACGCAGGCGCGCGGAGTCGGCGAGCGGCACGAGCAGCAGGATCCCGAGCGCGTAGCCGATCTGGGCGGCCGAGGCGATCAGTCCCGCCGTCCGCTCCGTCACGTCCAGGCCGTGTGCCACGGCGGCGAGCAGCGGCTGCGGGAAGTAGATGTTGGCGACGGTGACCGCGCCCGCCACGGCGAGGAGCGGGACGTTCAGGGGCCGGGCAGGGGTGGGGGACATGAGGGAGTGTGGGGCCACGGAGGCTCTTCCGTACGGGGGAGGGGGACGCCTCAAGGCTCCTCGCCGCGGTCCCGGTGGATCAAGATGGCATCATGAAACCGGCGTTGAGTCACGCTCAACGATCAGCGGAGAGGGAGGGGCGGGGCCGGTGCTCGAACGGTACGAACTGGAGGCGTTCCTCACGCTCGCCGAGGAACTCCACTTCGGGCGCACCGCCGAGCTCCTCGGTGTCTCCACCGGCCGGATCAGCCAGACCGTGAAGAAGCTGGAGCGCCGCGTCGGCACCCCGCTCTTCGCGCGCACCAGCCGCAGCGTGCGGCTCACACCGGTCGGCCACGCCCTGTACGAGGACCTCCTGCCCGCCTACCGGCGGATCGGAGCCGCTCTCGACCGTGCCACCGCCGCCGGGCGCGGCGTCCACGGCCGGCTGCGGGTCGGCTTCGGCACCCCCTGGGGCGCCGAACTGCTCACGGCCGCCGCCGACACCCTGCTCGCCCTGCACCCCGGCTGTGAGATCACCGTCCACGAGGTCCCCTTCGACGCCGGGGTCCGCGCCCTCCGGGAGGGGACGCTCGACGTGCAGTGCGCCGCGTTCCCGGTGCGCGAGCCGGACCTCAGCACCGGCCCCGCGGTCGTCACCGACGAGCGGGTGCTGCTCCTGCCCGCCGGTCACCCCCTGGCCGGCCGGACCTCCCTCTGCCCGGAGGACCTCGCGGGCCTCGACCTGATCGCCCCGGGCGGGGCCTCCCCCGACCGCTGGCTCGACCACCACTACCCCCGGGCCACCCCGTCCGGAGCCCCGGTGGGACGGGGACCGTCCGCCGCCACCTGGCAGGAGGTCCTCTCCCATGTGACCGCCGGCCGGGGCGCCTCCCCCGGGGCGGCGCGAGGCGCCCGCTACCACCCGCGTCCCGGCGTCGCCTACGTCCCCCTGCGTGACGTCCCGCCCCTCGAGTACGGCCTCGTGTGGCCCACCGCCTCCGCATCGGCCCTGCTGAGGGCCTTCGTGGCAGCGGTCGGCACGGCTCCCTAGGGGCTGGTCGCCGGGGGTGCTCGTCAGGGGCTGCTCCCTAGGGGGTGTCCCGCCGCTCCGCGAGCAGCGCACCCGTCAGGTGGTCGTACGCCACGTGCGCGTGGAGACGGACGCCGGTGACGAGAGTGGCGTCGTCCGCGTAGAAGCGCGGGTTGTGGTTGGTGACCAGACCGCGCCCGCCCTCCAGCGGGACCGGCCGGCCGGAGGTGTCCAGGACGGCGTCCTGGACGCCGAGCATCACGTACAGGCCGCCGAACCGGCCGATCAACTCGGAGACGTCGTCGTACCCGAGGGTCGCGCCCGTCTCCCGCACCCGGTCCGCGCCGACGACCCGGCGGAGGGTCGGCAGCCCGGCCTCCACCCACGGGGCGCTGTTGTGCACGGGCGGCACGGGCTGCAGGTAGCTGACCGTGGCCGTCGCGCCGTACGCCGCCGCCGAGTGCTCGACCAGCGTCGTCAGCCGGCGCCGGACCTCGGCCATGTCGGACTCCACGGCACAGCGGACCGTGCCCCACAGGGTCACCGTCTCGCCGATGATGTTGAAGCGGCCCACGTCCTCGACGTGCCCGATCGTCACCGTCACCGGGTCGAAGGCCGAGACCTGCCGGTACAGCTGGCCGATGCCCGTGAGGATCGCGCCGGCCGCCGGCATCGGGTCGACGCCCTCCCACGGCGTGGAGCCGTGCACCTGCTTCCCGGTGACGACGACGCGCACGAGGACGGACGCCCCGTACTGGTTGCCGGTCCTGTATCCCACGTACCCCTTCGGAAACGGCGTCACGTGCAGGCCGAAGGCCATGGTCGGCACGGGGTCGGCGAAGGCACCGGCCCCGACCATCGCCCGCGCCCCGCCCTCCTCCGTCACCGGCGGGCCCTCCTCGGCGGGCTGGAACACGAAGAGGACCGTGCCGGGAAGCCGGTCGCGGACACCGGCCAGCACCGTGGCCGCACCCATCAGCATCGCCGTGTGGCAGTCGTGCCCACAGGCGTGGGACACGGGGAAAGGACCTCCGGGATAGTCGGCGTCCACCACCGCGGAGGCGAACTCCGCCCCGCACAGGTCCTTCACCGGCAGCGCGTCCATGTCCGCCCGCAGCGCCACGACCCGCCCGGCGTCCGGCGCGCCGCCTTCCGGTGCCGCCGCGCCCGGCCCCGAGCCGCGCAGGACGCCCACGACCCCGTGCCCGGCGATGCCGGTCCGGACCTCGTCGAGGCCCAGGGCGCGCAGATGGTCCGCCACCGACCGGGCCGTGTTCACCTCCCGGTTGGACAGCTCCGGGTACTGATGCAGGTGGTGCCGCCAGGCCACCACCTGATCGGCCACCCCGGCCGCCCGCTCGTCGAGTTCGTCGTGGATCGCCTCGCCGCCCAACGGGGACTCCCTCGTGCCGGCCGGAGCCCATGGCCCCGGGAACCGTGTCCGACCAGACTGCCACCCGGAGCGGGCCACGGCGCCCCGGTCAGCCCGTCGGGCGCACCGGCGCGCTGCTGCGGCCCTCGTCCCTGCCGCCGAGTTCGGCGTCGAGCGTCTCCTGGGCCACCCGCATGGTCTCCGCGTACACCGGGTCAGCGAGCCGCCGCCACATCTCGTCCTCCGCGACCTCCTCGACGAGACAGCTCACCCACCAGATGTTGCCGAAGGGGTCGCGGACCCGCCCGCCGCGCTGTCCGAACGCGTCGTCGGCGAGCGGGGTGACGACCCGGGCGCCCGCCGCGGTCGCCCGGGCGAACGCCTCGTCCGCGTCGGCGACGAACACGCGCAGCAGACTCGGCAGGGCGGGCCAGTCCGCGCGTCGGTCGAAGGCCAGGACGACGGTGTCGCCGACCCGGATCTCGCCGTGACCGACCGCCCCGTCCTCGGTCACCACCCGGGCCAGCTCCTCACCCTCGAACGCCCGGGTGACGAAGTCGAGGAAGGCCCCCGTGTCCTCGGTGACGACCCAGGGCGCCACGGTCGTGTACCCCTTCGGTACGGTGCCGTTGTGCTCGGACATCTTCCTGATCCCTTCGCCGATGTGCCTCTCGCTGCCGTACGGGAGTCACGCTAGGCGCGAAGTAGGTCAGGCCCTGTCCGACATGACGGCTCAGGCCGGAACGCTGACCGCCTCCGGGCCGCTGCGCGCGATGATGGCCGCCGTGTCCACGCCCGCCGGCAGCGTGCCGAAGGCCAGGCCCCGGTCGCCGTCGAGGCGGGACGCGCAGAACGCGTCGGCGACCGCCGGGTGGCCGTGCCGGACGAGCAGGGACCCCTGGAGGACCAGGGCGAGGCGCTCCACGAGCCGTCGCGCCCCGTACGCCGCCGCGTCCGGGTCGCCCAGCCCCGCGAGGTCCTTGCGGAGACCCGCGACCGCCACGTCGAGGCGCCGGTCGGCCCCCGCGCCCCGGTCGACCTCCGCGAAGTACGCCTCCACCGCCTCCGGCTGACGGGCCATCGCCCGCAGCACGTCGAGCGCGGCGACGTTACCGGAACCCTCCCAGATGGACGGCAGCGGCGACTCCCGGTAGAGCCTCGGCAGGCCCGAGTCCTCGACGTAGCCGTTGCCGCCCAGGCATTCGAGCGCCTCGGCCGCGTGCGCGGGCGCCCGCTTGCAGACCCAGTACTTGGTGACCGCGAGCCCGAGCCGCCGCAGCAGCTCCTCCTCCGCGTCGCCGCGCGCGGCCCGGTCCACCGCGCCCGCGAGGCGCAGCGCCGCCACGGTGGCGGCCTCCGCCTCGACGGCCAGGTCCGCCAGGACGTTCCGCATCAGCGGCTGGTCCACGAGCCGCGCCCCGAACGCCTCGCGGTGGGTGGCGTGGTGCACGGCCTGGACGAGCCCGAGGCGCATCCCGGACGCGGAGCTGACGGCGCAGTCGAGCCGCGTCATGTTGACCATCCGGATGATGGTGGCCACCCCGCGCCCCTCCTCGCCGACCAGCAGGCCGAGGGCGCCCTCGTACTCGATCTCGGAGGAGGCGTTGGAGCGGTTCCCCAGCTTGTCCTTGAGGCGCTGGAGCCGGATCGCGTTGCGGCTGCCGTCGGGCAGCACCCGGGGCACCAGGAAGCAGGACAGGCCGCCGGGCGCCTGCGCCAGGGTGAGGAAGACATCGGACATCGGCGCCGAGGTGAACCACTTGTGGCCGGTCAGCGCGTACTGCCCCGGCTCGCCCGTGGGCACGGCCCGGGTCGTGTTCGCCCGGACGTCCGAGCCGCCCTGCTTCTCGGTCATCGACATCCCGGCGATGATGCCGCGCTTCTCCGTCGGCACCCGCAGCCCGAAGTCGTACGAGGAGGAGGTGAGCAGCGGCTCGTACACCTCGGCCAGCTCGGGCTGGACGCGGAGCGCGGGCACCGCCGCGTACGTCATGGAGACCGGGCACAGGTGCCCCGCGTCGGCCTGTCCCCACACGAACAGCTTGGCCGCGCGCGCCACGTGCGCCCCCGGCCGCTCGTCGCGCCAGGGAGCCGCGTGCAGCCCGTGCCGTACCGCCGTGTCCATCAGCTCGTGCCAGTACGGGTGGAACTCGACCTCGTCGATCCGGTGCCCGAACCGGTCGTGGGTGTGCAGGACGGGGGAGTGGCGCTCGGCGAGCCGGCCCCACTCCTGGGCCTCCTCGCCTCCCGCCTTCGCCCCGAGCTCGCGGACCTCGGCCTCGGCCCAGCCCGCGCCCTCCCGGCGCAGCGCCTCCAGGAGCGCGGGGTCGGCGGAGACGTCGTAACCGGTCAGCGGCGGTACCTGATTGGTGACCTCATGCGTGGTCGGCATCGGGAACTCCCAGTGCTCGCAGGGTGAAGGTGACGAGTGCGGGTACGGTCTCGGGCCCCACGGACCCTTCCGCCAGCGGCCCGACGAGCGCCTCGGCGCCCGCCCCGACCAGGGCCGAGGCCGTCAGGGCCGGGTCCTGGGGCGGTAGCTCGCCCGAGCGGACGCCTTCCTGGACGCGCGCGGCGAACACGTCCCGGAACGCGCGCCGGAAGACGAGCCGCTCCGCGTCGACGGCCGGGTCGACCGGTTCGGCGAGCAGGGCGTAGGCGAGGCGGGGCGACTTCAGGGCCCGCTGGGCGAAGGTCTCGATCACGGCGACCACCCGCTCGGCCGCCGACCCGTGCCCGGGATGCCCGGCCGCCGCGGAGACGGCCGCCACCTCCCGGCTCACCACGGTCCTGAACAGCTCGACGGCGAGTTCGGCCTTGCTCGGGAAGTGGCGGTACACGCTGCCCGTGGCGATTCCGGCGCGCGCGGCGACGGCGGCCATCGTGCAGCCCGCGTACCCCTGCTCGGCGAGCAGCCCGAGGGCGGCGTCGACGACCGAGGCGCGCTGGGCGTCGAGCCGCGCCTGCACGGCGGGGGTGCGTCGGTAGGGCATGGAAGGAGTGAAGCAGTGATTCATTCCTTCATCAAGGGGCCGCGCACGCCCCCTCCCGGAACGGCGAACGCCCCCTCCCCTCCCGGAACGGCGCACGCCCCCTCCCGTCCAGGGAGGGGGCGTGCGCCGGACAGGGGGTGCGGTCAGCCGGTGAAGACCTCGGTCAGGGACCAGATCGCGAGGCCCGCCATGCAGATGCCGCCGATGCGCTGCACGGTCTTGAGGGGGACGCGCTTGGCGATGAAGCGGCCCGCGACCAGAGCGAGGGCGGAGACCGTCGTGAGGGCGGCGAAGGAGCCGATCGCCGTCGACCAGGTGCCGTTGGTGGCGGCCAGGTTGGCGGTGGTGATCTGGGTCAGGTCGCCCCACTCGCTGATGAAGACGGCCATGAACGCGGTGGAGAAGACGGGCCAGAAGCCGCTGACCGTCCGGCCGCCCGCGTCTGCCTCGTCGTCGTCGCCACCGGCGCGCAGCAGCATGAACGCGCCGAAGCCGAACATCAGGGCCGAGACCAGCTTCACGGTCCAGCCCGGGAGCAGTCCGAGGAGGCTGCCGGCGCCCACCGCGATGGCGACATGGGCCAGGAAGGCGGTGGAGGTGCCGATCCACACGTACAGCGGACGCATGCGCGTGCCCATGGCGAGGGACGCGAACATCGTCTTGTCGGGGAGTTCGGCGAGGAAGATCAGCCCGAAGGCGGTGAGGATCGCCAAGGGGTCGAGGTGCATACCGGGGGCTCTCTGCTCGGTCCGGGCCCCGCGGCTCCGCACGACACCTCGGTGGGCGACGGGAGGACCACTCGGCCCGGCATGACGGACCACGCCCACGGAAGACGCGGACGCGGCTGTTGCCTGGCCGAAGGTCTCGCCCGTCCGCACGGTGCGCGGACCCGGTCACCGGGAACCCGGGGGTTCCAGTGTGTCGACGACCGGTTCGCAGGGCTACTCCCCTTCGCTGTCGCCCAGTGTAACGGACGAGGGCGTGAAGGTGGGTAGACAGTGTCTACTCGATCTTGGTAGACAGTGTCTATGAACCCGGTCGATCACAGCGACGAGAACGAGAACGAGAACGAGACGGGGAGCGGGGGTGGAGACAGGAACGAGGACGACGGGCTGCGCACCCGGCTCGTCCGCGTCGGCGTCGAGCTGGTGAACTCCGAGGGCGCCCAGGCCCTCTCGCTGCGCGAGATCGCCCGCCGCGCGGGCGTCTCCCACGGAGCCCCCCGGCGGTACTTCCCGGCCCACCTGGACCTCCTGTCCGCCATCGCCCGGCAGGGCTTCGCCGAACTGGCCGCCCGCGTCGCCGAGGCGGACCCCGAAGAGGCCCCGGCCCGCGCGCGGATCGAGGCGCTCGCGCGCGTCTACCTCGACTACGCCGGCACCCGGCGCGGCATGTACGAGCTGATGTTCCGGCACGACCTGCTGGAAAGCGGCCGCCTCGGGCTGCGCGAGACCAGCCTGCCGCTCTTCGCCCACCTCGCCGCGCTCGTCGCCCAGGCGCGCCCCGGGACCGAACCCACCGTCCTCGCCGGCGCCCTCTGGGCCAACCTGCACGGCATCGCCCAGCTCTGGCACTGGGGCAGCCTCCGCCTCGCCACCGGCGGGGACGACCCCGAGCCCTTCCTGGCCGCCGCCCTCGACGCCCACCTCGGCCCCGTGGAGTCCGCCCCGTGAACCGCACCCTCGCCTGCAGCGTCGTCGGCGCCGCCGTGGTCGCCCTCGACGGCACGGTCCTCACCGTCGCCCAGCCCGCGCTCCAGCGCGACCTGCACGCCCAGGTCGGGCAGGTCCAGTGGACCAGCACCGGCTATCTCGTCGCCGTCGCGAGCCTCCTCGTCCTCGCGGGCCGCCTCGGCGACCGGTACGGCCACCGGCGGGTCTTCGCCGTCGGTGCCCTCGGCTTCGCCGCCGCCTCGACCGGGATCGCCCTGGCCCCCGGCATCGGCACCGTCATCGCGCTCCGCGTGCTCCAGGGCGTGTGCGGGGCGCTGCTCCAGCCCGCCACGCTCGGCATGCTGCGCACGGCCTACCCACCGGAGCGGCTCGCGACGCCGATCGCCGTGCGCACGGCCGCCATCGGACTCGCCGCCGCGGCGGGCCCGCTCGTCGGCGGCGCGCTGGTCTCCTCGTACGGCTGGCGCGCGGTCTTCCTCCTCGGCGTGCCCCCGACCCTCGCGATCGGCCTGCTCGCCCTGACCGCACCGGAACACCCCCGCACGCCCCCCGCCGCCGAGCCGGCGCCCGTCGCCGCCCCCGGCCGGAGGACGCACGACCTCTCCGGGCCGGCCCGCCCGGCGCCCGGCCCCGCCGCCCCCGCGCACTCGGCGCCTGTTGTCGCCGACCCGGCCCGCCCGGCGCCCGTCCCCGCCGCCCCCGGCCGCACGGCGCCCGGTCTTGCCGCGCTCGATCCGCTCGGTGCGGTGCTGCTCGCCGCGACGCTCGGGCTGCTGGTGTACGGGCTCGACGCGGCCGCGCGGCCCGGCCACGCGGGGGCCGCCGTCCTCGCCTGCGGCGCCGCCCTGGGCGCCGGGGTCGCCTTCGCCCGGCAGGAGCGCAGGGCCCCGCACCCCCTGCTGCCCCTCGCGCTGCTCCGGAGCGTCCCGGTCGTCGCGGGGCTCGCCGCGCTCCTCGCCGCCTCCGCGGCCCTGTCCGGCGCGCTCTTCGTGGCGACGTACTTCCTCCAGGACGTCCAGGGAATCGACCCCCTCGGCTGCGCCCTGCGCTTCCTCCCGCTCGCCGCCCTCATGATCATCGGCGCCCTGTTCTGCCCGCCGCTCCAGCGCCGCTTCGGCCCCCGGCGCACCGCGACCGCGGGCGCCGCGCTGCTCACGCTCGGGGTCCTGCTGCTCGCCCGGCTCGACGCGAGCGCCGGCGCGCTCCCCGTCGGTTGCGCCTCCGCGCTCATCGGCGCCGGATTCGTCACGCTCATGATCACCGCCACCTCCGTCGTCGTGCACCGCGCCCCGGAGGCCCACGCCGGAGTCGCCGGAGGGCTCCAGCAGACCGCGATGAACACCGGACCGGCGCTGGGCGTCGCCCTCGCGACGCTGCTCGTGGCGCTCGTCCCGGACGCCGGCTTCGAACCGGTCCGGGGCGCGGCCCTCCCCGCCCTGGCGGTGGTCGCCGCGCTCGCCGTTCCCGCCGCCCTCGCCCTGCCCGGCCGCGCGGAACGCCGGGGGACACGCCCGGAGCCGACGACACCCGGGTCCCGCCGAAGGCCCTGCGTACGATCATGAGATGCCCTCAGCAGGTCACCGCCGCCCTCCCGGCACGGCGGCGCGCACCCAGTTCAACCTCGGTCGCGCCCTGCCCTTCCTGGTCCTGGTGGTGACGGTCGTCGCCGACCTGGTCACCCCCGACCGGGAGCGGTTCGACCGTCTCCTGGTCGCGGCGCCCGCCCTCGCCGCCGTCACCTGGCCGGTCCGCGGGACCATCGCCATCGGACTCACTGCGATGGGCGTCCGTGCCCTGCTCAGCTTCAGCCGGGGCGAGGGCTTCGCCTCCGAACTCCTCTCCAGCGAGATCGTCCTCGCGCTGGTGACCGCGGCCGCGGCCTGGGTCAGCCGGGCCAGGACCCGCTACGAGCGGGACCTGCGCGAGGTCACCGCCGTCGCCGAGGTCGTCCAGCGGGTCGTCCTGCGCCCGCTGCCCGAGCGCCTCGGCCGCTTCGAACTGCACCTGCTGTACGTGGCGGCCGCGGCCAAGGCGAGGATCGGCGGCGACTTCTACGAGGCCGTCAGGATTCCCGGCGCGGTGCGCGTGATGCTCGGCGACGTCCAGGGCAAGGGCCTCGGCGCCGTCGAGACCGCCTCCGTCCTGCTCGGCTCCTTCCGCGCCGCCGTCAACGACGCCGTCGACCTCGGGGCCCTCGCGGACCGGCTCGACGAGGGCCTGGCCCGGTACGGCGCGTGGGACCCCGACTCGGACGCGGCCGAACGCTTCGCCACCGTCGTCCTGGCGGAGCTCCCCGACGAGCACGACGTCGTACGGCTCCTCAGCTGCGGCCACCCCGCCCCGCTGCTCCAGCGCGCGACCGGCGTCGAACCCGTGCGGTTCGCCGACCCCTCGCTGCCGGTCAACCTCGCGGGGCTCGCCGAGAACCACCACCGGATCGAGGAGGTCCCGTTCGGGCCGGGTGACCGGCTGCTCCTCTACACCGACGGCGTCAGCGAGACCCGAGACCGGGCGGGCACGTTCTACCCGCTGGAGCTGCGCCTGCGCGGCTGGGTCCGGGAGCCGGCCGCCGCACTGCCGGAGCTGCTCCACCGCGACCTCTCCGCGTACGGGGCGGGCGGCCTCGACGACGACGTCGCGGCCGTCGTCGTGGCGTGCCCGCCCCGAACCGGCTAGGCCCAGGGCACGGGCCGGAACGTACCCCCGTACATGGGCAGTTCGATCCGGTCGCCGTAGCGGGCGAGCTGGGCCCAGGGCCGGTTGATGCCGGCGGAGCCGTAGGTGCGGACGCGGGTGACGGTGTCGAGGTCGAGGACGTCGACCAGGACCTCCTCGCCCGTGCCCGCCTGCTGCCGGACGATGCCCTCCGGGTCGACGACGACGCTGGCGCCGACGCCGGCCGGATCGGCGGCGTTGACGTTCACGACGTACAGCTGGTTGGTCCAGGCGTTGGCCCGGGCGCAGACCAGCTCCATCTCGCGGTCCCGGGTGGTGGTCAGCGTCGGCTGGATGATCACCTCCGCGCCCAGCCAGGCCAGCTGTCGCGCCGTCTCGGGGAACGAGCCGTCGTAGCAGATGGCCAGCCCCGCGCGGCCGATCCCGGGCAGGTCGAAGACGACGAACTCGCCGCCGGGACGCGTCTGCTCGTACGGCTGCCAGGGGAACACCTTGCGGTATCGGGCGACGATCTCGCCCGTGGGGGAGACGGCGAGGGCCGTGTTGTGGACGTGGCCGTCGTCGCCGCGCTCGTAGACGCTGCCGGGGACCAGCCAGAGCCCGGTCTCGCGGGCCAGGGCCCCGAGGAGATCCGTGAGCGGCCCGGGAACCGGCACGGCGGCCTCCCGCATCCACTCGGCGCGCGCCCGGAGCAGCGGTGCCTCCGCCGAGAGCAGGAGTTCCGGTACGACGACGAGCTGGACGTGCGGGAAGGTGTCGCGGACCGCGCGGACCTGGTCGGCGAACCGGTCCCAACTGGCCTTCGGGTCGTGGGCGACGGGGGTGGTCTGGACGGCGGCGATGGCGAGGGTGCGCATGGGGCTCAGTTCTCCGTGACGGTCAGGGCGGTGACGGCCGTGCGGCCGTCCTGGAAGAAACGCGGGTGGCGGGCGCGGACGAGCAGCATCACGACGCCGCCGAGGACGAGGGAGCCGACGCCGAGGAGGAAGACCCCGCCGACCCCGCCGAGCGAGGTGGAGCCGTAGTCGGGATCGGCCATGTCGTAGGCGCTGCGGACGAACGCCGCCAGCATCATCAGGCCGCCGGTCGCCGGCAGGACGCCCTTGAACAGCAGGTCGCGGGCGGAGTTCCGCAGCTGCCGACGGAAGTACCAGGCGCAGGCGAAGCCCGTGACGCCGTAGTAGAACGCGATCAGGAGGCCGATCGACAGGATGGCGTCGCCGAGGAAGTCGGCCGAGACCAGGGTGAGTAGGACCAGGGCCGCGGCCGCCGCGGCTCCGCAGGACACCGTCCCGAACGCGGGGGTGCGGAAGCGCGGGTGCATGCGCCCGAACGCGGCGGGCAGCGCGCCGTGCGCGCTCATCGACAGCGCGCTCCGGGGCGTGGAGCCGGCGCAGGTCAGCAGGGCGCCCACGGCCGAGACGGCGATGGCGAGCGAGACGATCCGGCCCCCCCGCGCCGCCGAGGACGGTGGGCGCGAGGTGGGTCAGGACGTCGGCCGCGTTCTCCTCGGCGCCGAGGCCGAGCCCTCCGGTGCCCGTACCGGCGAAGGTGATCGCCGCGAACGCGGTGAAGAGGTAGGTGACGAGCAGGACCACGGTGGAGGCGACCGCGGCCCTGCCGGGGGTGCGGTCGCTGTCCACGGTCTCCTCGTTGAAGGTGATCAGGGCGTCCCAGCCCCAGTAGACGAACAGGCACAGGAGCACGGACTGGGCGAACGTGCCGAAGTCGTCGAAGCCGAAGGGGTCGATCCAGCTCAGGGACGGGGTGGCGGCGCCGTCACGGGCGAAGGCGGCGATCCCGAAGGCGAGCAGGGCGAGGAGCTGGAGGGCGAGCATCGCGTACTGCGCGTGGGCGGCGAGCCGGACGCCCCGGTAGGCGACGGTCACGACCAGGGCGATCAGGAGGACGGCGACGGCGGTCACGGCGAGGGTGCCGCCGGCCGCGCTGTCGAGCCCGAGGAAGGCGAGCAGCGCGGCGGCCCCGACCTGGGCGAGCGCGGTCATCGCGAGGACGGTCGCGACCAGGACCGCCCAACCGCCCGCGACCCAGCCGACGGCCGGGCCGAACGCCCGGGTGTTCCAGACGAAGGTCGTGCCGCAGTCCGGCATCCGCCGGTTCAGTTCCCGGAACGCGAAGGCCGTGAGGAGGATCGGCACGAAGCCCAGGACCAGGGCGGCCGGGGCCCGGTCGCCGACGACGAGGGTCACGAGGCCCAGGGTGATCGCGATGCTGTACGCGGGGGCGACGGAGGCGAGCCCGAGGGCGATCGTCGCGAGAAGACCGACGGAGTCTCCCCGCAGACCCTTGCCGAGGGGTGGTGCCGGAGCGGGTGACGGATCGGACGCGCTGGTCATGAGGGGCCTCCTGGTGAGGGGCGTACGGACATCCCGTATTCGTTAAACGCAGATTTAAGGAAAGAGTCGTGGTCCGGTCAAGGCCTGGGGTTGTATCTTTTGGTATCGGTTCAGATCACGAGACGCGGAGGGACCCGTTGGCGCGGAGCAAGGACCAGGAGGCCCGGCGCGCCCAGCTCGGCGAGGCGGCGGCGCGGGCCCTGCTCAGCCGGGGGCTCGAAGGGGTCCGGCTGAAGGACGTCGCCGCGGAGGCGGGGGTCACCCCGGCCGCGGTCCTGTACTACTACGAAGACCTCGACGCCCTGATGTACGAGACCTTCCGACAGGCCATCGAGCGGTTCTGCGCGGAGCGCGAGACGACGGCGGAGGGGGATTCCGACGCGCGGGCGCGACTGCGCAGCTGCATCGCGTCCGGCGTGGCCTCGGGCCCCCAGGACCGGCTTCCCCGGCTGCTCTTCGAGTACTGGCCCCGCACCTTGCGGGACCCCAAGGCCGCCGCGCTCGACAGCGTCCTGACCGAGCGCCAGATCGGGGTCTACCAGGGCATCCTGGTCCTCGGCGAGGCTCAGGGACACTTCACCCTCTCGGACCCGGCCCGGCTCCTCGCCGCCAACTTCGTGGCGATGGAGGACGGCTACCAGATGGACGTGCTCGCCGGCCGCCGCTCGCCCCGGGAGGTGATCGCCGCCCTGCACTCCTACGCCCGCGCGGCGACGGGACACCTGCCGGAGGCTCCGTAGGGTGACGCGCCGATCAGGGCGGGCCCGTGACGCCCGGCAAGTGCCCCGGGGCATTCGGGGCGCGGAGGCGGAGCGGCAAACATCGACCGCCGGGCGGCTTGTGTCGTTGCCGACCGGTTGCGCGTCCCGTGCGCCGTTCGTGCGCTCTGGTCGCTCCGTTCCCGGTACGTGAGGCTTGCGACCATCCGCAGCGCGGACCGCTGACAGCCCAGTCGAGAGGATCGGGTGCTCGTGCCCCAGGACAACCCCTTCGCCCCTGCACCGTCCGAGGAATTCCCCGGCTTCCCGGGCGTCACGGCGGGTCTGACCGCCGCAGAGGTCTCCCGCACCGCCGGCCGCGGCCTCTGGACCGCCGACGCGACCGTCGACCCCGACGTCGTACGACTGGCCCAGACCCTCACCACCGCGCTCCTGAACGGGGCCGGTGACGCGCCCCCGCTGCCCGCCGAGGTCGCCGCGCCCCTCGAAGAGGTGCGGGCCCTCGCCGTCCCCGCGTACCACCGCGTCGAGGCCACGGACGGTATCAGGCTCTCCGCGTTCAGCCTCCGGCAGCGGGGCCCCGGCCCGCACCCGCTGGTCGTCGTCCCGGCCGGATGGACCCCGTTCGGCTGGCCGCTGTTCCTCTGGTGCTACCTCTCCCTCGCCCGCCGGGGCTACCACGTCCTCGCCTACACGCCCCGCGGCCTCGGCATCCCGGGGCTGCCCTCCACCTCCGAGGGCTTCGTCGACGTCGCCGGACCCCACGACTGGGCCGACGGCTCCGCCGTCATCGACTTCGCGACCGACCACCTCGCCCCGAGCGTGATCGGCTTTCTGGGCGAGTCCTACGGCTCCGGGATCAGCCAGCTCGTCGCCGCCCACGACGACCGCGTCGCCGCCGTCGTCGCGCTCAGCACCTGGGGGAACCTGGCCACCAGCCTGCTCGACCACGACACCCGTCACCTCGCCGCCGTCAAGGCGCTGCTCGCGCTCACGGGCGGCCCGGTGGAGAGCAAGTTCGACGCGGCGAACCAGGAGGTCCTCGCCGACTTCCTGGCCGACCGGAACCTGGACCGGGTCGTCGAGTGGGGCCGGCTGCGCGCCCCGGAGTCGTACCTCCACCTCACGAACGACAACGAGACCCCCACCTTCCTCTCGAACACCTGGCACGAGGGCCTCTTCGCCGTCAACCAGCTCCTGACCACCTTCGAGGGCCTCGACGTCCCCAAGCGCCTCAACCTCTGGATCGGCGACCACGCCGCCCCCGAGGGCCCGGGGCTCGTCGGCACGGAACCCCGCGGGACCGGCCTCCCCCTGGCCGAGGCGTACGCCTGGCTCGACCACCACCTCAAGGGCGAGCGCAACGGCGTCGAGGAGTGGGCACAGGTCTGCGGCGAGGTCATGTTCACCCACGTCACCGAACCCGTCCTGGACCCCGGCACCGGCGAGCCCACCGGCGAGAACCGGATCGTCGAGGAGGCCGTCCGGGAACACCGCGCGGACTGGAGCCGGGTCACCACCGGCGTCGAGGTCCTCGGCCTCACCGGCGACGGGGCGGGCTGCACCGACGGCCGGCTGCTCCCCGCGGGCGAGACCTCGGCACCCTCGGAGGTCACCGGGTGGCGCCGCGCGTTCCTCGCGGGAGTCGACACCGAGGCCACCGCCATGGACGCGCTCATGGGCACGGGCCGGGCGGAACGCACGGGCAACCCCAAGATCTACGACACCCGCAAGATCGACCGGCGGCACGCCCTCGTGTGGACGACCGCGCCGCTCACCTCCCCGCAGGGGGAGGGCGTCGCCGGCCGCCGGGTCCGGGGCGTCCCGCGGCTCCGCCTCACCGTCCGCTCCACGGCCGCGTCGGCGGGCCTCGTCGCCCACCTCTTCGACGTCGCCGAGGACGGCACGGCCCGGATCATCACCCACGAGCCGCTCAACGTGTACGGGCTGACGCCCGACGAGGACCGCACCGTCACCTGGCGGCTCCAGGCCGCCGCCTACGACATCGCCGCCGGGCACCGGCTGACGCTGGTCGTCGACAGCAAGGACCCGCTGTACGGCGACGCCTCCGTCACCTGGACCCAGACCACGGTCACCTCCCCGGAGGACGCGCCCGCCTTCCTCGAACTGCCGCTGGGCTGAGCGCCGTGCGGCGGGGAGGGTGCCCGGCGGTCCGGGCACCCTCCCCGCGGCGTCACACCGCCGGCGCGAGACCCAGGTGCTCGCGGAGCGTCGTCCCCGTGTACGCCGTCCGGTACACGCCCCGCTCCTGGAGCTCCGGCACGAGCAGCTCGACGATGTCGTCGAGACCGTCCGGCACCAGATACGGCGAGATGTTGAAGCCGTCGACGGCGCCGTGCCGGGCGAACCGGGCGAACTTCTCGGCGAGCCCGGCCGGTGTGCCGACGTGACCGCGCTGCGGACCGAGCTCGATGACCGTCTCGCGCAGGGACCAGCCGTGGGCGTCGGCCTTCGCCCGCCACTCGGCCACCGTGTCGAGGGTCTCGCCCAGCTGGCGGGTGCCGAACCTCCCGTCGT
Source organism: Streptomyces sp. NPDC096079 (assembly GCF_040303145.1). Classification (NCBI taxonomy): domain Bacteria; kingdom Bacillati; phylum Actinomycetota; class Actinomycetes; order Kitasatosporales; family Streptomycetaceae; genus Streptomyces; species Streptomyces sp. NPDC096079. The sequence continues at coordinate 115,301 of NZ_JBEOST010000006.1, forward strand.
ACGCGGCGACCACCGGATCCTCGGCGGGCAGCGGCCCGTCCGCGTCCCGGCCGGACAGGTCGATTCCCCACAGAAGGCTCGCGATGCCCAGCGCGACGGCCGGCGTGACCTGCTCCAGGCGGACCCAGCGGGCCTTCTCCTCGGCCTCCTTCTCGGTGGCCCCGATGACGATCTCCGTGCCCGGCAGGATCCGCAGGGCGTCCTCGGGCCGTCCGGCCGCCCGCAGCCGCCGCCGGACGTCCTCCGCGAAGGCGAGCGCGTCGTCGAAGTCCGTACCGTGCCGGGAGAAGATCACCTCCGCGTTGCGGGCCGCGAAGTCCCGGCCCTCGGCGGAGTCGCCCGCCTGGAAGATGACCGGATGCCCCTGCGCGCTGCGCGGCAGCGTCGGCGCCAGATCGACATCGAAGTGCCCGGTCCGCGTCCGTACGCGTCCCACCGCACCCGGCACCGACCAGGACCGGGCCTCGGCGGACCCGGCGACGGCGCCGTCCGCCCAGCCGTTCCACACGGCGCGCGCGACGGAGAGGAACTCCTCGGCGCGCCGGTAGCGGTCGGCGTGGTCGAGGAAGCCGCCCCGCCGGAAGTTCTCGCCGGTCCAGGCGTTGTGGGTGGTCACCACGTTCCAGCCGGCCCGTCCGCCGGAGAGCAGGTCGAGACCGGCGAGCCGCCGGGCGAGGTCGCCGGGCTCGTTGAAGGTGGTGTTGGACGTGGCGACCAGGCCGATCCGCTCGGTCGCGGCGGCGAGTGCCGACAGCTGGGTGATCGCGTCGGGGCGGCCGGCGACGTCCAGCTCGTGGACGCCGCCCTCCGACTCGCGCAGCCGCAGCCCGTCCCCGAGGAAGAACGCGTCGAAGAGCCCGCGTTCGGCCGTCCGCGCCACCTTCAGGAACGAGGCGGGGTCGATCTGGGAACCGCTCGACGGGTCCGACCAGATCGTCCAGTGGTTGACCCCCTGGAAGAACACCCCGAAGTGCAGCCGGGCGTCCGGGCGCGGGACGTCGTTCGGATCGGCGAGGGTCATCGGGTCTCCTCCCGGACGAGCACGGCGGCACCGTCGGTCGTGAAGCGGCTGAGGGGCCGGGGAAGGCCCAGGGAGGTGCGCAGGGTGGTGCCCGGCAGCGGACGTGCGGCGATCCGCCGGACGAACAGCTCCGGCAGGACGAGCCGGGAGAGCACCGCGAGGTCCTCGTCCAGGACGAGCGGGCGCAGCCGGACCCCGTCGACGTGACCGCCGAGCTCCGTCAGCAGCTCCACCAGACCGGCGGCGGGACCGGAGTACCGCAACCGGTCAGGGCCGCCCTCCCAGGGGGCGTGCCGCTCCAGGTCGGCGATCCGCTCCCGCGCCGACTCGCCCGGGGTGTCGAGGGCGACCTCCAGCTCGGCGAAGGCGAGCGGCGCCCCCGCGGCCGATGCCGCCCGGCCCGCTTCCGAGGGCGTCTCCCCGCCGACGAGCGCGACATCGGCGAGACCGGCCGGGGCGAGACCCGGGCGGGCGAGGACCACGGGCCGGCCCTGCGGCGGGCGCGGCACGATCGAGGGGCCCCGCACGGAGTACGTCTCGCCCTCGAAGTCGACGGCGTGGAGGCGCGAGCGGTCCAGATAGCGGCCGGTGGCCACCGAACGGATCACCGCGTCGTCCTCCCACGAGTCCCACAGGTCCCGCACGACCCGGAGCCCGTCGTGGGCCTCGCGGACGACCGCCTCGGCGCCCTCGACGACCGGCCGGCCCCAGGCGCGGGCGGCGGCCGGGTCCTCCTCGGTGCCGACGACCCAGCCGGCCCGGCCGGCCGAGACGTGGTCGAGCGAGGCGAGCTGCGAGGAGACGTGGAACGGTTCGGCGTACGTGGTCGCCACGACCGGCGCCACGCCGACGACGCTCGTCGACGCGGCCACGAACGCGGCCCGCTCCACCGCGCCGATCCGTCCGACGGGATCGTGCGCGGCGCCGGGCGGGAGGATCGAGTCCTCCAGGGTGACGAGGGTGAACCCGGCGTTCTCGGCGGCGGACGCCACCCGGGCGAGCCGGCGCGGGGTCAGCAGCGTGCCGGGGGCGTGCGCGGCACGCCGCCACGCGGCCGGATGGGCACCGTCGCCGTCGATCTCGACGGCCAGGCGCAGGGCGGGGCGGGGCATGGGAGTCCTTCCGTACGACAGGGAGGCGCGACGGCGCGGCAGCGGTGCGGGGCACGGCTGTACGGGGCCGGGCGACGGGACGTCACGGGACGCGCGGACCCACGCGGGGCGGGTCAGGCGCGAGGGGAAGGACAGACGGCCGAGGAGGTGCGGCAGAGGTCGACGTGCCGACGGCGGACGAGGCGGGCACGCGGACGGGCGGGGACGTGCGCGGTGACGATCACTGCGAGCACCTGCGCCTCCCCTCCGGGTTCCGGCCCGTGGTCGTGCGGGCGGATCACGTCACCCTAGGCAGGCCGCCGTCGCCGGTGTCAAGGTCGTCCCGACCGGCGGGACGTCAGGACGGCACCGGGGGAGGCCGGTTGGGACGCACCGCGGCCCTCCCGAGGGACGGAGCGCGTGTCAGACCCTGGGCTGACCGCAGGTCAGTCCGTGGACGGACGCGGCCGCACGGGAGCCGCGCCTAGCGTGCCCGCATGAACCGATTCACCAGGGCGGCCGCGACCGCCGCACTCGTCAGTACCCTCGTCTTACCCGCAGGCGTCGCCACGGCCGCCTCCCCGGACACCCCGGCCTCGAACGCCGCGGCCCCGGCCTCACGAGCGGCCGTGCTCCCGGACCCCACCGGCCCGTACGCCGTCGGCAGCACGGTCCTGTCGCTCGTCGACCGCTCCCGTACCGACCCGTGGGTTCCGTCCGCCGACGGCCGCGCGCTCATGGTCACGCTGCACTACCCGGCGGCCTTCCCCGGCGGCGGCCGCCCCGTCCCGTACGCCACGCGGGAGGAGGCGCGGCTGCTCGCCGAACAGCTCGGGCCCGGCGTCTCCGGCGACGAACTCGCCCGCACGCGCACCCACAGCAGGTCCGGCGTCCGGCCCGCACCCGGACGGCACCCCCTGGTGCTGCTCTCGCCGGGCTTCGGCGTCTCCCGCTGGACGCTCACCCACCTCGCCGAGGACCTCGCCTCGCGGGGCTACGTCGTCGCCTCCGTCGACCACGCCTACGAGTCGTACGGGATCAGCCTCCCCGGCGGCCGCGTCCTCACCTGCGTCGCCTGCGCGGCGCTCGACGAGGGCGGGGTGCACGGCAGCGTCGTCACCTCGACCCGCGCCGCCGACATGCGGTACGTCCTGGACAGGCTCACCGGGCCCGAGCCCGCCTGGAGGTACGCCGGCACGATCGACGCGCGCCGCGTCGGCATGGCGGGCCACTCCATCGGAGGGGCGAGCGCGGCCACGGCGATGGCGGCGGACCCGCGCATCGACGCCGGGATCAACATGGACGGGCGGTTCTGGGAGGACCTCCCGGCCCAGGGCCTGCGGGGCCGCCCGTTCCTGATGCTCGGGACGCACGACGGCATGCACCTGCCCGGCGGGCAGGACACCACCTGGGACCGGACGTGGACCGCTCTCGACGGCTGGAAGCGCTGGATCACGGTCGCCGGATCCGAACACTTCACCTTCTCCGACGGCCCCGTGATCGCACGTCACTTCGGCCTGCCCCAGCCCGAACTGCCCACCGACCGTGCCGTGGCGGTCACCCGGACCTACGTCGCGGCCTTCTTCGACACGCATCTGCGCGGGCTCCCGCGCCCGGTGCTCGACGGCCCGACACCCGGGAACCCGGAGGTCCACTTCCAGCACCGCTGAGCCGCCCCCGGCGGGGTCAGGAGCGGTACGGGGTGTTCGCCTCCGCCCAGTCGGCCAGCGCCCGCGCGCACTCGGCGACCGATTCGCGCCAGGTGCGCGCGGCACCGTCACCGGCCTCGTCGCTCACGTGCTTCACGATGCGCAGCGGCACCCCGGCGAGCTCCGCAGCCGCCGCGAGCGCGTACCCCTCCATGTCGACCAGCGGCGCCCGCTCGGCGAGCCGGGCACGGGCCGCCTCGTCCGAGATGAACGCGTCGCCGGTCGCCAGGACCACGTCGCCGCCGTCCGGCAGCGCCAGCGGCGCGCCGTACGTCTCGCCGGTCAGGGTGGCGAGCAGCTCCCCGTCGAGATCGTGCTGCACGACCGTGCCGACGACGTGCGTACCGGTCCAGCCGGGCCGCAGCGCCCCGGCCGTACCCAGGTTCACGATCCCCGACGGCCGCGGCCCCCGCCCGAGCACGCTCGCGAGCGCGGTCGCCGCGTTCACCTTGCCCATGCCGGTGAGCAGGACGGGCAGCTCCGTGTCGAGGAACTGCGCCTCCTCCTTGACGGCGAGCACGAGCAGCGGACGGTGGGCCGTGATCTCTCCCAAGAGTTCCATGGGGGCCACGCTAGTTCGAGAGCCCGCCCGCCGTACAACCCGGGCGTGCTCGGTGCCCGCCCTCAGACCGGCAGCAGGCGGCCGATCAGCTCGCCCAGCTGGCGGGCGTTGCGGCACGGGCGCATCTCCACGAGCTCCGCGTAGGCCGGGGCCACCGAGTCGCCCGTCCCCCACAGCGAGGGCTGTTCGGGATTGAGCCAGTGGACCCGGCGCGCGCGGTCCGCGACGAGCCGGAGCGCCGGGAGGTTCGGATCGGCGCCGTTGGTGCGGGCGTCGCCGAGGACGAAGACGACCGTGCGCGGGCCGATCGCCTCCGCGTACCGCTCGGCGAACTCCCCGAGCGCCGTCCCGTAGTCGCTCTGCCCGTGCCAACCGGTGAGCTCCGCCTCCGCGAGGATCCGGTCGCCGAGCCCGGCGGGGTCCGCCGCGTCCCGCGCGATCAGACCGGTGACCTCGTCGACCCGGTTGACGAACGCGAAGACCCGCACCCGGCTGAACTGGTCGTGCAGGGCCTGCACCAGCAGCATCGTGAACTGGGCGAATCCGGCCACCGACCCCGACACGTCGCACAGCAGGACCAGCTCGGGGCGCCGGGGACGACGCTGCCGCAGGACCGGGCGCACCGGGACACCGCCGGTCGACAGCGAGCCGCGCAGGGTCCGCCGCAGGTCGATCTCCCCGCGCGCCGCACGCCGCCGCCGGGCCGCGAGCCGGGTGGCCAGCTTCCGGGCCAGCGGCCGCACCGTACGCCGCAGCTCGTCCAGCTGCGCCCGCCCGGCCAGCAGGAAGTCCACGCCGTCCGCCGTGCCCGCGACCGCCCGCCGCGCGACCCGGTCACGGCCCTGCCGCTCGGCGACGCGCCGCCGGGCCTCGGACCGCACCCGCTCCCGGAAGGCCTCGATGCGCCGCCGGATCTCGTCGTCGAGGAGCCGGTCGGTGAACTCCGGACCCGAGACCGCCGCCTCGGCCCGCAGCCGGTCGCGCACCCGCGCGAGCAGCGTCTCGGGGCGCAGCCGGGAGAGCGTCCGGTACGAGGACCAGCCGTCGGACTCGGGACCGGAGCCGAATCCGCCGAAGCCGCCCACCGCCTCGGCCGCCAGCCGGTCGAGCGCGGCGCCGTCCCCCGCGGCGAGGGCCTCCGCCAGCCGGGCCCGGAGCGCCGCGAGGTCCGCCGCGGTGTCCTCGTACGACCCGGCCGCCCCCGGAGCGCCGCCGAGCGGGAAGTACAGGTCGAAGACCTGGTCGAACACCTTCCGCCGGGCCTCCCCGTGGAGCAGGGTCGCCGCCAGCGCCTCCCGGACCTGCTCCCGGTCGGTGAAGCCGACCGCTTCGAGCGCGAGCCCGGCGTCCACGGTCTCGCCGGTGCCGATCCCGAACCCGTGCGCGCGCAGCGCCGCGACGAGTCCGGTGAGCCGCTCCGCGGCCCCGGCGGGCGCCGCGCCGGGAAGGGCCGTGCCGCCCGCGCCCTGGGGCACGCCGGAGGGGCCCGGTTCCGCCGTGCCGGAAGCGCCCGCGTCCGCCGTGCCGGAGGCCGGCGCCGGCCCGTTCACACCGCGTCCAGGTCGAGCTTGGCCGTCGCCTTCACGATGTCCTCCTGGTGCTTCAGGAGGACGCCGAGGGTCTCCCGTACGACCCCCTCGTCCAGCCGGTCCGCGCCGAGCGCGAGCAGGGTGCGGGCCCAGTCGACCGTCTCCGACACGGACGGCGCCTTCCGCAGGTCCATCGCGCGCAGCGCCCCCACGACCCGGACGACGGACGCGGCGAGCGCGGCATCGAGACCGGGCACCTTGAGCGTGACGATCCGGCGCTCCAGCTCCTCCTCGGGGAAGCCGATGTGCAGGAACAGACAGCGCCTGCGGAGCGCCTCGGACAGCTCGCGGCTCGCGTTCGAGGTGAGGACGGTGAACGGGCGGCGCGTCGCCGTGATCGTGCCGAGCTCGGGCACGGTCACCTGGAAGTCGCCGAGCACCTCCAGGAGCAGCCCCTCCACCTCGACGTCCGCCTTGTCGGTCTCGTCGACGAGCAGCACCGTCGGCTCCTCGGACCGGATGGCGGTGAGCAGCGGCCGGGGGAGCAGGAACTCCTCGCCGAAGATGTCCGTCCGCGTCTCGTCCCAGGACTCGCCGCGCCCGGCCGTGATCCGCAGCAGCTGCTTGGCGTGGTTCCACTCGTACAGCGCGCGGGACTCGTCGACGCCCTCGTAGCACTGCAGGCGGACCAGGCGGGCCCCCGTGACCGCGGTGACGGCCTTGGCCAGCTCGGTCTTGCCGACGCCCGCCGGGCCCTCGACGAGCAGCGGCTTGCCCAGCCGGTCGGCGAGGAAGACGGTGGTGGCGACGGCCGGCGACGCCAGGTAGCCGGTCGCGGCGAGCCGTTCGGCCACGTCGTCGACGGAGGTGAAGAATCCGGTCGTCATGTCTGTCCCCCCGGGGAGCGGAAAGTCTTACTGGCCAGTAGCCTCAGCTGTACTTGATCAGATCGGGCACCACCGCACAACCGTCCCGTCCCGGCTCCGTGCCGCGCGCGGGGCGGCGGCCGCTGGTGCAATGGGGGGACCGGGTACGCCACCCGGAGGCCCGCACGGCGGTGGAGGTGTCGTGGCGGAACGGGACGAGGCCCTCCTGGCCAGGGCACGGGCCCTGGAGGAGGCGATAGGCGAGATCGGCACGACGCTCGACGAGACGACCACCTGCCGCGAGCTCGCGGCCTTCCTCGCCCGCCACCTCCATGGCTCCGTGACCGTCGCCCTGCTCGACGAGCAGGGCGGCCCGGCCGGACGCGCGGCCCGGGCGGGAACGGAGGAGGCCCCGGCAGGCCGGTCGCCGGCGGGCGCGGGCCCGGACCGCGGGACCCGGGACGGCGCGGCCGCGGACAGCGCCGGAGGGGACGCCCCCCGCCTCGCCGCGCCCCTCGCCGTCCACGACGAGCCCCCCCTCGGGACCGTGACCGTCCTGCGCCCGGGAGGGCCCGACTTCTCCGCCGGCGAGACGGCGGTGCTCCGGCAGGCGGCCCGGCTCGCCGCCCGCCACCTCGGCCACGCCCGACGGCTCGCCGCGACCGAGGACACCGCCCTCCACCTCCAGCGCGCCCTCGTGGCCGAACCGGGCAGGCCGCACCCCAACCTGGAGGTCGCGGGCGGTTACCTCCCGGTGGGTCCCCGCACCCTGGTGGGCGGCGACTGGTTCGAGACCGTGCGGCTCCACTTCGGCCGCAGCCTGCTCGTCGTCGGCGACGTCATGGGCCACGGGCTCGACGCGGCCGTGGACATGAACGCCTATCGCACGGCGCTCCGCGAGGTCGCCGAGACCGACCTTCCGCCCCACCGGGTGCTGCGCCACCTCGACGCGGTGGTCGCCGAGGACGACGCCCGCAGGCCCGCCACCTGTCTGCTCGTCCGGGTCGATCCCGCCCGGAGCGCCGCCACCTTCGCCAGTGCCGGGCACCTGCCGCCCGCCGTGTTCGGCGCGGACGGCTCCGCCTCGCTCGTGGACCTCCCGGTGGGGCCGCCGCTGGGAACCGGCGTCGGGGGCTACGAGCCCACGACGCGCCCGCTCACCCCGGGCGAGACCCTGCTGCTCTTCACGGACGGCCTCGTGGAGCGGCGCGGGGAGGACATCGATGTCTCGCTCGCCCGGCTGGCCGCGCTCCGGCTCCCCGCCGACTCCGGTCCCGAGCAGGTCGTCGAGGAGGTGCTCCGCCGTCTCGACGCCCCTCACGCGGAGGACGACGTGGCCGTCCTCGCGGCCCGTATCCGTGCCCGCCCGGCCGCATGACGCCGACGCGGGCCCGTATCCGTGCCCGCCCGGCGCCGACGTGGGCCCGCATCCGCACGCGCCCGGCCGCATGACGCCGACGCGCGTCCGTCGGAGTGTCCGGAGTGACGCACGGTCACTCCCGTGCCCCGTGCAGTGGTGACGCACGGTCACACGGGCCGTCTCGACGGTCTGTTTCTCGCCACGGCGGGATTCTTCCGGCAGGACGCTTGTGCGCGGCCCCCGGGCCCGGCACGCTCCTCGTATGAACACGGCCAGGCATGCCAGTGAACGTCTGATGAGCTGGCCCTCGCTGACCCCCGGCCGCGCCCATTGCGGCGCCGAGCTCGGACTGGGCACCGGGACGCAGGAGATCGTCCACTTCCACGGCGAACACGAGGCGGACGTCCACCTCACCCGGGCCATGGTCGCGAAGCTGCGCCCGGCCCTCCTCGGATCGAGTGCCGTCCGGCTGCGGGCGGGGTCGGGCTGGGTGACGGTCCGGCTGGACATGGGCTCCGACATCGACCTGCTCGCGACGCTGGTGAGCGCCGCCCTCCAGGCCAACGGCGTGCCCGACGTGGCACCGGACGGCTGCACCCGCACCCGTCCGGTCACCGGCATCTGCTGATCCGCCGAACCCGTGGTCCCTACGCGGGGATCGGGAACAGCATGCAGGTGCTGGTCGCGTGACCGAGGAGCCGGTCCTCCGCGTCGTACAGGCCGGCCTCCGCCAGCGCCGTGCGGCGCCCCCGCGACAGCACCGTGCCGACGGCCCGGATCTTGCCCGTGTCCATCGTGATCGGGCGGAGGAAGCGGGTCGACAGGTCGAGCGAGGTGTACGCCATGCCCTGCGGGAGCGTGCTGTGGACCGCGCAGCCGGCGGCCGAGTCGAGCAGGGTCGCGTACACCCCGCCGTGCACGCTGCCGATCGGGTTGTAGTGCTCCTCGCCCGGTTCGAGCGCGAAGACCGCGCGCCCCGGTTCGACCTCGTCGAGGGAGAAGCCCAGCAGGGCGGCGATCGGCGGTCCCGGCAGCCTGCCCGACACGATCTCCCGCAGGAAGTCGATGCCCGCCATCGACGTCGAGGCGCGCGCGGTGGCCCCGGCGTCCTCCCACTCGACCGTGCGTGACCGCCCCATCACCACTCCACTCCGAAGAACAGCTGACTCTGTACACCGAAGCTAGCTTTCGCGTCAGCTGACTGTCAACGACAGAGCCAGGTGGCTACAGTGGGCGCATGAACTGGCTGGACACGGATACCGAGAACTGCCCGGTCGGCCGTGCCCTGGACATCGTGGGCGAGAAATGGAGCCTGCTCATCCTGCGGGACGCCTTCAACGGGGTGCGCCGGTACGACGAGTTCCGCCGGCACCTCGGCCTCTCGGAGGCCGTCCTCGCCGACCGCCTCCGCAAGCTCGTCGCCGCCGGCGTCCTACGGAGCGAGCCCTACCGCGAACCGGGCGCCCGCACCCGCCACGAGTACCGGCTCACCCGCAAGGGCGTCGACCTGTGGCCCGTGCTCCTCGCCCTCAAGCAGTGGGGCGACACCCACGCGGGTGAGCCGGACGGGCACGTCCTCGACATCCGGCACACCGGCTGCGACGCCCCCGTCCGCGTCGTCGTCCAGTGCGAGGGCCACGAACCGACCGTCCTCACGCCCCGCGACGTCACCGTCCGCCCCGGCCCGGCCGCCCGGCCCCGCCGGACCGGCTGAGTCCCGCCGACCCGGGTCCCGCGCACCGCACTTCGGGTCCCGGTCCGTCCCTACGGCACGTTCCAGGCCGAGATGACGGGCTGTCCGTCCTCCACGGCCAGGAAGGCGAGCGTGCCCGGATGCGGGTGGCCGAGCAGCCGGCTCGCGCTCGCGTCGAGGCCGAGCCAGCGCACGGTGAGCACGCGCGCCAGGTGGCCGTGCGCGACCACGGCGACATCACCCCCGTCCAACAGCGGCCGGATGCGGTCGAGCACCGCGTCCGTACGGGCGGCCACCTGGGCGAGCGCCTCACCGGGGTGGTCGGCGTCACCGGGAACGACACCGTCGCGCCAGAGGTCCCAGCCCGGCCTCTGCGCACGGATCTGCTCGGCGGTCAGGCCCTCGTAGCCGCCGTAGTCCCACTCCCGCAGGTCGGGATCGGTCTCGACGCCGGTCAGGCCGGCGAGCTCCGCCGTCCGCACGGCACGGCTCAGAGGGCTGCTGAACACGGCGGCCAGAGGACGCCGGGCCAGTCTCGGAGCCAGGGCGCGCGCCGAAGCCTCGCCCGCTTCGGTCAGCGCGACGTCGGTCCGGCCGGCGTGCCGGCCCGACAGGCTCCACTCGGTCTGGCCGTGTCTGATCACCATCAGCTCCCCCATGGCCGTGCAGGCTAGCGGTTCTCGTGCCACGTCGAGGCGGATTTCCCACCCGCGCTGCAGCCGTCCACGGCCGGCGCTCCGGACGAGCGGGGCTCTCGTCCGACCCACCCGTTCGGCCCCACCCCTGCGAGTCCCCGGGCCCGGCCGGGTACCTCACCAGGCATGCCCTCCACACCCGGTCCGCCGCGCGACGGTGCCCCCGCCGAACACGGCCACTGGTTCGCACGACTCCACGCGCGCGTCCTCGCCTCCTCCGTCGGCCTCGCCTGGAGCCGCGGCCGGGCCATGGAACTCATGCACCGCGCCATGGGCTTCGCGGCGCTCAGCCTGCTCACCCTCGTCCCCCTGCTCATCGTCGTGGCCGCGGCCGACCTCGCCAGCGGCCAGGGCTTCGCACGCTGGCTGGTCCAGGGCCTCGGCGTCTCCGACGTATCGGAGGAGGAGGTCGAGCAGCTCTTCGGGCAGCCGGGACAGGCTCTCCAACGCACCACGGCCTTCGGCCTCGCCGCCCTCGCCGCGTTCGGCGTCACCTTCGGTTCCGCCGTGCAGACGGGGTACGAGCGGGCCTGGGACCTCCCCACCGCCCGCTGGCACACCATGTGGCGGCACGTCGTCTGGCTCGCCGTCCTCGTCGCCGCCCTACTGCTCTTCGTCGCCTTCCCGGCACCGGAGAACGCGTCGGCGGGCGTCACCACGGTCGTCGCCCTCGGCGACCTCCTCGGCACCTTCGTCTTCTTCTGGTGGTCGCAGCGCTTCCTGCTCTGCGGCCGCATCCGCTGGCGCGCCCTCGCTCCCGGAGCCGTCCTCACCGCACTGGGGCTCCTCGGGCTGCGGATCTTCTCGCAGCTGGTCTTCTCCCCGCTGATCGCCTCGAACGCCGTGACGTACGGTCAGTTCGGCACCGTGCTCGTCCTCCAGTCCTGGCTCGTCGGCGTCGGCTTCGTCGTGTACGGAGGCGCCCTCGTCGGACGTCTGGTCCACGAACACCTCGTGCGCCGCAGGCTGCGGCACCCGGTGTGAGCCCTACTGGTCCCGGCCCCGCACCGCGAGGACCGTCACCACCGCCCCGCCCAGCGCCCACAGCGCGTACACCAGCCACGCCCCGCCCGCCGACCACGGGAACGGCTCACCGGACCCGGGAGGTCCCGCGTCCGCGAGCCGCTCCCAGGCGTGCAGCGGGGTCGCGTGGGCCAGGACGGCGGTCAGGTGACGCCGGTCCGAGAGCACCGCGGGCAGCAGCAGGAGCAGGACGAACGCCCCCACGACGGAGACCGCGCTCCGCCGCAGCAGTGCGCCGACCGCCATCCCGGCCACCGCGCACACCGGGGCGAGCGACGCCGAGGCCACGACGATCCGCAGCGCTCCGGGATGGGTGATCGGCAGCCCGACGTCACGGGCCGACAGCATCGCCTGGGTAGACCAGAAGGAGGCCCCCGCGACGACCGCGCCGAACAGCGCCTGCACCACCGTCACGACCAGCACCTTCGCCGCCATGAGCGCTCCCCGTGCCGGGACGGCGGTGAACGTCGTACGGATCAGGCCACTGCCGTACTCGCCGACCACCGTGACGGCGCCCATGGCCGCCGAGGCGAGGATCAGGACGAGCGCCCCGTTGTACGTGAAGGCGTCCCACAGCGCCATGTCGTGCGCCACGAAGTCGGCCCGGCTCGCCGCGTCGTACTGGAGGAAATAGCGGTAGTGGTCCCAGGCGGTGCCGAAGTTGAAGGCGACCACGGCGAGCGCGGCGAGCAGCAGGGACCACCCCGTCGACCGCAGCGACCACAGCTTCAGCCACTCCGACCCCACGAGGTCGCGGAAACGGGCACGGGGCTCCACCACGGGCGGCACGGGGAGGTCGAGGGTCGTCATCGGGCTTCTCCTGCCAGGTACTCGACGCTGTCGGCGGTCAGTTCCATGAAGGCCTCCTCCAGGGAGGCCGTACGGGTCGTCAGCTGGTCGAGCAGCACCCGGTGCTCCAGGGCCAGTTCACCGATGCGGGCGGCCGGGAGCCCCGTCACCGTCAGCCGGCCGGCCTCCTCTTCGACCTCGGCGCCTTCCGCGAGGAGCAGCGCCGTCAGCCCGGCCCGGTCGGGGGTGCCGACCGTGACGCTCTGCCGCCTGCCGCGCGCCGCGAACTCCGTGAGGCTCTCCGCCGCGATCAGCGCGCCCCGGCCGATGACGACCAGCTCGTCCGCCGTGTGCTCCATCTCCGTCATCAGATGGCTCGACACGAACACCGTGCGCCCCTCGGCGGCGAGCCGCCGGAACAGTCCCCGCACCCACTTCACGCCCTCCGGGTCGAGGCCGTTCAGCGGCTCGTCGAACAGGAGCACCGGCGGGTCGCCGAGCAGCGCTCCGGCGATGCCGAGCCGCTGCCGCATGCCCAGCGAGTACCCGGCGATCCGGCGCCCGGCCGCCCCCGCGAGACCCACCTCCTCCAGGACCTCGTCCACCCGGGACAGCGGGATGCGGTTGCTGCGCGCCAGCACCGCCAGATGCGCCCGTGCGGTCCGGCCGCCGTGCGCGTCACCGGCGTCGAGGAGCGCGCCCACGTGCCGCAGGCCGCGCGGCCGGTCCGTGAAGGGCCGCCCGTCGACCGTCACCGAACCGCTCGTCGGCGCGTGCAGGCCGAGGACCATGCGCAGCGTGGTGCTCTTGCCCGAGCCGTTGGGCCCGAGGAAGCCGGTGACCCGGCCGGGCCGGACGGTGAAGGTGAGCGCGTCGACCGCGGTGGCGGCGCCGTAGCGCTTGGTGAGTTCCCTGACTTCGATCATGTGCACCACCGTGCCGTCAGGCCCCCGCGCCGGGCATCGGACCAGCACGGACAATCGGCGGGGTCCCTGTCGCCCCGGGTCGTACACCCGTGGTCCGATGCCCCGTGCCACGGCCCCCGATTACGATCACCGCATGTCCGCCACCCCGTCAGCAGCGTTCCACAAGAGGGTCACGCCCGGTGGTTGGGCCGCCGTCGCCTGGGGCCTGGGCATCGTCTTCACCGCCCTCCTCCGGATGCGGGTGCCCGGCCAGGAGGGACCGGAGGTCTTGCCCGGATTCGTCATCCTGCGCTGGGACGGCCTCCTCATGCTGAGCGTCGGTACGCTCCTCACGCTGCGCGGGAGCGCTCTTCTGGCCCGGCGTCCGACCAGCGCCCTCAACCACCTCCTCGTCGCCCCGGTCATCGCCTCGACTCCCCTCGGCGTCACCGCCATCCCCTTCGCCCAGTACCTCGCGGTCGACGTCGCGCTCTACGCCATCGCCGCCTCCCGCCCCGGCCGGGAAGCCCGGCGTGCGCTCCTTCTCGCCGAGGGCCTGCTCGTCGCCTACCTGGCCGTCCGCGCGCTCTGCGGCTGGCCCGCGGGCACCACCGGCACCCTGGCGGTCGCCCTGGCCGCCCTCGTGGCCTGGCTGCTCGGCCGCTCGGAGGGCCAGGCCCGGGAGTACGCGGAGCGCAGTCGCGCCCAGGCCGCCGAGCAGGCCGTCACCACCGAACGCCTCCGGATCGCCCGGGAGATGCACGACACGGTCGCCCACAGCATCGGGATCGTCGCCCTCCAGGCCGGCGCCGCCCGCCGGGTCATCGACACCCAGCCCGAAGGGGCCCGGCAGGCCCTCGGCGAGATCGAGACCGCGAGCCGCGAGACCCTCGCCGGTCTGCGCCGGATGCTCGGCGCCCTGCGCACGCCGGGCACGGACGCGCAGGAGCGGCCCGAGCCGGGCCCCGCCGCCTCCGGGAGCACTGAGACCTCCGCCGAGGTCCGGGGTCTCCCCGAGATGCCGGGCCTGGGCGCCCTCGACCGGCTCGCCGAACTGACGGGAAACGCCGGCGTGCGCGTCGCCGTCCGCGTCGCCGGCGCCCCGCGCCCGCTGCCGCCGGACATCGACCTCTCCGCCTTCCGGATCGTCCAGGAGGCCGTCACCAACGTCGTACGGCACTCGGGCGCCGGCTCCTGCACGGTCACCGTCGACCACCGCGGGCCCGACTCCCTCGCCGTCACCGTCGAGGACGGCGGCCCCGTCCCCGGCCACGCGCGCGTGAACCCCGGCCCCGGCTCCGGATACGGCCTGACCGGGATGCGGGAACGCGTCGCCGTGCTGCACGGAGAGTTCACCGCGGGACCCCGCCCCGGCGGCGGCTTCCGCGTCACCGCCCGCCTTCCCCTGCCCACAGGAGACACCACGCCATGAGCGAGACCACCGTCGAGCGGCCGGTCCGCGTCGTCCTCGCCGACGACCAGCCCCTGGTGCGCACGGCGCTCCGAATGGTCATCACCGACACGCGGGACCTCGTCGTGGCCGGCGAGGCCGCGAACGGCGCCGAGGCCGTCCGGCTCGTCGAGGAGACCGAAGCCGACGTGGTCGTCATGGACCTGCGGATGCCCGGTACGGACGGCATCGAGGCCACCCGGATCATCACCGAGGGCCCCACGGGCGCGCGTGTCGTCGTCCTCACCACCTTCGACGACGACGACCACGTGTACGCGGCGCTCCACGCGGGCGCGTCCGGGTTCCTCGTCAAGGACATGGCCCTGGACGACATCCTCGCCGCCGTCCGTGTCGTCGCCTCCGGCGACGCCCTCATCGCGCCCAGCGTCACCCGGCGCCTCATCAAGGAGTTCACCGACCGCCCCAGGACCGCGCCCGCCGCCCCGCGCCGCCGCGTCGAGGGCATCACCGTCCGCGAGCGCGAGGTCCTCACCCTCGTCGGGCGAGGGCTGTCCAACGCCGAGATCGCCGGCGAACTGCACATCAGCATCGCCACCGCGAAGACCTATGTGACCCGGCTGCTCTCCAAGCTGGACGCCCGCGACCGCGTGCAGCTCGTGATCATCGCGTACGAGACGGGCCTGGCCTCGGCTTCCTGACGGCTCCGGCGGCCCCGGTGCGGCCGTGGTCACGGCCACCGCCCCGCTCGGGCGGGCTCACACGATCCGGTGATCCACTCGCGAGCCGCCGGCCGGGCCGCCCCGGACCGCTTGGATGGAAGGGACCCATCCGGTCCGTCGAGAGAGAGCCGCCCATGGCGAACACCTGGCTGCCGCCCGCCGAGTACGTCGACACCCTGCCGAGAGCGACGGCGTACGCCTGTCTCTACTTCACCGACACCACAGGCCGCCCCTTCCAGCTCCGGGCCAGCTACACGCCCGAGCTGTGGCAGTGGCCGGGCGGCAACATGGACCCGGGGGAGACCCCCTGGGAGACCGCCGTGCGCGAGTGCAGGGAGGAGACCGGGCTCGACTTCGCCGGGGAGCCGCGCCTCCTCGCCACCCACTTCGTCACCGACCGCGGCGACGACTGGCCGGCCAACCACATCGGCTTCATCTTCGACGGCGGCGAGCTGACGGACGAGCAGATCGCCGCCGTCGTCCTCGATCCGGCGGAGCACAGCGAATACCGCCTGCGCACCCTCGACGAGTGGGAACGGGAGATGAACCCGCGCGAGTTCGCCCGCCTCGCCGAGGTCGACCGGGCACGGAGGACCGGGTCGACCGTGTACGTGGAGAGCGGGACCTGAGAGGCGAGGGGGAGGGGGCCGTCGGTCCTGACGGGCCCCCTCCCGGGCGGGTCAGGCCCGGCAGCCCACGGGGTGGGCGATGTCGACGACGAACCGCTCCGGCGCGTGCAGCCGGAAGGTCTTGACCTGGGGCTTGGTGTCGAAGGCGGCTCCGATGGTCACCACGCCCTCGAAGTCGCCGGTCAGGGCGACCCCCTTGAGCGCGGGCAGGTGGATCTTCACCAGCCGGGGGCCGTGGTAGACGGACCGGCCGGCGTCGTCGTGCGCGGCGGCGGGGGACAGCCTGATCTCCAGGAAGTACCTCCCCGCCAGCGGGACCCGCTCTCCGGATCCGTCGTAGTGGAGCGAGCGGACCTGATGGACGGTGACCGGGGGCAGCTTGCCCCGGACGTCGATCACGAGCCGGTCGAAGGTGGCGTGGCCGCCCCAGCGGGCGTTGACGACCAGGGCCGTGGCCGGGGGCGACGCGGTCAGGGTCGGGGCGTTGGCCGCGCCCGCCGGGACCGTGGCGCCGATGCCGGCGGTGAGCAGGATTCCCGCGGCGACGGCTGCGAGGCTGTGGCGGTGATGCATGACGTCCTCCCATGGTGCTTTCCGAGGACAGAGGCGTCACTGATGGAGACATACAGAACAACCATACGGTTCCTGGTTGTACATGCAGATATGGGATTTATCGGGTAAAAGTTCGCCATGTGCTGGAGTGCGACCGCCGACTTCTGGGCCGGGCTCGGGATCGGCGCGGTCGGCGTGGCCTCGCTGGCCTCCGTACGCCGTCCCGGGGACGCGCCGCTCGCCGCGCTGCCCCTGCTCCTCGGGGCCCACCAGATCGTGGAGGCCGCCGTCTGGGACGCCGGCGGCGGCGCCGGGTCCGCCACCCTCGCCTGGGCGGTGATCGCCCTCCCCCTGCTGCCCGTGTGGGTGCCGCTCGGCGTCCTGACCGCCGCCCGCCCCGCCGACCGGCGGCGCTCCCTCCCGCCGCTCGTCGTCGGCCTCGCGACCGCCGTCGTCCTCGCGCACCGCCTCGCCACCCGGCCCGTCTCGGCCGAGATCCGCGGGCACACCCTCGGATACGCCGTCGACCCGCCGCACGCGCCACTGGTCATGGCCGGGTACCTGCTCGCCACCGTCGGTGCCCTGCTCCTCGCCCGCGACCGGCTCCTGCGGGTCCTCGGGCTCCTCACGGGCATCGGCGCGGCCGTCTGCGCCGTCCTGTGGCGCACGGCGTTCGTCTCCACCTGGTGCGCCCTCGCGGCGGCGGCCTCGCTGCTGCTGTTCGCCTGGATCAGAGGACGGGCACGAGCGAGCGCGACGGCCGATCCGGGCCCGGCCGACCGTAACCCCACGGCGACTCAGTAGTTGACCCGGTCATGAAGAAGCGCAGCATGCTCGCCATCGCCTCCCTCGCCGCCGGTGTCGTCACCGCCATCGTCACCCCGCCGCCGCAGGCCAGCGCCACCGAGAGCCCCCTGGCCGGCACCACGGGCCTCCTCCAGGACGACCAGGCCCCGACCGTCCTCCACGACACCGTCCAGGGCGCCGGGAACGCCCTCCAGAACCAGCCGGGCGGCGGACTGCTCTGACCTCCGTCCCCCGCGGCGACCGGTGCCCCGCACTCCCGGCGGAACCCGGGGCACCGGCACACCGTGCCCCGGGAGGAGGCGGCCCGTGCGCGCGCCGTGCGTGACTAATGACAGGATGTCCTCATGAGCGACAACGTTTACTTCGACATCACCATCAACGACCAGCCCGCGGGCCGCATCACCTTCAAGCTCTTCGACGAGGTCGTCCCGAAGACGGCGCAGAACTTCCGCGAGCTCGCGACCGGCGTGCACGGCTTCGGCTACGCCGGCTCCCCGTTCCACCGCGTCATCCCGCAGTTCATGCTCCAGGGCGGTGACTTCACCCGGGGCAACGGCACCGGCGGCAAGAGCATCTTCGGCGAGAAGTTCGCGGACGAGAACTTCGACCTGAAGCACGACCGCCCGTTCCTGCTCTCGATGGCGAACGCCGGCAAGAACACCAACGGCTCGCAGTTCTTCATCACCACGATCGTCACCGACTGGCTCGACGGCAAGCACGTCGTCTTCGGCGAGGTCGTCGAGGGCCAGGACCTGGTCAAGAAGATCGAGTCCCTCGGCTCCGCGTCCGGTGCCACCAAGGCCACCATCAAGGTCGCCGAGTCCGGCATCGTGAAGTCCGAGGCCTGATCGCCTTCGTGACATCCGGGTGAGGGCCCGGCGCCCTCGACTCACCCACCCGGCGGGGCGGGGAACGCGGTCCATCGGGGCCGGCTCCCCGCCTCCGCCGTGTCGGCGGCCGTCTCGCGCGTCGAAGGGGCCCTCGTACGCGCCCCTGGTGCCGGCGTGTGCCGCCGGGCCTCCCTCAGGCGAACCTCACGCGAAGGCGAACGCGTTCCGACGCGCCCACGCCGAGAAGGACCGGGGCGCACGCCCGAGCACCCGCTCCACGTCGGGGCTCACCCGCCGCTCGTCCGCGAGGGGCTCGCCCATCACCGACAGCATGCCGTCGACGGCCTCCTCCGGCAGGAACCGGACCAGCGCCTCCCGCGCCTCGCCCGCGCTCTGCGGCACGAACCGCACCGCGGCGCCCACCACGTCGGCCAGGGCCAGCGCCTGCTCGCGCGGCGAGACCGCGACCGGACCGGTCAGGACGTACGTCCGCCCCGTGTGCTCCGGGTCCCGCAGCGCGGCGGCCGCGACCTCGGCGATGTCCCACGGGTCCACCACGGGCAGCGCCACATCGGCGAACGGGGCCTCCACGACGCGCGCGGAGCGCACGGGCCCGGCCCACAGGAACGCGTTGGACGCGAAGCCGCCCGGCCGCAGCACGGTCCACGCGACGCCCGACTCCCGTACGGCCGTCTCGAACGCCCGCAGGACCTCGTGCGACACCGAATCGGTCCGCGTCCCCACCAACTGCGAGGACTGGAACACGATCCGCCGCACCCCGCAGTCCACCGCCGCCGCCACGATCTCGCGCGGACGCAGCTCGGCGCCGAGCCCCGCCACCAGCAGGTACACGGCCTCGGCGCCCTCGAACAGGCCCCTCAGGCCGTCGACATCGGCCAGATCCCCCTGCCGGTGCGCCACGCCGGCGGGCAGGCCCTCGGCCGGACGGCGGCTCACCGCCGTCACCTTCTCGCCGGCCGTGGCCAGCAGCTCCACCAGCGGTCGTCCGACGTTGCCCGTCGCTCCGGTCACCACGATCACAGCTGTTCCCCTCCAGGGAAGTCCGTGGCGGAGCGTGAGCGCCCCGCCGCCCTCATGACCCCATCCTGGAAGGTGAACCGGTCATCTTCCGGCCACTTCGGGAAGGGCTTCCCGTGGGAAGGGCTTCCCGTGGGAGCCTTCCGAGGCTCAGTCCTCCTCGCCGAAACGGCGCTGGAACTTGGCGATCCGCCCCTCGGAGTCCACCGTCCGCGCCGTACCCGTGTAGAACGGGTGGCTCTCGGAGGAGATCTCGACGTCGATCACCGGGTAGGTGTTCCCGTCGTCCCACTCGATGGTCCGGTCGCTGGTCGCGGTCGACCGGGTCAGGAACGCGTACCCCGCCGAGCGGTCACGGAAGACCACGGGGCCGTACTCGGGCTGCTTGTCCTTCTGCACGTGTCCTCCTCGGGCTGTCGCCCTGGCTCGTCCGGCCTGATCGGCGCGGCACCCCCAGCCTCCCCGCGCCCACGGCCCCCGACCAGCGTCACGGGCCCGACCGGGTGAACGCGCCGGGCCGCTCGGTACGCGTCCGGCCCAGGGTTTCCCCGGCCGCCGTGCCGCTCGGTACGCGTCCGGCCCAGGGTTTCCCCGGCCGCCGAGCCGCTCCGTACGCGTCCGGCCCAGGACTCCTCCGGCCGCCGGGCCGCTCCGGGCCCGCCGGGCTCAGGCGCCCTCCGGCCAGCGGGCCGCGAGCAGCAGCGCGATGTCGTCCGGCCGGGACGTGGCCGCCCGCGCCTCCCGGATCAGCCGGTCGGCCGTCTCCGCGAGCGGCAGCGCGCCCGTCACCGCGAAGGCGTTGCCGAGCCGCTCGATCCCCTCGTCGATGTCCCTGCCGGGCCGCTCGACCAGCCCGTCCGTGAACAGGGCGAGTACGGCCCCCGGCGCCAGCCGCAGCCGCGTCACCGGGTACGAGGCCCGCTCGTCCACGCCCAGCACCATCCCGCCCGCCAGCTCCACTTCCGTCGTCGTCCCGTCCGGCATCCGCAGCAGCGGCTGCGGATGCCCCGCCCGCACCGCGCGCGCTTCGCCCGTGTCCGGGTCGAGCAGGACGTAGCAACAGCTCGCGAACTGGCCGGGGTCCAGGTCGATCAGCAGCCGGTTGGTTCCCCGCATCACGTCCTGCGGCCGGTGCCCGCCCAGCGCGAACGCCCGCACGGCGCTGCGCAGCTGCCCCATAGTGGCCGCGGCCGCCACCCCGTGTCCCTGTACGTCCCCGATCACCAGGGCGAGCTGCCCCTGGCCCGTCTCGATCACGTCGTACCAGTCGCCGCCCACGTCCATGCCCTGCGTGCCCGGCAGATAGCGGCCCACCGTGTCCACACCGTCCCGCACCGTCAGGCGGTGCGGGAGCAGCGCGTCCTGCAGCCCGCGCGCGACCGCCGACTCCGTGTCGTACCGCTGGGCCCGCTCCAGAGC
Organism: Streptomyces sp. NPDC096079; assembly: GCF_040303145.1. NCBI lineage: Bacteria > Bacillati > Actinomycetota > Actinomycetes > Kitasatosporales > Streptomycetaceae > Streptomyces > Streptomyces sp. NPDC096079. Next base: position 135,949 of record NZ_JBEOST010000006.1, read on the forward strand.
CTGCGCGATCAGCCCCGCGAGCGCCGTGAGCACGGTCCGCTCCTCCGGGCTGAAGCCGCGCGGCGAGTCGAAGCCGAGGATGCAGGACCCCACCGGGCGGCCCGAGGCGATCAGGGGCAGGAAGGCCCGTGCGCCCGATTCCGCGTCCATCGGAAGGTCCGGGTAGGCGCGCCCCAACTGCTCCATCGACTCGAAGAAGAGCGGTCTGCCGGTCGTCAGGGTCTCCACGCCCGGCACATGGGAGTCCAGGGCCACTCCGTCGAAGGGTTCGAGGAAGCCCGTCGGGAACCCCGTCTCCCAGGCCAAATAGAGGCGCCGGTCGCTGAGCAGGTAGATCGCCAGCTGACGTCCGCCGAAAGCCGGCAGCAGCTCCTCCGTCACCACCGCAGACACCTGGCGGGCCGTCACCGCCTCGGACAGGGCGATCGCCAGTGCCACCGGCCGGTACAGCGCCGCCGCCTTGTCGCCGGGCGAGGACAGCACGTGCTCCATCCGCTGAGCGCTCGCGGAAGGGGGCGTGAGCGGAGCGGGATCCTCCTCGGGGATCAGCACCATCGTCACCCCGTCCCGGCCCGGGTGGAGCGAGACGGACAGCCAGCGGCCCCGGTCGGGGTGGGCCAGGAAGTGCACGGGTTCGCCGGAGAGCAGAGCGGCGCGCAGCTGCTCCTCGTGGACGGGGTGACCGAACCAGGGCAGCGCCTCCCACAGCGTCCGCCCCGCCAGCGCCGCGCGCGGCCGGCCCAGCAGGCGTTCCGTGCGCTCGTTGACGTACGTGACCCGGGCCAGCCGGTCGACGGCCAGGATCGCGCGCGGCAGCCGGTCCGTCGCGTCCGAGCCGACCAGGCCCGTCCCCAGGTCCACGAGCGTGCCTTCGAGGCGTCCGCCGCTGCCGGAGCCGGCCGCGCGCGAGGACACCTCCAGGAGGTGGAGGCCGCCGTCCGGGCCCCTGAGGCGGATCCTGCGGACCGACGGCCGTCCGTCCGGGCCCGTGGCCTGCCGCGCCGCCGCCCACAGGGCGTAGCCGTCCTCGGGAGCGAGCAGGGACGTCAGCGCCTCGATCGAGCAGGGCGAGACGACTCCCGCCCCCAGGATGGCGAGCAGCCCGTCGTCGAGGACGACCGTGCCCGCGTCCACGTCCCAGACGAAGGAGCCGAACCGGACCGGAGGTCCCGCGGTGGTGGGCAGCTGGACGCACACCGGGTCGCCGGGCCATTCGACGGTCGTCCCCCGCCGGTCCAGATCGGCCAGGGCCTCGCCCAGGCGCAGCCCGCCCCGGGTCATCCGGTTCCTGTCCCGCGCGTCCACCGGCTCACCCGGGGTCGGCGGGCGAAGCGCCACGAGCACGCCGAAGCGCTCGCGGCCGGCGACCACCGGCGCGTACAGCGAGGAGAAGGGGAAGGGGAGGCTGGCCACCAGCTGCGGGAAGCGGCGCATGGCCTCTTCGACGTCGGCGAGGTGGACCGACTGCCCCGAGCGGTGCACCTCGGCCACGGGGAAAGGCCGGTTCGCGTGCATCCGCCACCACGGGCGCAGCAGGGAACCCGGCAGCCCCACCACCACCGCCATCCGGAGCAGTCCGGGGGTGCCGGAGCGCAGGTACACGCCGCCCGCGTAGCCTCCGACGTCCTCCACCGCCGCGACCGACGCCTCCGTGAGCGCCCACGTCAGCGCGCCCGGAGCGGGCCTGTCGTCGGCTCCGCTCCCGGGCGGGGGCCCGGTGCCGCCCGCCGGGCCGGGGCCGGACGTGCCGTGCGAGGTCACACAGCCAGCATGCCCCCGCCGCGAAAGGACCCGCATCCCGGATCCGACGGGCGGCGGCGATCCGATGCGGCCCGTGGCAGGGAGGCTCCCCGTGCCCCGACCGGCGGTGTTGACCCCACGCGTCCGCACCGTCACACTCGGTCGTCGACCGCCGCCATCGGGGTGCGGCGCCACGACCTCGCGAGCAGGGGGCACGATGACGGGCCAGGTTCTTCCGTACGACGTACACGGCGAAGGCCCCGGGAGGGCCCTCGTGCTGCACAACTGGTTCGGCGACCGCACCAGTTTCGCCCCGCTCCGCGCCCATCTGGACGGCGCGGTCGGCTCGTACGCCTTCGTCGACTGCCGGGGCTACGGCGACGCCCTCGACCACCCCGGCGCCTACACGATGGAGGAGGTCGCGGCCGACGCCCTCGCGGTCGCCGACGACCTCGGCTGGGACTCCTTCTCCGTCATCGGCCACTCGATGGGCGGCAAGGCGGCTCAGCTCATGCTCCTCGACGCCCCCGACCGGATCCGCTCGATCATCGGCGTCTCCCCGGTCTCGGCCGCCGGCTTCCCGCTCGACGGGGAGACCTGGGAGCTCTTCGCGGGCGCCGCCGACGAACCGGCCCACCGGCGCACGATCATCGACAACACCACCGGCGGACGCCATGACGACGCCTGGCTGAGCGCGCTCGTCGACCGCTCCGTCACGCGCTCCTCGGCCACCGCCTTCCGCGCCTATCTGGACTCCTGGTCCGGCACCGACTTCCACGAGCGCGTCCGGGACAACCCGGTCCCCGTCCTGCTCGTGGTCGGCGCCCACGACCCCGCGCTCGGCACCGAGGCGATGGAGGCCACCTGGCTGCGCTGGTACCCCAACGCGCGCCTCGCGGTCCTCAAGGACGCCGGTCACTACGCCCCCGAGGAGACCCCGGAGGCCCTGGCCGAAGCCATCGAGGCCTTCCTCGGCGCCTGACGGCCCCGTGCCTGACGGCCCCCGCCGCGGGACCTCATCCGAAGGTCGACGGACGTGACGACTTTCTACCCGGCCGCTGCGCCGCCCGCCGACCGGTCCGGGGTCCGGGCCCCGGTCGGGCCGGTGGCCGTCCGCCCACCGGTCGTGGCGCTCTACCCTGGAGGGACGGGCCGGGGACGAGGTCACACCGTTCCTCCCCGGGGCCCGGGCCGCGCAGGCGGAAGGGCGGCGGGACCATGTTCTTCAGCGATCGTACGGACGCGGGGCGGCAGCTCGCCGACCGGCTGGACCACCTCAAGGGCCAGGACGTCGTGGTCCTCGGGCTCCCCCGGGGCGGCGTGCCGGTGGCGGTGGAGGTCGCCGAGGCCCTCGACGCGCCGCTCGACATCTGTCTCGTGCGGAAACTGGGGGTGCCCCACCAGCCGGAGCTCGCGATGGGGGCGCTCGGCGAGGGCGGCGTGCGGGTCCTCAACGAGCGCGTGCTCCGCGAGGCCCGTGTGGGCGACCGCGACCTCGCGGCGGTGGAGGAGCGGGAGCACGCCGAACTCGACCAGCGTGGCCTGCGCTACCGGGGCAGCCGGCCCTCCGTGCCGCTCGACGGGCGGACGGTCGTCGTGGTCGACGACGGGCTGGCCACGGGCGCCACGGCACTGGCGGCCTGCCGGGTGGTACGGGCCAGGGGTGCCGCCCGGATCGTCCTCGCCGTCCCGGTGGCACCGCGCGGCTGGACCACGCGCCTCGGCGGCGAGGCCGACGAGACGGTGAGCGTGCACGCGCCGGAGTTGTTCTTCGCGATCGGGCAGTTCTACCGGGACTTCTCACAGACCCCGGACGCCGAGGTCGTCGCCTGTCTGGAGCGGAACCGGACGGCGCGCGTCCCGGTCGTCCGGGACACGGACGTCAGGATCCCGGTCGGCGGCGTCCGCCTCGGCGGGCGGCTGGCGGTTCCCGAGGACGCGCGAGGCGTCGTGCTGTTCGCCCACGGCAGCGGCAGCAGCCGCCACAGTCCGCGGAACCGGGCGGTGGCCGCGGCGCTGCATCGGGCGGGCCTGGGGACGCTGCTGTTCGACCTGCTGACGGAGGCGGAGGCGACGGACCGGGCGCACGTCTTCGACACCCCGCTCCTGGCCGGGCGGCTCGCCGGGGCCACGGAGTGGCTGGCGGCGCGGCCCGAGAGCACCGGTCTTCCGCTGGGGTACTTCGGCGCGAGCACGGGTGCCGCCGCCGCGCTGTGGGCGGCGGGCGATCCCGCGTCCCCGGTGAGCGCCGTCGTCTCGCGCGGCGGCCGGCCGGACCTGGCGGCCGAGCACCTGGCCCGGGTGCGCGCTCCGACGCTCCTGGTGGTGGGCGGCGCGGACGCGCTGGTCCTGGATCTCAACCGGCGTGCCCTGGCGCTGCTGCGCTGTGAGAACAGGCTGGCCGTCGTGGGGGGCGCCGGGCACCTCTTCGAGGAACCCGGCGCCCTGGAGGAGGTGGCGGACCTCGCCACCTCCTGGTTCGCCGGTCACTTCCGGCGGCGGGCGGTCAGTACGCCGAGTTGACGTTGTCGATGGAGCCGTAGCGGTCGGCCGCGTAGTTGCAGGCGGCGGTGATGTTGGCGACCGGGTCGAACAGGTCCAGGGACGTGCCGGGCACGTGGTAGGCGAGGAAGGTCGGCTCGATGACCTGGAGCAGGCCCTTCGAGGGGGTGCCGGCGGCGGCGTTGGAGTCCCAGAGGTTGATGGCCTGGGGGTTGCCGGAGGACTCGCGCATGATGTTGCGGTGGATCCCGTCGTAGGACCCGGGGATGCCCCGCTGGCCCATGATGGCCAGCGACTCGCGGATCCAGCCGTCGAGGTTGTCCGCGTAGTTGGTGGCGGCGGCCGGGGCAGCCTTGACGGCGGAGGGGAGGGCGACGGCGGGTGCGGCCGCGGCGGCGGACGAGCCGGTCCCGGTGGCCACGGCGGGGGCGGCCGAGCGGTGCGCGGAGCGGTTCGCCCGCTCGGTCGCGGCGGACTTCTTCGCCTTGGCGGGCGCGGCCTTCGCGGAATCCAGACGAATCGTCAGTTCAAGGCCGGGGCGAATGAGTGACGGATTGTCACCCACGGCGGTCTTGTTCGTCTGGTAAAGGCTCTTCCAGCCGCCCTGAATTCCCTTCTTGTGGGCGATCAGGGAAAGCGAGTCGCCGCTCACCACGGTGTAGGTGTGCGTGGCGGCGGGGGCCTTGGCCGTGACTGCCACGGCGGGCGCCTTGACGGCGATCTGCGGGGCGGCGGACACGGGCGCCGCACTGGCGACGGCCGAGGCGATGAGCGGCAGGGTCAGCGCGGCGCCACCGGTGCCGACCAGGGCGAGGCCGCGGGAGACGTGGCCGAGGCGGGGACGGCGGTGCTTACCGTGAGCAGGCATGACGGGTTTCCTCTCCGGCGCCTGCGGGGTGAGCTGTCGGGTTCGGACGGGAGATGTCCGGCCGCGCGCACGCGGCTTCACCCCGAGCCGTTCCGGAGTGCGGAACGGCGTATTCGTGGGTCCCCCGCTCCTGCCGTCGGGTGAAAAGGGAGGTGTGCCGAGCGGCGGCAGGATTGGGCGTTCCGCTCGAATGGAGGTGACCGTAGGCCAGTAATGCGACGGATAACAAGAGGAGTGGATGCCGGGTATCCGGAAATGGATCACGGAATTCGGGTAATTCAAGATCGATGCCGCTCGGGCGGTGTCGAACTTCCTTGTCCGGTACGGGCTCGGCGGAGAGCGCGCGAGGGACCGGGGGTGGTTGAGTGAGTCGCGTCACCAGGGTCGTAATGTCCGAATATGCTCTGTAATTCCGAGGTGGGTAAATAGGGGGGAAATCCCCTCGATGGGGTGTTCGCGCGGCGACTCTCCCGGGGCTCGTAAAAGTGGCAAAAGGGACATTTATCTTGAAAGATGGAGGAAGTCGACCCAGGAGCCGCTCCCATGCCGCCTTCCCCCGCCCTGCTCAACCCCGACGGCCTCGATCGCGAGGCGGCCGCGCTCTTCGAGAGCGCCACCTGGCAGCGGATCGTCACGGACTGGACCGCCACCGAGGAGCCGTCACCGGCGGAGGAGGGCTGGCGGAAGCTGCTCAGCGTGCCGGTCGACCGCCTCGTGGCCGACGCGCTCGCCGCACTCCCGCCGGGGCTGCCCACCGAGCGGCGTCTCCCGGGACGGCTCGGAGCCGTACTGCCGGACCGGCTGCACTCCTGGCGGCGCCTCGGGCAGGCCGAGCTGCGCCCCTCGGTCCACCTCGGCTACGCGCGCCTGGTACTGACGGAGTGGGGCTGGCAGAACGCCCCGTACAAGCTGCGCGACGCACGGGGGGCCCGGTGCGTCTGCGGGGCCCTCCTCGCCGCCCATCGCCTCGGCTACGGGGGCGCGGACACCATGCACGAGGCGGCCGCCTGGATCATGACCGAACTCCGCTCGCGCGGCTGGCACGACCTGATCGGGCCCTGGAACCGGGCCCCGGGCCGGACCGCCGCCGACGCGGTGGCGCTGCTCGACGCCACGGTCCGCCGCGCCGCGCACGCCGGCCGCTGACGCCGCGCCCGGAGCCGGGCGGCGACCGGAGGGCCGCCGCCCGGCACGCGGGGCGGGGGATCAGCCGCTGACGCTCGCGGCACCGGTCTCGATGTGGCCGGTGTACCGGCGCGACCAGGTCCCGTCGATGTCGGCGAGGATCGTGAAGTCGTACCAGCCGCCGTTGTACGCCACCGCGTTGAAGAAGTCCTCGCGGCTGGAGTTCGCCGGCACGGTGTACGTCCACGGGCCGTCGGAACGGTAGGCGTTCGAGCGGACGGTGAAGGTGACCGCCTTGGCCGAGGCGTTGGCCATCCGGAAGTAGACCGCGGTCTTCCCGGTGCCGGGCTCCTTGGCGTACCGCGCGGCGACCTCGATGTCCTTGCCCGCCTTGGAGGCGTCCCCGATGAACCGCCGCAGGAACCGGTTGGGGCCCATCATCGAGATGTCGTACTTCCCCGAGCCCGATCCCAGGCCGATGTTGAAGTAGTCCGTGGCCGTGCCGCCCGGGTCGACGGTGTACTGCCAGGCCGCCGTGTCCCGGTGCTGGTGCGGGTGGATCGAGAAGTGCGCCGGGCGCTTTGCCTCGTCGCCCTGGTTGGTCATCGAGAACCAGGCCAGGATCTTGCCGGCGGCGCCGAACTCGAAGCGGTCGAGGTTGCCGTTGACCTGGTACGGCAGGGCGCGCGCCGGCCGGGTGCCGGACTCCTGTGCGGGCAGCGCGTTGTTCTGCGGGGCCGGGTTCGGCAGCGGGCCGCAGGTGGCCTGTCCGATCACCTTCGCCGTGGAGGGGAGACCGGACGGCACTCCGTACACCGGGTTGGCGAAGTCGAAGACCCCGGTCAGGTCACCCGTGACCTTCCGGCGCCAGTCGCTGATGTTCGGACAGGTGGCGGGGTTGCCGAGGGCCGCCGTCCAGGTCTCCATGAACCGCAGCACGGAGGTGTGGTCGAAGACCTCGGAACTCACCCAGCCACCCCGAGTCCACGGGGACATGACAATCATCGGGACGCGGAAGCCGAGGCCGATCGGAACGCCGTCCAGGTACTCGCCCGCGGTGCCCGGCGGGGCGACCGGCGGCGGCACGTGGTCGAAGAAGCCGTCGTTCTCGTCGTAGTTGAGGAAGAGCACCGTGGAGTCGAACACCTCGGGGTTCGCGGCGAGCGCCCGGTAGACGAGGTCGACGAAGTGGGCGCCGTCCCCCGGCGGGGCGTACGGGTGCTCGGAGAAGGCCTCGTTCGCGACCACCCAGGACACCTGGGGAAGGGTGCCCGCGACGACGTCGGCCCGGATCGCCGCCGCGATGTCGTCCGGCGTCGAGCCGGTCACCTTCGGGACCGAGCCCATGCCGCGGTCGTGCAACGGGTCCCCAGGACGGGCGTCGGTGAACTTCTTGAAGTAGGCGAGGCCGTTGTCGCCGTAGTTGTCCTGGGCGTTCTGGTAGACCTTCCAGCTCATGCCGGCGCGCTGGAGGGCCTCGGCGTACGTCTCCCAGGTGAGGCCGGACTCGTCGCCGCCGTCCTTGCTGGAGCCGTCGATCTTCCCGCTCCACAGGAACGTGCGGTTGGGGCCCGTGGCGCTGAGCGTCGAGCAGAAGTAGGCGTCGCAGATCGTGTAGCTGTCGGCGAGCGCGTGGTGGAAGGGGATGTCGCCGCGGTCGAGGTGTCCGAGGGTCCGGGTGTTGCCCACGCCCGTGACCCAGTTGTCGAGGCGTCCCTTGTTCCAGGCGGCGTGCTGCGAGGTCCAGCTGTGCGGCAGGTCGCCGTTGCACTGCGCGAGGGTCTCGCCGTCGACGCCGCCGGCCGGCGGGGTGGAGCTGAGCTTCCAGGGGTACTGCCGGCCGCCCCAGTTGGGCTGGTTGAACATGCCCCAGCCGCCGGGCAGGTTGCCCGCGGCGCGGTCACCGAAGCCCCGTACGCCGCGCAGGGTGCCGAAGTAGTGGTCGAAGCTCCGGTTCTCCTGCATGAGGATCACCACGTGCTTCACGTCCCTGAGGGTGCCGGTCGCCGAACTCGCGGCGGCCGAGGCATGGGCCGGGGGCAGCGCGGCCCCGGCCATGAGCCCCGCGCCGATCCCGACGAAACCCCTGCGGCTGATGGGAATCATGCCCCGCCTCTCCTGTCACGGTGTGCCCCAGCGGCACGTCCGAGACATGATGAGGGAGGGGAGCTTAAAGGTATACAGCCGCGCGGTAATTAGTGTGTGAACAAGCAGAGGCCTTGAGGCACGGGCACTCTGATTGGTCCAATTGAAGACCTTTGGTCCAGCCGAAGCCCTATGGGTCAGACGGCCAGGACCTTCACTCCGGCCTCGGTCAGCTGCGCCACGGTCTCCGGCGCGATTCCCGTGTCGGTGACCAGCAGGTCGATCCGGTCCAGACCGCAGATCCGCGCGAACGCCCGCCGGCCCATCTTCGAGGAGTCGGTCACCACGACGACCCGGCTCGCCCGCTCCGCGAAGAGCCGGCTGATGCTCGCCTCGTCCTCCTGGTGGGCCATCACGCCCAGCTCGGGGTCGACGCCGTCGACCCCCAGCACCACCACGTCGAGCACGACCTCGCTGAGCACCCCGACCGTGAGCGGGCCCACCAGCTCGTACGTCTGGGGGCGGGCGACACCCCCGGTGGCGACGATCTTGATCTGGGGCCGCACCGCGAGCTCGCCCGCGATGTTGAGCGCGTTGGTGACCACGGTCAGCGCGGGTCCCGCCGGTGCCGGCACTCCCGGAGTCTCGGTGCGACCGCTCGCGAACCGCAGCGCGAGGGCCCGCGCGACCTCCGTGGTCGTCGTGCCCCCGTTCAGCCCGACGACCTCGCCGGGCGCCACCAGATCCGCCACCGCCTCCGCGATCCGCCGCTTCTCCGGCGCGTGCCGGGTCGACTTGTACCGCAGCGGCAGCTCGTACGAGACGCCGTGCACCACCGCGCCGCCGCGCGTCCGCACCAGCAGCTGCTGCTCGGCGAGCTCGTCGAGGTCCCGGCGGATCGTGGCCGCCGAGACGTCGAGGGCCGTCGCCGCCTCCTCGACCTCCAGCTTTCCCGAGGCCGCGAGCAGCTCCAGGAGCGTGTTCCACCGCTCGTGCTTGGACATGGGTCCCTCCCTCCATCGGGGTCGCGCCCCATGACCGCCCCGCTCGTGCGCGCGTCCGATTCTAGCCGCCGACGGGTGCCGGACCTGGCAAGAGGATGCATGTTTCTGCTTGAATGAGCGTGTCTTCAAGCAACTTCCATCATCATCGCGCACTCTTCTTGCAAGGAGATCGGCATGACCACCACCCGCACCGCCGTGGAGATCGCCTCCCAGCCGGCGACCTGGCGCCAGGCGGCCCGCACCCTGTCCCAGCACGTCGCGGCCCTGCCCCGACGCGGCGAGCGGGTCGCGGTGATCGGCTGCGGCACCTCCTGGTTCATGGCCCTCGCCTACGCGGAGCTGCGCGAGTCCGGCGGCCACGGCGAGACCGACGCCTTCGCCGCCTCCGAGTTCCCCCACGGCCGCCGCTACGACCGCGTCGTGGCCATCACCCGCTCTGGCACCACCAGCGAGGTCCTCGCCCTCCTGTCCCGGCTGCGCGGCAAGGTCCCGACCGGCGCGATCACGGCCGACCCCACGACCCCGGTGATGGACCTCGCGGACGACGTCGCCGTCCTCGACTTCGCCGACGAGGAGTCCGTCGTCCAGACCCGCTTCGCGACCACCGTCCTCGCCCTGTTCCGCGCCCACCTGGAGTCCGAGGACGCCCTCCCGGAGGGACTCGCCACCGTCGAGGACGCCGCACGGGACGCCGAGCGCGCCCTCGCCTCCCCGCTCGACGAGAGCGTGCGCACCGCCGAGCAGTTCACCTTCCTCGGCACCGGCTGGACCTACGGGCTCGCTCTGGAGGCGGGCCTGAAGATGCGCGAGGCGGCCGGCGCCTGGACCGAGGCGTACCCCGCGATGGAGTACCGCCACGGCCCGATCAGCATCACCGGCCCCGGCCGCGTCACCTGGGGCTTCGGCGCGCTGCCCGCCGGACTCGCGGACGAGGTGCGCAAGGTCGGCGGCACCCTCGCCGAGAGCGACCTCGATCCGCTCGCCGAGCTCGTCCGTGCCCAGCGGCTCGCCGTCGCCGTCGCCGAGGCCCGGGGACTCGACCCGGACACCCCCAGGAACCTGACCCGCTCCGTCGTCCTCACCGACGTCCATGCCTGACCGCCGCCCCGCTCCCGCCCGCCGCCACACGGAAGAGGCACCATGCCGCTGACACCCACCGACGAGATCGTCCGCCGCGCCCGCGCCGCCGGCACCGGGGTGGGGGCGTTCAACGTCCTCCAGCTCGAACACGCCCAGGCCATCGTGACCGGCGCCGAGAACGCCGACCGGCCCGCCGTCCTCCAGATCAGCGAGAACACCGTCCGCTACCACGGCGCCCTGGAGCCGGTCGCGCTCGCCTCCCTGGCCGTCGCCCGCGCCGCCAAGATCCCCGTCGCCGTCCACCTCGACCACGCCGAGAACCCCGACCTCGTCCGCGAGGCCGTCGCCCTCGGCCTCGGCTCGGTCATGTTCGACGCCTCGAAGCTCCCCTACGCGGAGAACGTCGCGGCGACCCGCGAGGTCGTGGAGCACTGCCACCGCCACGGCGTCTGGGTCGAGGCCGAGCTGGGCGAGGTCGGCGGCAAGGGCGGTGCCCACACCCCGGGGGTGCGCACCGACCCCGAGGAGGCCCGTGCCTTCGTCGCCGCCACCGGCGTCGACGCCCTCGCCGTCGCGGTGGGCAGCTCCCACCAGATGGTGACCAGGGACGCCGTCCTCGACCTCGACCTGATCGCCCGGCTGCGTGCGGCGGTGGACGTTCCGCTCGTCCTGCACGGCTCCTCCGGGGTCTCCGACCCGCACCTCACCGAGGCGGTCACGGCGGGCATGACCAAGGTGAACGTCTCCACCCATCTGAACAAGGCCTTCACCGAGGCCGTCCGCGGCCACCTCGCCGAGCATCCCACCACGGTCGATCCGCGTCACTACCTGACGCCGGCCCGTGCCGCCGTGGCCCGCGAGGTCGCCCACCTCCTGGCGGTCCTGTCCCCCTGACGGCGCCGTCGGTGCGACCCCGTCGGCTCAGACCTCCTGAAGCGCCGTCAGGAGGTCCCGCACGGCGGGCAGGGCCAGCGAGGACTCCCGAACGGCAGCGTGGATCGACCGCACCGGCTCCGGACCGCGCACCTTGCGGACCACCACGTTCGGGTGACGGCTGCCGAGGCCCATCAGAGGGATCAGACTGATCCCGAGGCCGGCGGCGACGAAGCCCTGCGCGGTGGCGTACTCCTCGCACTCCACCGCGATGTCCGGAGTGAACCCCGCCGCCGCGCACGCGCCCAGGACCGCGTCGAGACAGGGGCCCGGGCGCTCGCTGCCGACCCACGGCTCGGCGGCCAGGTCCGCCAGCTCGACGGCGCCCCGGCGGTCGGCGAGCCGATGGCCCCGGGGCAGGACGGCGCGGTACGGGTCGTCGACCAGGGGAACGAGCCGGAGACCGTCGCCGGAGGTCTCCGGCCCGCCCCGGGGCCGTACGAGCAGGGTGAGGTCCGCCTCCTCGTCGGGCGCGCCGTCGGCGATCCTCAGGTCGACCCGCACGCCGGGGTGTTCCGTACGGAAGCGGGCCAGGGCCGGTGCGACCAGGTCGGCGCCCGCCGTGGCGAAGTAGCGCACGGCGATCCGGCCGGTGCGGCCCGCGCGGAGGTCGGCGAGCGCCGTCTCCGCCTCGGCCACCTGACGTCCGATCACGGCGGCGTGTTCGGTGAGCAGCCGCCCGGCGGCGGTCGGCCGCACGCCCCGCCCGAATCGTTCGAGCAGCGCGATGCCCGCTTCCTTCTCCAGGGCGGCGATCTGCTGACTCACGGCGGAAGGGGTGTACCCGAGGTGCCCGGCGGCGGCCGTGATCGAGCCGCCGGCGACGACGGCCCGGAGCACCTGCATGCGTCTCACGTCCAGCATGCAGCAGAGCTTAACGCCGGATGCAGGATCCTTCGCTTGTCCTGTCGGCTTGGGGCCGGGACCGTGGAGGGCATGACTTCGGCGATGCGCATGGGCGTCCTGGCCCTGCTCTGGGGCTCCGGCTTCCTCTGGATCAAGATCTCCCTCAACGAGGGCCTCACGCCCGGGTGGATCACCTTCGTCCGATGCCTCCTCGGCGCGGCGGTCCTCCTCGCGCTCGCGTACGCGTCCGGGCAGCGGCCGCCACGGGATCGCGGCACCTGGGGGCGCCTCGGGATCGCCGCGCTCCTCTGCAACGCGCTCCCGTTCCTGCTGTTCTCGGTCGGCGAGCAGACCGTCGACAGCGGAGTGGCGGGCGTCCTCAACGCGACCACACCGCTCTGGTCACTCCTGATCGGCCTCGGCCTCGGCACGGAACGGCCGACGAGCCCCGCCCGGCTCGGTGGACTCGCCCTCGGCTTCACCGGCGTCCTGCTGATCTTCGCGCCCTGGAGCACCGGCACCGGCCTGCTCACCTGGGGCGCCCTCGCCCTGCTCGGCGCCTCCGTGAGCTACGCGGCGGCCTTCGCCTACATGGCGCGCCGGCTCACGGACCGGGGTACGGCACCCCTGGCGCTCTCCGCCGCGCAGCTCCTCGCGGCGACCGCCCTGAGCACCCCCGCCCTGGCGGCGAGCGGCCCGGCCCGGGTGACCGCGACGGGAGTGCTCGCGGTCCTCGTCCTCGGCGTGTTCGCGACCGGGCTCACCTTCCACCTCAACTACCGCATGATCGCCGAGGAAGGCCCCACGAGCGCCGCCACGGTCGGCTACCTGCTCCCGGTCGTCTCGGTGACCCTGGGTGCCCTGGCCCTCCACGAGCCCCTGTCCGCCCGGGTGCTGACGGGCATGGCGGTCGTCCTCGCCGGCGTCGGCCTGACCCGCGCCGGGAACGGCCGGGCCGGACGGCCCGGCCCCTCCGGGACCGGGGCCCGGGAGGCGGAGGCCTACGCGTCCCGGACGACCGGCTCGGCGACGAAGAGGGGGATCTCGCGGTCGGTCCTGCGCTGGTAGTCGGCGTAGTCCGGGAACGCGGCGACGGCCCGCTCCCACCACGCCTGGCGCTCCTCGCCCGTGACCAGACGGGTCTTCATGTCCCCCGACCGGGGGCCGTCGCGCAGTTCGATCAGGGGTGCGGCGACCAGGTTGTGGTACCAGACGGGGTGCTTGACCGCGCCGCCGTTGGACGCGACGAGCGCGTACGCCCCCTCGTGCTCGACCCGCATCAGCGGGGTCTTGCGGAGCTTGCCGCTCCGCGCGCCGAGGCTCGTGACCAGCACGACGGGGAGGCCCCGCATCGTCGTGCCCTCGGTGCCGCCGGACGACTCGTACAGCTCGACCTGCTCGCGGACCCAGGCCGTGGTGCTGGGCCGGTACTCGCCTTCGAGGGGCATCGGTGCACGTCCTTTCGGTGGCGGCCGGTGTCGCCGGCCTGCTCGTCCCGACGCTATCCGACGCCCCGGCCGCGCGACGGCGGACCGCTCCGGCGGGGCGTTGTCAGTACCGGCTCATAGGGTGGCTCCTGACAGTGGGACAGGTGTACGAGGCAGGGGAGCGGGCGGCATGCGGGAGTTGTTCCTGGCGGAGGAGCGGGCGTACATCAGGTGGATCGACCTGCCGGGCGAGGGGCCCGCGCGGGTGTTCGTCCACGGCCTCGGATGCACCTCCGCCTCCGACTTCGCCTCCATCGCGGCGCACCGGGCGCTGGGCGGCGGCCGGGCCCTCCTGGTGGACCTGCTCGGCCACGGGTTCAGCGACCGCCCCGCGGACTTCGACTACCGCATGGAGTCCCAGGCGGCGGCCGTGGCCGCCGTCCTCGACCACCTCGGGGTCACGGGGGTGGACCTCGTCGGGCACTCGATGGGCGGCGCCGTGGCGATCCACCTGGCGGCGGCCCGCCCGGACCTGGTCGCGCGACTGGTCGTGGCCGAGCCGAACCTGTACGCGGGCGGTGGGGCGTTCAGCTCGCCGGTGGCCGCCCAGGACGAGGACGCGTTCGTGGCCGAGGGCTTCGCCCGGATGGTCGCGGAGACCGACCGGCCCGACTACGCCGCCCGGCTGCGGCTCGCCGACCCGAGAGCGGTGCACCGCAGCGCGGTGGCGCTCGTGGAGGGCAGCGTGCCGGCGCCGGGGGACCTGCTGGCCGGGCTCGGGATGCCGCGGGCCTTCCTGGTGGGGGAGCGGAGCCTGCCGGACGCCGACGCGGAGAAGGCGGCCGCGCTGGGCGTCCCCGTGTCCGAGGTGCCCGGCGCGGGGCACAACCTGATGCTGGACAACCCCGACGGCTTCGCGACGGCCCTCGCCCGTGTGCTCGCCGCCGACCCGGCGGCTTCGCTTCCAGGCCACCGGAGCGCTTGATCCAGCCAGGCGGGCCCAGCTCGGAGGGGGTTCCGTTGCAGGCGCATGGCGGATGCATGACAAGACCTCAACTCCCTTGAGCCGCGCCCCGGGGAGAGGCCAGGCTGCTGATCACGCCGGGGCCGGACACACCGGTCCCGACCGTGTACGTGGCCCCACGTGCACCCCCCCACAGTCGCGCCGCCCCACCCTTCGGGCGCGACGCCCATGAGGAGGACTCCCGCGCATGGCACTTCCCCAGAGCAAGAAGACCCGCCTCGCCGTGACGGCTTCCGCCGCGACCGCCGCCGCCCTGCTCGGCACCTTCGCCGCCGTCCCCGCCCAGGCCGCTCCCGCCGAGGGAACCGTGCTCGCCGCGGACTCGGCCGACGCGGTCCCCGGCAGCTACATCGTCACCCTCAAGCAGGGCGCCGGCCTCAAGGCCGCCTCCGCCGAGGGGCGGAAGCTGATAGCCGGTTACGGCGGCACGGTCCACAAGACCTTCGGCTCCGCCCTCAACGGCTACACGGCCACCCTCGGCGCCGCCGAGGCCCGCCGCCTCGCCGCCGACCCGGCCGTCGCGTCCGTCGAACAGAACCAGGTGGTCCGCTCCGACGCGACCCAGACCAACGCGCCCTGGGGCCTGGACCGCATCGACCAGGCCGATCTGCCGCTCTCCGGCACCTACACGTACCCCGACAGCGCCGGCGGCGGCGTCACCGCCTACGTGATCGACACCGGCGTGCGGATCACCCACTCCGAGATCGCCGGCCGCGCCGTGAACGGCTACGACGCCGTCGACGGCGACACGGTCGCCCAGGACGGCAACGGGCACGGCACCCACGTCGCCACGACCATCGCCGGCACCACCTACGGCGTGGCCAAGAAGGCGAAGATCGTCGCCGTCCGTGTCCTCGACAACAACGGCTCCGGCACCACCGCGGGCGTCATCGCGGGCATCGACTGGGTCACCGCCCACCACCAGGCGGGCGCCCCCGCCGTGGCCAACCTCTCGCTCGGCGGCGGTGCCTCCACCGCCCTCGACAACGCCGTGAAGAACTCCATCGCCGATGGCGTCACCTATGCGGTCGCCGCCGGAAACTCGGGCACCAACGCCTCGTCCTCCTCGCCCGCCCGCGTGGCCGCCGCCCTCACGGTCGGCGCCACCGGCTCCAACGACGCCAAGGCCAGCTGGTCCAACTACGGTTCGGTCCTGGACCTCTTCGCCCCCGGCGTCTCCATCACCGCCGGCTGGAACACCGGCGACACCGCCACCAACACCATCTCCGGCACCTCGATGGCCACACCGCACGTGGCGGGCGCCGCCGCCGTCTACCTGGCGGGCCACACCTCCGCCACTCCGGCGCAGGTCGCCACCGCTCTCGTCAACGGCGCCACGCCCAACAAGGTGACCAGCCCGGGCAGCGGCTCCCCGAACCGCCTCCTGCGCATCGTCCAGTAGTCCGTCCGGTACACCGGCACGGAAGCCGCCCCGGAGGCAGCCGGCGCCTCCGGGACGGCTTCCGTACACCCCCCTAGGCTCGGCTGTGACCTCCCCACCGCACCGAACGGAGCCGTCATGACCGCAGCCGACGACCACACCCTCCTCCGCCGCGCCATCGCCCTCGCGGCCGAGGCGACGGAGGGCGGCGACCCGCCGTTCGGTTCGCTCCTCGCGGCACCCGACGGGACCGTCCTCGCGGAGGAACGCAACACGACCCTCACGGACAGGGACATCACCGCCCACCCCGAGCTGAAGCTCGCCCGCTGGGCGGCACGGGAACTGGACCCCGCGGCGGCGGCCGGGACCACGATGTACACCAGCTGCGAACCGTGCTCCATGTGCGCGGCGGCCATCCGGCAGGCGGGCCTCCGCCGCGTCGTCTACGCGCTGTCGCACGCCCAGCTCCTCGACATCCGGCCCGGCACGGGCCGCCCGCCCGTTCCGACGGACGGCCCCGCGCTGCTCGACGAGGTACGGGCGGTGGTCGCGCCGTACTACGGCTGACCGGCCGTCGGAGGCCCGGGGCCTGGCGACGACGTCAGCGGCTCCCGCTCCGCCGTCAGTGGCGCTCGGGCAGGTCACGCTCCGCCGGCAGCGGCGCGAGGTCGGAGGCCGCGGGCGACGCGGCGGCGCGCGAGGACGGTGCCACCGCCGGCTTCTTGCCGCAGAAGGCCGCCTCCAGCGTGCCGCCGAGCGCCGTGTTGGCCTCGCCGTGGTTCGAGGTGTTCGCCAGGGCCGACAGGCTGCGCCGGCCGTCACGGGTCGAGAAGGCGTACGTGTAGAAGCCCTGCACGGTCCCCGTGTGCCCGAACACCTGCGTCCCGCAGGACAGGTCGTAGCGGCGCAGGCCGAGACCGTAGAACCGGGTGCCGGTGGAGTCCGTCGGCGTGACCGTCGTCATCGCCTCCAGCATCGCCGGCGACAGCAGCCGACCGCGCATCAGCGCGCTCGTGAAGGTGTTCAGGTCGGCCGGGCTGGAGATCACGGCACCGGCGGACTGCGCCCAGGACACCGTCTGCTCCGTGGAGTCCACGAGCGGGTCGCCGGCCGCGTCCGGGTGCAGATAGCCCCGCACGTGCAGCCCCTTGATGCGCGCGTCGGGGTGGACGTACGAGGTCCTGCCCAGCTTCAGCGGCTTGAAGATGCGGCGCTCGTACGCGTCGGACACCGGCCGGCCGGTGAGCTTCTCGATGAGCATGCCGACGACCACGAAGTTCGCGTTGGAGTACTTGTACGACACCCCGGGCTCGGTGGTGCGGGGCTCGCTCAGGGACAGGTCGACGAGCTCCTGGTAGCTGAACACCCGGTTCCGGACGGCCTCGAAGCCCGGCACCGTGTCGTTGAACATCGCGTCCGTGTAGTCGGCGAGCCCGCTGCGGTGGGTGAGGAGGTGCCGGACGGTGATGCGGTCGTCCGGGAGCAGCCCCGGCAGGTACCGGTTGACGGGCGTGTCCAGCTCCAGCCGGCCCTCCTCCACCAGCTGGAGGAGCACGACCGCGGAGAACGTCTTGCTGACGCTGCCGATCCGGAACCGCGCGTCGATGTCCATCGGGGCCCCCGTCACCCGGTCCTGGACGCCGACCGTCCGGCTCTGCACCCCCTGCGGGCCGGAGAACCGGGCCATCGCGCCCGGCGCGCCGTTGGTCATGGCCGAGTCGAGCGCGGCGACCACGCCCTTCATGTCCGGGGCGGGCACCGCGTGCGAGGGAGTGACGGCGGGGGCGGGGGGAGCGGCGAACGCACTGGTGGCCGGGGCGACTCCCACCGCCAGCGCGGCGATCAGGGTGGCGCTCACGGCCAGACGGCGGTGCGACGACTGGAACACGGTGATTCCTCTGCTTCTTCCGAACGTTCGGCGCGGCACTGGGCGGGGGTGGGCCGCAGGACCGGGGGACCGCGCCGCTGTCGCGCGTCGCCCCCGTGTCCAACGATCATGAGTGCCGTCGGGCCACGAACGGTTCCGGACACGAGCGACGAGATCCGGACGGCGTACTTCCGTGCCTCCGTTGGGCGTCTGCCCAGCAAGGGCCCGGCAGGACTGGGCTCCTGCCGACAGACAACCGGCGCCGGGAAGCACCACCATGGCGCTGGCCACGCTTGCGAGGACGCGCAACGTGCCGCATCCACAGAGGAGTTGCCATGCCAGGACCAGTTCCCCGCCCCCTGCCACGGAGAGGGATCCGCGCACTCGTCGGCCTGCTGCTCGCCCTCCTGATGACCGCGTACGCCGGGCCGGGCACCGCCGGCGCCACGGAGGCGGCGACCGGCCGGATCCCGTCGGTCGGCACCGCCTGGGACCAGCCGGGGCCGTACGAGGTGACCGTCGAGATCGAGGCGGTGCACACCTTCTACCGCCCGAAGGACATGGGGCGGCAGGGCGAGCTCCACCCCGTCGTGATCTGGGGCAACGGCACCGGCGCCGTGCCCGGGATCTACGGCTCGCTGCTGCGCCACTGGGCGAGCCACGGCTTCATCGTCGCCGCCGCCAACACCCCCACCTCCAACTTCGCGATCAGCATGCGCGCCGGGATCGACGTGCTGGAGCACCGGAACGCCGACAGCTCCAGCCCCTACTACCGGAAGGTGGACCTCGACCACATCGGTTCCGCCGGCCACTCGCAGGGCGGCGCGGCCGCGGTCAACGCCGCGCTCGACCCCCGCGTCGACACCGCGGTCCCCATCCAGCCGGGCCCCCTGACCGATCCCGACCTGATCGACGAGCCCGTCTTCTACCTGGCCGGGCAGCGCGACCTGATCGTGTGGCCGGCCCTGGTGAAGGCGCTCTACCGGGACTCCTCGCACGTCCCCGCCGTCTACGGCGAGGTCCGCGGCGCGGGACACCTCAGCTCCATCGGCGACGGCGGCGACTTCCGCGCCCCGACCACCGCCTGGCTCCGGTTCTGGCTCATGGGCGACGAGAACGCCCGCGGAGTGTTCTTCGGCCCGGGCTGCGCCTCCTGCACCGACACCGCCCTGTGGTCCGGATGGGACCGCAACGAGAACGCGCTGCGGATCCCCGGCCCCACGGCCTGACGCGAACCGCTCCCCGGCACGGTGGGCCCCGGCCGTCGCGACGACCTCCGCGACGGCCGGGGCGAGACCGACGGGACCCGGCGCCCCGCCGCACGGCGCGTGTCCTCGGGCAGGAGCCGGGCGCACGGCCGCCGGGACCGCCGCTGACCAGCGCGGACACCCGGCCGCGTACCCTCGTGGACGTGTCTGCTTCACGTCTCCACCGCGTCGCCGTCCTCGTCCTCGAAGGGGCGAAACCCCTCGACGTCGGCATCCCCGCCCAGGTCTTCACCACCCGCGCGAGCATGCCGTACGAGGTGCGGGTCTGCGGCGCCGAACCCGGGGTCGTGGCAGGCGGCGACGGCCTGTCCTACCAGGTCGCCCACGGCCTGGAAGCGCTCGCCTGGGCCGACATCGTCTTCGTCCCCGGCTACCGCCACCCCGACCGCGAGGACCCGCCCCGGCCCGTCGTCGACGCGCTGATCGCCGCGCACGACCGCGGGGCGCGGCTCGCCGCCATCTCGACCGGGGCGTTCGCCCTCGCCGCCACCGGCCTCCTCGACGGCAAGCGCGCCACGACGCACTGGCACTACGCGAGGGCCCTCGCGGCCAAGCGCCCGCTGGTCCGCGTCGACGAGAACGTCCTCTTCGTCGACGAGGGCAGCGTCCTCACCTCCGCCGGCGCGGCCTCCGGCATCGACCTGTGCCTCCACATCCTGCGCGGAGACCTCGGCGTGGGCGCCTCCAACCACGCGGCCCGGCGCCTGGTCGCCGCCCCGTACCGCAGCGGCGGCCAGGCGCAGTACGTGCCGCGCAGCGTCCCGGAGCCGCTCGGCGAGCGGTTCGCCGCCACCCGCGAATGGGCCCTGCACCGGCTCGACGAGCCCCTCACCCTGGAGGTCCTCGCCCGCAACGCGGCGGTGTCACCGCGCACCTTCTCGCGGCGGTTCGCCGAGGACACCGGATACACGCCGATGCAGTGGGTCATGCGGGCCCGCATCGACGTGGCCCGTGAACTGCTCGAACGCTCCGAGCGGGGCGTCGAGCAGATCGCCGCCGACGTCGGCCTGGGCACCGGGGCCAACCTCCGCCTGCACTTCCAGCGGATCCTGGGGACCACGCCCAGCGAGTACCGGCGGACCTTCGCGCAGGGCGAATAGAACCCCTTTGGGTGATCTTGTCGGATCTCGTGCGTGACCTTGGCGCGATACTTGCGGACCGTGGCGATCCCGCCGCTGGTTGAGCCGCGCGTTCCGCGCGAACCTGGGTGGCGAATCGGAAGGTCGGAAGGGACACCGCTCATGACTCGCATCGCCATCAATGGTTTCGGTCGCATCGGCCGCAACGTGCTGCGCGCCCTCCTGGAGCGCGACACCGACCTGGAGGTCGTGGCCGTCAACGACCTGACGGAGCCCACCGCCCTCGCGCGGCTCCTCGCCTTCGACTCCACCTCGGGCCGTCTCGGCCGTCCGGTCACCGTCGACGGGGACACCCTCGTCGTCGACGGCCGCCGCATCAAGGTGCTCGCCGAGCGCGAGCCGGCGCAGCTGCCGTGGGCCGAGCTCGGCGTGGACATCGTCCTGGAGTCGACCGGCCGCTTCACCTCGGCCAAGGCCGCCCGCGCCCACCTCGACGCCGGCGCGAGGAAGGTGCTCGTGAGCGCGCCCGCCGACGGCGCCGACGTCACCCTCGCGTACGGCGTGAACACCGACGCGTACGACGCCGAGCTGCACACCATCGTCTCCAACGCCTCCTGCACGACCAACGCGCTGGCGCCCCTCGCGAAGGTCCTCGACGACCTCGCGGGCATCGAGCACGGCTTCATGACGACGGTCCACGCCTACACGCAGGAGCAGAACCTGCAGGACGGCCCGCACCGCGACCCGCGCCGCGCCCGCGCCGCCGGCGTCAACATCGTGCCGACCTCCACGGGCGCCGCGAAGGCCATCGGCCTCGTCCTGCCGAACCTGGACGGCAAGCTGTCCGGCGACTCGATCCGCGTGCCCGTCCCGGTGGGTTCGATCGTCGAGCTCAACACGACCGTCGCGCGCGACGTGACCGTCGAGGACGTCCTGGCGGCCTACCGCACCGCCGCCGAGGGCCCGCTGGCCGGCGTCCTCGAGTACTCCGAGGACCCGCTGGTCTCCGCCGACATCGTGGGCAACCCGCACTCGTCGATCTTCGACTCGGCCCTCACCCGCGTCGAGGGACGCCACGTCAAGGTCGTCGCCTGGTACGACAACGAGTGGGGCTTCTCGAACCGCGTCATCGACACCCTCCAGCTCCTCGCCGCGAGCTGACGCCGCGCCCGCCGCACGGCGGGAACCGCCAGGCCCGCACGCCGACTCCGACCGCACGGGAGTCGGCGTGCGACGCGTTTCCCGGCACACCCGGTCCTCCGGCCCGTGGCCGACGACGCGGTTGGCTACCGTGACCTCGTGAAGCCCGCCCCCACGACCCCGTACCGGCCCCTCGACATCACGGTCCCGTTCCCCGAGCTGACGGCGTACGCCCGCACCGCGACACGGCTCCATCCCCGCCCCGGCGCACCGACCGCTGCCGACAGCTCCGTCGGAGGCCCGCTGCTCTGGCCGCAGGACGAGGAGTGGCCGGTGTGCCGGGAGCACGGCCGGGTGCGGGGAGTCCGCCCGCGACGGGTCCGGCACCACGCGGAGATCCTCGGGGCGGCGCAGGCGCGGCCCCGTCCGGCCGACGGCACCGGGTGGGCCTTCACGGAGGCCGAGCGGGCCGAGTTGCGGGAGATGAGCGACTCCGGACACCAGCCGGACCGGCACGACGGCAGCCCGCTGCCGCTCCTCGCGCTCGCGCAGTTCCATGCGCGCGACGTGCCCGACCTGGGGTCCTTCGCGCTGCCGGGGACGGACCTGCTCCAGGTGCTGTGGTGCCCGTTCGCCGGGCACGAGGACGGCCCGTTCAGCGACTTCGGCCCGTCCACGCGCCTCTTCTGGCGACGCGCGGCCGACGTGACCGCTCCCGTGCGCGCGCAGCCGGAGCCGCCGCTCGTCGAACGCGCGCGCTACCTGCCGGTGCCGTGCGTGCTGTACCCGGAGCGCATCGTCGAGTACCCCTGGGCGGACCGTCTGCCACCCGACCTGGTGGAGCGGATCGACGCGTGGGAGGACGACCTCCAGGAGCGTGCGGGAGCGGCGGCGCCGACCTACCAGTACGACCTCTCCCTCGCGCCGGGCTGGAAGATCGGCGGCTGGGACTCCTGGCACCGGACCGGTCTGATGCCGGTCCACTGCGACGCGTGCGGAGCCGGCATGCGTCTGCTGCTCACCGTCGATTCCACGGAGCACCAGGCGAGTTGGGGCCCCTTCCCGCCGCCCGGATGCCCCACCGGTGTCGGCGCCGGCCGCGACGAGTACCGGGCCTTCGTCTGCCCGTCCGATCCGGCGCACCCCCACCGGATGAGCGCCCAGTAGGACCGGGCGGCCGCGCGACAGGGCGTTGTCAGTGCCCTGCGACAGGATGGTGGACATGACGACAACGCCCGCCGTAGAGGCGCATTTCAGCCTGCCCAGCCGTGCCGCGTACCAGGCCGCGATCGAGCGCCTGCGCGACGCGTCCCGTACGTACTACGGCGAGAGCTACAGCGTCATGGACGACGCCACGTACGACCGGCTGCGGCTCTCCGTCACCGCCTGGGAGGCGGAGCACCCCGAGGACGTCGCGGCCGACTCGCCGGCGGGTCAGGTGGCCGACGGAGCGGCCCCCGAGGGCGACGTCGCGCACACCACGCGCCTGCTCAGTCTCGACAACGTCTTCGCCCCGGAGGGGCTCGTCGCCTGGGGCGCCTCGCTCCGACGGCGGCTCGGGCACGAGCCGTCGGGAGGGTTCACCGTCGAGCCGAAGATGGACGGAGCGGCCGTCGCCGCCCGCTACCGGGACGGGCGCCTCGTTCAGATCATCACCCGCGGCGACGGTTCCAAGGGCGAGGACGTCAGCCACGTCATCGGGACGATCGTGGGCCTGCCCGAGCGCCTCCCCGTGCCCGCCACCTTCGAGGCGCGCGGCGAAGTCCTCTTCACCCAGGAGCAGTTCGAGGCCGCGAACGAGATACGGACGGCGCACGGCGGGGACGTCTTCGCCAACCCCCGCAACGGCGCCGCCGGCACGCTGCGGGCGAAGGACCGCCCGTACCGGCTCCCGATGACCTTCTGGGCGTACGGCGCGGTCGAGCTGGACGGCGTGGCGTTCCTGCCCGCCGGCGCACGTCACGCCGAGACGCTGGCCGCGGTGGCGGCGGCGGGCGTGCGGACCACGGCGGACACACCGGCCGGGCTGCACGTCGTCGGCACCCTCGCCGAGGCACAGGAGAGGGTCGACGCGATCGCCGCGATGCGCGCGACGCTGCCGTTCGGCATCGACGGCGTCGTCATCAAGGCCGACAGCGCCGACGAGCAGGGGAGGGCGGGCTTCGGCAGCCGCTTCCCGTACTGGGCGATCGCCTACAAGCTTCCGGCCGTCGAGCGCCAGACCGTCCTGGAGGACGTGTTCTGGGAAGTGGGCCGTACGGGTGTGCTCGCCCCGACGGCGGTGCTCACGGCCGTGGAGCTCGACGGGTCGACCGTCACCCGCGCCACCCTGCACAACCCGGCCGACATCCTCCGGCGGGACCTCCACATCGGCGACACCGTGACCGTCCACAAGGCCGGCGACATCATCCCGCGCGTCCAGGCGGCCGTCGTCGAGCTCCGGCCGCGGGGAGCCGTGCCGGTGCCGCTGCCCGAGGCGTGCCCGAACTGCGGCGGCGAGGTCGACAGGAGCCAGGAGCGGTGGCGCTGCGCGCGGGGCACCGCCTGCGCCCTGGCGCCGCTGATCGAGTACGTCGCCGGGCGCGACATCCTCGACATCGACGGCCTCGGCAGGACGTACGTCGACGCCCTGGTCGCCGCCGGGGCCGTCACCGACGTCGCCGACCTGTTCACCCTCACCGAGGAGCAGCTCACCGCCGCCTCCGGCAGTGCCAAGCGGGGCGCGAAGCTTGCCGAGCAGCTCCGGCTGGCCAGGTCCCGCCCCCTCAGCCGCGTCTTCTGCGCCCTCGGAGTGCCGGGCACCGGCCGCAGCATGTCCCGGCGCATCGCCGCCCACTTCGGCACGATGGAGGCCATCCGCGCGGCCGACGCCACGGCCCTGCAGGAGGTCGAGGGCATAGGCCCGGAGAAGGCGCCGGTCATCGTGGAGCAGGTCGCCGTGCTCGCGCCGGTGATCGACAAGCTCATCGCGGCGGGCGTCACCATGACCGAGCCGCGCCAGGACGAGGCCGAGGACGCGGCGGAAGGCCCGTGGAGCGGGAAGACCGTCGTCGTGACGGGGAGGATGACCGGTCCGCTGGACGGCTGGGGGCGCTCCGAGATGGGCGCGCTCATCGAGAAGGCCGGAGGGCGCCTGGGCAGCGGCGTCAATTCCCGGACGACGTATCTGGTCGCGGCGCCGGCGGCTCACGGCAAGCCGAGCTCGAAGGCCGTCAAGGCGCTGGAGCTCGGCGTCGAGGTCCTCGCCCCGGCCGCCTTCGCCGCGCTCGTGGCGGCGTATCTGGACTGACCGGGCGTCCCGGGGACGGTGTCAGTCGCCGCCGCTCCTCGGGCGCGGGACGACGGTGCCCCGCGGGGAGGGCGGGCTGCCGAAGCGTACGGGGACGCCCGGGGAGTACAGCACGCTCACGGGCTCCCCGAGGGGGCGGCGGAGACCGGCGGCCGTGAGGAGGCTCTCGTCGCAGGCGAGGAGCCGGGCGCGGTGCAGCGGCCAGCGGGGGTGGTGGTTCGGAAGATAGAGGGGGCGCCCGCGGAAGGCGCTGTGCATGCCCCAGCGGGCGGTCAGGAAGTGTTCGAGCGCGGTGGGCTCCTCGACCCGCTCGCCGACGTCCACGCTGATCGCGCTGTGCGCCCCGCGCGGTCCTGGCCACCGCCGTCTGCTGGTGTACGTCAGGGTGGAGCCGTCGGTGCGCACGGTCATCTTCGACCAGACGTAGGGGATGCGGAACGCCCAGCGTCCGACGGTCACGGGGAGGAGCCGGGAGGCGTCGAGCGAGCGGAAGACGACGCCGCGCCGCCCGTGACCGTCCACGGAGTACAGGCGCACGTTGGTCTCCGGGAAGCTCCCGAGGTAGGGGATGCCGGGGAGGCGGAACCAGCCCACGCGGTGCATCCGGAAGGCCACGAGGCCGACGTACGTGACCCCGTCGAGGGTGTCGGGCACGGTGCCGGGCGGCAGGAGCGGGGCCACTTCGGCGGGGTCCACGGGCCAGTGCAGAAAGGCCAGGTCGAGCCAGGACTGGGTGAGCAGGGTGAGGTCCGGGCGGTGCGGCGGGTCGGCCGATATGGGTTCGGGTTCCACGGCGGGCGGCGTCGGCGGCATCGCAGCAGTATCCCGGACCGGGGGCGGTGCGGTCGGGGCCGGCGCGTCGGCACGCCGGTGCCGACCGCGTGCGGGGGCGCCGTTCGGGTCACCTCGGCCGTCGGTGGCTCGGTGGCTTCGCGGTCGGCGGCTTCGGCGGGTTCGACGG
This sequence comes from Streptomyces sp. NPDC096079, assembly GCF_040303145.1. Lineage (NCBI taxonomy): Bacteria > Bacillati > Actinomycetota > Actinomycetes > Kitasatosporales > Streptomycetaceae > Streptomyces > Streptomyces sp. NPDC096079. The sequence goes on from NZ_JBEOST010000006.1 coordinate 161,568, forward strand.
CTCAGGCTGGCTCGACGCCGCCGGCGACCCGGTCGCCCTCGGCGCCCGTGGTGGCTTCGGCGCCCGCGGCGGCTTCGGCGGCGATGCGGTCGAACTCTGCCCCCATCGCCTCGGCCAGCGCGTGCGCGGCGGAGAGCGGCCGGACCATGACCATGAAGTCGTCGATGAGTCCCTGCTCGTTCAGGTGGAGGAAGTCGCAGCCGGTGATGGCCCGGTCCCCGACTCGCGCCTCGAAGACGAGGGCGTGGTCGCGGCCGTCCTGGCCGCTGGTCTCCCGGACGTAGCGGAAGTCGGTGAAGACGCGGGAGACCCCGCGCAGGATGGCCGCGGTGATGGCCTTGCCGGGGTAGGGCTTGAACGCCACGGGGCTGGTGAAGACGACGTCGTCGGCGAGCAGCGCCTCGATCGCCGCGTGGTCGTTCGCCTCGACGGCCTGCCGGAAGGACTTCATGCTCGACTCCGCAACTAGTCAACAATATGAGTAGGTGGGAGGAGGGTAGCGACGGGGGCGGGCCCCGTCCAGGGCCCGCCCCCGTGACCGCGAGGGCGTCAGGTCAGCTTCTTGAGCAGCTCCGCGGCGAGCGGGGCGGAGGAGGACGGGTTCTGGCCGGTGACCAGGTTGCCGTCGACGACGACGTGCGGAGCCCAGGGCTCGCCGACCTGGACGTCCACGCCGGCCTCGACGAGCCGGGTCTCCAGCAGCCACTTCGCCCGGTCGGCGAGGCCGGCCTGGGTCTCCTCGGCGTTCGTGAAGGCGGCGACCTTGCGGCCGGCGAACACGTTCACGCCGTCGGCGTCCGTGGCGGCGAGGAGCGCGGCCGGCCCGTGGCAGACCACGCCCAGCGGCTTGCCCGACCGCAGGGTGTCGGCCAGCAGCCGGCCGGAGGTCGCGTTCACGGCGAGGTCCTCCATCGGGCCGTGGCCGCCGGGGTAGAAGACGGCGTCGTAATCGGCCGTACGGACGTCCTCCAGCTTGATCGGGTTCTTGATCTCGTCGATGGAGGCGAGCGTCGAGGCGACCCTGTCCGCGCCCTCCTGTCCACCGTTGAACTCGGGGGCGAGGCTGCCGGCGTCGACGGTCGGGACGACACCGCCCGGCGTGGCGACGACGACCTCGTGACCCGCGGCCCTGAAGGCCTCGTACGGGGCGACGGCCTCCTCGGCCCAGAAGCCGGTCGGGTGCTTGGTTCCGTCGGCCAGCGTCCAGTGGTCGGCGCCGGTGAGCACGAAAAGGATCTTCGACATGGGGAGCTCCAGAGGTGGCGGGCCCGGTGGGGCCCGGGGCGGGTGCGCACACGGACACTCTGCTCCGAGGGACGCTCCGCGGCGAGGTCGCCGGTGCGGCGACGACCTCGACACTAGGTGGATGATCCATAGGTTTCCAATGGGGAAGTCAATGCCTGCCATAGGGAACCCGATGTCTCCCCGGGGAATACGAGTGCCGTTCAGTTCCGCCGGGCGGGGAGCGCGGACCCGGCGATTCCGGCCAGGAGCGCGGCGAGCCGCCGGGGCATGGAGAGGAAGGGCGAATGGCCGCTCGGCAGCCGGTGGACAGTGCCGGCCCGCACGGCGAGCGCGTGCTGCCGAGAAGGTTCGAGCGCCCGGTCCTGCTCGCAGACGACGTAGGCGGAGGGCACGGTCCGCCAGCCGGCCGTGGTGACGGGCTCCGTGAAGGAACGGACGCTCTGCGGACGCAGCCGGGCCACGGCGCGCTCGGCGTCGGCCCGGGGAACGTCGCCGAAGAGTATCCGCCGGGCGTCCTCGTACGGCGGGGCATGGCCCGAGCCGTCGTCGGGTACGGGGGTCCCGAGGAACGTGACCATGCTCTCGCCCGCGTCCAGCTGGAAGGCGGCGACGTACACCGCCCCCACGACGTTCGCGGCATCCGCGACGGCCTGCGTGACGGGGACGCCGCCGTAGGAGTGGGCGACCACCACCACGGGCCCGTCGACGCGCCGCAACGCGTCCCGGACGGCCTCCGCGTCGTCCAGCATCCCCACAGGACGGGAGCGCTCGGCCGTCGCGGGTCCGGCGCTGGGCAGGTCGACGGTCCGGGACCGACAGCCGGCGGCGTCGAGTTCGGCGCGTACGGAATCCCAGCACCAGGCCCCGTGCCAGGCTCCGTGAACCAGCAGGAGCGTGGGGCGGTCGGTGTCGGCGTGCATGAGCGGTACCTCCGTCGATCGTGCGCGGCCCTGGCGGGTCCGCGGCCCTGGCGTGTCCGGGATGCTCAAGCCCCCGTTCCCTCAACGTCGTTCGCCGCGCCGCTGCACGGCTACCCTCGCTCTGGAGGATCCACAGGGGGGAGCGGGCGATGGGCGACGAGGTTCAGCTGATCAGTGACGGCGAGGGGCTGGCGGTCATCGGGACGCCGGCGGACGTGGAACGCTTCCTCGTCTCGGAGGGGCTGGCGTCCAAGGACCTCGGGCTGGGACGGCTCAGGTCCCTCCTCGGCGCCGGGGCCTCGGTCGCGCAGACGGGTGCGGAGGTCGCCGCCGAGTCCGGCCGCTGGGTGAAGCTGAGCCGGGAGTCGGCGCACCTCGTCAAGAAGTACGGGCTGCGGGAGAACGCGAAGACGGGTCTCGGCACAGGCGTACTGAAGGGACCCAAGGGGCAGATCAAGGGCTTCGTGGACATCGTCAAGGCGCCCAGGGCCCTGCTGACCAACCCGGCCATGCTCGCCGGTGCCGCGGGGATCATGGCCCAGCTCGCGATGCAGCAGGCCATGGACGAGATCACCGACTATCTCGCCGCGATCGACGAGAAGGTCGACGACGTGCGGCGTGCCCAGAAGGACGCCGTGGTGGCCCGCATGATCGGAGTGGGCTTCGTGGTGGAGGAAGCCATGCTGATCCGGGAGAACCGGGGGAGGGTCGACGAGGTCACGTGGTCGAAGGTGCAGACCGCGCCCACGACGCTCGCGGACACCCAGGCGTACGCACTGCTCCAACTCGACGCGATCGCGGAGAAGATGGAGCGCAAGACCCGGATCGGCGACCTCGCGACGGCGGCCAGGGAGGCCGAGCCGCTGGTGCGGGAGTGGCTCGCCGTGCTGGCCCGCTGTTTCCGTCTCCAGGACGCCGTCGCCGTGCTCGAACTCGACCGCGTGCTCGACGACTCCCCGGAGGAGCTGGACGGGCATCGCCTCGGGCTGAAGGCGGCCCGGAAGACCCGGCTCGACGTCATCGCGAGGAGCACCGCACGTCTGGTGGCCCGGATGAACGCGGCCGCCGGGACGGCCAACGCGAAGGTGCTGCTGCATCCGGCCAAGTCCCCGGCCGTGGTCCGGTCGAGCAACGACGTCGCCCTCGGCGTGCAGGAGTTCCACGAGCGGCTCGGCATCGAGTCCGGTGACACGTCGGCGCAGACGCGACGGTGGGCACAAGCGGCGGCGGCGGCTCGGGACAAGGCCCTGGAGACGGGTGCGAAGGGCGTCGGCGCCGCCAGGAACCTCGGCAACGAGACCCTCGACAGGGCCGGTTCGGTCACGAGCAAGCTCGCCGACGGAATCGCCGAGCGCGCCCGCCTCGGCCTGGAGGCGACGAAGAACCACACGACGAAGAACCACACGAGGAAGAACCGAACGAGCAAGGCGGAGTGAGCGCCGGGTGCCCCCGTACATTGACGGCGTGGACATACCGAATGCCTTCCGCTGGGTGCTCCTCGCCCTCGCAGTGCTCCAGCTCCTCTCCTTCGTCTCCGTATTGCGCCGGTTGCGTCAGTCCCCGCCCGAGCGGCGGCTCGACCACAGGCTCGACGTGCTCGACTCGGTCAGCGGGATCCTGCTCCTCGCCGGCCTCGGCCTCGCCAACATCCCCCTGGGGATCGTCGGCCTCGCCCTGATGGGCATCGCGCTGCTGCTGAAGGGGCTCCGGCTGCTCCGGTCACGCCGGGCGGCCTGACACCCGATCGCTCCGTCATTCCGTCGGCACCCGTTCATCCTCCGGACATCCGACGCGGGGTGACGGGTCGCATGGGTCACATATCCATAACGGGTCTGGTTCGAAGCGCGGTGGCCGGGGACGCGTGTGTGCCGGCCGCCGCCGCCCCCGAGAGGAACTCCCCGTGGATCGCAGGTCACTGCTCACCGTCGCGACAGGAGCGGTCGGCGCCGTCGCCGCCTCCCAGGTGCCGGTGGGCGCGGCGCCCCTGGCGCAGTCCGGTCCGCACGCCGCACCCGGCCGTCCGGTCACCACGTTCAACGTCATCAGCGACATCCAGGGGGATCTCCGGGACCTCGGGGTCGCCCTGGAGGACATGCGCCGGACCAACCCGGCGGGCTCGGGCCTCGCCGTCGCCGGCGACATCACCCCGCGCGGCTACGACGCCGAGTACGCGGCCGTCACCGCCGAACTCGCGCGTCACACCCGTACGAGCACGGTCGCCTGGGCCATCGGGAACCACGAGTTCTACGTCCCCAAGTGGCGCGACCCGTCGACGCTCGCGCAGGACACCTGGCCCAACGGCACCACCGAGGACTCGCTGTTCCGGAGCTTCTTCCACTTCGCCGGACGCAACACGGTGTACGCGGAGCACTCGTTCGGCGGCATTCCGGTGCTCAGCCTCGGCACCGAGAAGTACATGCACTTCCACGACCCGAAGCTCTGGGACGAGGTGTGGCTCAGCGAGGCCCAGTTCACCTGGCTGGAGGAGCGCCTCGCCCACTGGGCCCGGCGGCGCAAGCCCGTCATGGTGGTCACGCACCACCCGCTGCCCAACACCGTGTCCGGCAGCCACAACCGGCTGTATTCGCGCGACTACCTCCAGGCGGACCGGCTCCTCGCGATCCTCGGCCGGCACCGTGACGTCTTCCTCTTCTGCGGCCACACGCACTGGGACCTCGGGCTCTCGGACTGGTACGTGCGCAGGGTCGTCCCCGGCACCGCCAACCTGGACGGCTTCTCGGTGATCAACACGGGTGCGGTGCAGACGGGTTACACGGACGACGGCCAGGGCGGCGAGGTCTCCGTCCCCGGGACGTTCAACCAGGGGCTCCAGGTGGAGGTCCACCGGGACCGTGTCGTCGTCAAGGCCCGCGACTTCGCCGCCGGCAGCTGGCTGAAGCAGATCACCGTCCCGCTGTCGACGCGGATCTGACCGCCGCCCCACCGAGGTCCGGACTCCACGCGACGGGACGCGCGGGACCCTGCGTACGGTCCTCGCGCCGTCCCTCGCGCCGTCCCTCTCGCACGGGATTCGGCGCCGCTCCGGCGGCCGACTCCCGTGCGCCCTCGTACGGCCGTCAGGTACCCGCCTCGTCGGCCGTGTCGTGCAAGGTGATCGCCTGTACGGGGCAGGCGCGGGCCGCCTCCGCGACCAGGGTCCCGGTGCCGGCCTCGCGGCCCCGAACGACCGTCCCGAAGCCGTCGTCGTCCTGGGTGAAGAAGTCCGGGGACGTCAGGGCGCACTGCCCCGCGCCGATGCAGACGTCCCCGTCGATCGAGATGCGCACCGCTGCCTTCGCCATCCTCCGCACCGCTCCTCTCACCACGTGACGGGGAGTTCGAGCATCCCCTGGATCGTGTCGCCCGGCTTGAAGGGGATCTCGTCGGCGGGCACGGCGAGGCGCAGCCCCGGCAGCCGGCGCAGGAGCGTACCGAGCGCGATCTCCAGTTCCGCGCGGGCGAGGTTCTGCCCGAGGCACTGGTGGATGCCGAAACCGAAGGCCACGTGGTGGCGGGCGGACCGGTTCCAGTCCAGGCTGTCCGGATCGCTGTAGGTGGCGGCGTCCCGGTTGATGACCGAGGTCGAGAAGACGACGCCCTCGCCGGCGCGGATCACCGTCCCGTCGACATCGATGTCCTCGCGCGCGACCCGGAGCAGTCCGTCGGCGATCGACAGGAACCGCAGCAGCTCCTCGACGGCGGTGGGCACGAGCCCGGGATCCGCCCGCAGCTCGGCCAGCCGTTCCGGGTGCCGCAGCAGCGTGTACGTGCCGAGCGAGATCATGTTCGCCGTGGTCTCGTGGCCCGCGACCAGGAGGATCGTCGCGAGCTGGACCAGCTCCTGCCGCTCGGGACCGCCCTCTCCGGAGCCGCGTCCCACCAGGTCGTCGAGGACGCCGTCACCGGGCTTGCCGCGCTTCCGGTCGATCAGGTCGCCGAGGTAGTCCTCCAGCCGGGCCAGGGCGTCCTCGGTGTCCGCGCCCGTCGGACCGCGGAGCAGGCGGCGCGACTGCTCCTCGAAGAAGTCGTGGTCCGCGTACGGCACCCCGAGCAGGTCGCAGATGACGATCGACGGCACCGGCAGCGCGAACGCGCTCACCAGCTCGGCCGGCGGTCCCTGCGCCTCCATCGCGTCCAGGAGGCGGTCCACGGTCTCCTGGATGCGGGGCCGCAGGGTCTCGGCGCGCTTGAGGGTGAAGCTGGGGATCAGTTTCCGCCGCTGGGCGTTGTGCTCGGGGTCGTCCCAGCCGAGCAGTGCGGCGCGCCGGCGCCGGCGGAGCGAGGCCGCGCGCTCCGTCGGGAGCGGGAAGTCGGGGCGGGTGGAGTCGGTGGACAGGCGCTGGTCCGCCAGGAGGGTACGGGCGGTCGTGTGCCCGGTGACCAGCCACACCGGCCTCCCGTCCCACAGGGTGACCCGCGACAGCGGGCGCTCCTCCTCGGTCCGGGGGTAGGCGGTGGGCGGGTGGTAGGGGCAGGTCCGGTCCTGGGGGAACGCCACGGCTTTCGTCACGGGGGCCTCGCTTGGAACGCATCGGCGGCAGGGACTTGTGGTGCCTTCTCCACTACATGCCTCAGGCACCTATCTGGTCTACGCACAGTTCGGCCATTCCACCGGAACGGGCGATGCCCATCCGGCTGACGCGGCGGGGCGCCCGGCTCGCGCTCGGGTCAGGAGGGTGGCGACAGGGGGATGACCGCGGTCAGGACCGTCCCCTCGCCGGGAGCCGACTCGATGGTGAGGGCGCCGCCGAGCTGCCGGACCCGCGCGCGCATGGCGGGCAGGCCGTGGCCGCGGACACCGCCGGGCCGCTCGGCGGGGTCGAAGCCGCGGCCGTCGTCGGCGATGTCCAGGACGACCTGGTCGTCCAGATGACTGAGGGTCAGGGCCGCCGTGCCCGCGCCGGCGTGTTCGCGGACGTTCGCCAGCGCGCCCTGCGCGATCCGCAGCAACGCCGCCTGGACGCGGTCGGGCAGCGGGGCGGAGGGAGTGCCGTCCTGGTGGAACAGGACCCGGAGGGTGTCGGTGGACTCGCGCTCGGCGAGGCCGCGCAGCGCCTCGTCGAGGCGGGCGCCTCCGGCGAGGTCGGCGGGGGCCAGGTCGTGCACGAAGCGCCGGGCCTCGGCGAGGTTGTGCTCGGCGATGGACCCCGCCGTACGGATGTGGCGGCGGGCGGCGACCGGATCGGTGTCCCAGAGCCGGTCGGCGGCCTGGAGCAGCATCCGCTGGCTCGACAGGCCCTGGGCGAGCGTGTCGTGGATCTCCGTCGAGAGGCGCTGGCGCTCGGCGAGGGTGCCCTCGCGGCGCTCGGTCGTGGCCAGTTCGCGGCGGGTGCGGACCAGGTCGAGGATGACGGTCCGCAGCCGGTCGGCCTGGCGCTGGGAGTGGATGAAGACGGCGGTGGCGACGGCGGCGACGGCGGGCGGCGCGAACAGCAGGTTCGGGTCGAAGCCGAACCGCAGTCGCAGCTTCACCTGGGCGCCCACGACGATGGCGGTGAGCAGCGCGACGAGGATGATCGCGGACCGGGTGCGCAGCGAGCGCAGGCCCGTGTAGAAGAGCGGCACCGCGCACCACTCGAAGCTCGGCGCGAGGCCCACGAGGGCCAGCCAAGTCGCGACGACGGCCGCGAGCCAGAGCCCGTGGCCCGTGGTGGGCCCGGCGGGGCGCCCGTAGGCCTCGCGGGGGCCGAGGACCGGCCCGAGCACGTACAGCAGGGCCAGGAGGATCGCGAGGACGAGCACCCAGGGGGTGCCGGGGGCGCCGGGGTGGACGATCAGATACCGGGTCAGTGACGAGCACAGCAGGACGAAGAACGCCACGTGCATCACGGTGGCGAGCCGGCCGGCGTCCGGGTCGGCGGCCTCCGGGCCGGCCGCGCCCGTGTCGATCGGCGACCGCTCGTCCATCCGCACCGCGTGCTCCTCGTCGCCGACCGCTCCCACGAGCCCAGATTATCCGGACGGATCAATTCCGCATCAGTCGGCCGAGTGCCCCGTCGACGGCCCGGTGACGGTCCGTCGGTAGCCTGCGGTGCATGATGCGCGCCTGGATCCTGCCGATGCTGCTCTTCCTCACCGGCTCACTCGTCGCCGCGGGGCTCGTCGCCAAGGGCGATCCCGGCGAAGGCGCGCTGCTCCTCGTGCTGTTCGCGCTCATCGCGGGAGTGAACTCGCCGCTGGTCTTCCCGAGGTCGATCGGCGCGGAGGAGGCCCGGCGCCGCAGCGAGGCCGACGGGCGGCCCGTCGTCTACTGGCGGCCGGGATGCCAGTTCTGCCTCCGGCTGAGGTTCCGGCTGGGCCGCCGCGCCCGCGGGGCGTACTGGGTGAACATCTGGCGCGACCCGGACGGGGCGGCGGTCGTGCGAGCCGCGAACGACGGCGACGAGACGGTGCCCACCGTGGTCGTGGAGGGCAGGCCGTTCACCAACCCCGACCCGGCGTGGGTGCGTGAGAAGCTCCCGCCCGCCGCGTGACCGTCAGCCGGTACCGCGCTCCGTCCACGGGCGGAGCTTCTCCGGGTTGCGGACGGCCCAGATGCGGGCGACCCGCTCCCCGGCCAGTTCGAACGCCGCCACGGTCACGGTGACACCGGCGTTCTGGGCGACCAGTCCCGGCATCCCGTTGACCGTCCGTTCCAGCAGGGTCAGCCCGGGCGCCTTGTCGGCGATGTGGACGAGGTACTGGGCGATCAGCGCGCTGCCCTCCACCGGGCGGAGCACGGCGCCGACCAGCCCGCCGCCGTCGGCCGCCATCGTCGCGCCGGGGTCGAGCAGATCGACCAGGGCCTTGATGTTCCTGGCCTCCCAGGCCTCCTTGAAGTCCCGTACCAGGGCGGCCTGCCGGGCCGCCGGGACGGCCGGGGTCCGCGCGGCGCGGACCCGCCGACGGGCCGAGGAGGCCAACTGCCGGCAGGCCGCGGGGGAGCGGCCGACGATGTCGGCCACCTCGGCGAAGGGGTACCCGAAGACGTCGTGCAGGATGAACGCCACGCGCTCCGCCGGGGTCATCGACTCCAGTACCACGAGGAACGCCATGTTCACCGACTCGTCCAGGGTGATCCGGTCGGCCGGGTCGGCGGGCTCGGACCGGTCGCCGCCCGCCCGGACGCTCGACCACTCCGCACGGTCGGGCAGCGGCTCCGGGATCCACGTACCGACGTAGCGCTCGCGCCGGACACGCGCCGAGCCGAGCATGTCCAGGCAGACCCGCCCGGCCACCGTCGTCAGCCAGGCCCCGGGGGAGTCGACGGCCCCGCGCCGCTCCGGCGACATCGCGTACCAGCGGGCGTACGTCTCCTGCACCGCGTCCTCGGCCTCGGCGACCGAACCGAGCAGCCGGTAGCCGAGGTTGATCAGCCGGCGCCGCTCTCCGACGACCACGGCCAGGTCCGGATCGGACCGGTCGTGCCCCGGTGCGGTGGGGATGCTCATGATCGCGGCTGCTCCCAGTCTTCCGGCCCCGCCTCACATTTCACGGGCCTGCGTCGTCGTACGGACGAGACACTACCGAGCCACCGCCGCGAGGCAGAAGAAGAGGATCACGTCATGGCCACCACCGCACAGACCACGGCAGTTCAGGGCAGCGGCGTCCGCACCTTCCTCCAGGTCTCGATAGCCCTGCAGACCGTCACGCTCTTCTTCCAGGCCTCCACCGCCGGGCTGCTGCTCTCCTCGTCGCACGGCGAGCTGCTGCACGGCGTCGGGGCACGCGTGATGTACGGCGCGACCATGCTCTACGTGCTCGCGGCGGTCCTCGCCTGGAAGCCCGGCGGCGGCTCGCCGAGGCCCATCCTCTACTCGACCGGCTTCCTCGTCCTCGCCTCGGCCCAGGTGGTGCTGGGGATCGCGCACGAGGCGTCCCTCCATGTCCCCCTGGGAGTGCTGATGTTCGGCCTCAGCGTCCTGGCCCTCGGCCGGAACCTCACCGGGCGCCGCCAGGGCGGCCCGGGCACCCGGCGGCGGTAGTCACCGGAGGGCGTCCTTCCCGGTGTCGGCGCGCCCCCGGAGCCGATCTACTGTGGTGCGCATGTCTGTTCCCGTCCGTGCCCTCGCCCACCGGCCGTTGACTCCCGCGGCCGTAGCCGAACTCGTGGCGCTGCCGGCCGTGCCGCCCGTCCCGGACGACGACGGTGACGCCGTCGACGCCGAGACCGACCTCCGGGGGTGGGTCCGGGAGGAGTCGTTGGTCTGCGAGTCGTACCGGACCGGGCACGGCCACGTGCTCTGCACGGACGTCGGCAGCCCCTTCGGATGCCAGGAGGCCCGGACCTTCCTGGTCTTCGGGGAGCTGTACCCCGTCGACCCGCACGACGAGGACATGGCCAACGGCTCCTGGCTGCACGGGCTCATGGACCGGTGGAGCGAGCAGCCCGGCTGGACCGGCAGCCGCCCGAGCACCGCCGAGGCGTGCGAGGCGGTCCTCACGGAGGCCGCGCGGGTGGTGACCGAGCACCTCGGCACATCGCCCGAACGCACGGCGCCGGCTGCCGACAGCCTGGTCACGGGGCCCGCGCTCACCCACCGCGTCTGGCGGACCGCCACCCACGCCCTGGTCCTGGGGCCCGCGCCCGACAACGGCCCGTACGGCTACCTCACCCACCTCCAGCTGTCCTGCAGCCCGCTCGACTGCGCGCCCGAACTCCCGCCCGTCGAGGACGAGGACGGCCTGGCCGAGTGGATCGCGGCGCACATCGACTGGTGACCCCCGGTGCCCCGGTCAGCCGCCGGACGTCGCCGTGCGGGCGATGCGTTCGAGGGTGGTGCGCATCCCGGCCCGGTTGAGCGCGATCCGGCGGGCCGGGTTCGTCCCGGCGAAGACCGTGCCCAGCGCGTCGGCCGCCCGGGCGCGGTACCCGTCGGTGCGCAGGTCCTGCCAGAACTCGGTGAGCCGGGTCCCCGAGCCCTCGGGCTCGAAACGGTAGCCCCAGCGCGCGATCGGCAGCCCGAAGACGCTGATGTCGAAGACGAACTCGCTGTCCGGGGTCATCCGGCTGATCCGCCCGAGGGTCGGCCAGAGGAACGGTCCGCGGCGGTTGAACCCGACGAACCGGGTGCCGGTGCGCGCCGGAGGGCGCAGCACCCACACGCGGCGGCACTCCGGGCTCCAGCGGCCCATGTTCCGCAGGTCCGAGACCAGCCGGTACACGCGCTCCGGCGGCGCGTCGACGACCGTGCTCTCCTCAAGGCTCCACTGACGGTCCATGGCCCGCTCCCCTCGCACCGTGGGGGACTGCCCCACTCTCGCTACTCGCCGGTACGTTAGCGGGCGGGGGAGCGGCCTGTCCCGTGCCCGGTCAGTTCTCGACGTCCTCCGGGTACCAGCGCAGCTCGACCGTGTTGCCGTCGGGGTCCTTCACGTAGACCGACTGGGCCGAGCCGCGCGCGCCCCAGCGGGGGACCGGGCCCTCCAGGACCTCGAACGTGCCGGAGTCGATGACCTCCTGCCAGTCCAGGGGGTCCACGACCAGGCAGATGTGGTCGACGTTGGACTCGCCCCGGGGCCGGGAGAACAGGTCGATGACGGTGGTCTCGTTGATCCGCACCGACGGGAACGACACCTTGCCGGCCCGCCACTCCTCGACCCGCTCCGGAGCGAGGCCCAGGGCCCCGGTGTAGAAGTCGAGGGCTTTGTCGACGTCGGTCACGTTGAGCACGAGGTGGTCGAAGGCTTTGACGCGCATGAGGGGATCAGTACCTCTCCGGAAGGGTGTCTCGTCCTGATGATCATGGTCACCGGAGAGGCCGCGATCAAGGGCTCGGGCCGTCCACGATCCGGACCGATTGCCTCCGGGCCCGGGCCGCGGCCGTCCCACCGCCGTCAGACGTGGAGCTCGGGAGGGAAGCCGGTCCAGCGCAGCTCCCCGGGGAGGTGCCCGGTGTCGTTGAGGAAGAGCACGGCCGGGGCGCGCTCCTCCGTGTAGCGGATGACGGTCAGCGCGGCGTTGGCGTGGTTGATGCCCATCCACCGCGCCCGCGGGGCTTCGAGCGCCTCCCGGACGAGCCAGGCCAGCAGGAAGTTGTGCGTGACGACGAGCTCGTGGACCGGCTGGTCGCCCTCGACGGGGCCCGTGAACCGGGCCAGGGCCTCGGCGGCGAGGCCCGGGCCCTGCTCGCGCTCCTCCGGCGGGAACTGGGCCAGGAACCCGAGCATCGCGTCGGCGGACCGCTCGGGCAGCTCCTCGCGCCGCGGCACGTACGGGACGTAGTCGCCGGCCGGCGCCGACATCCGCAGGGGAACCCCGTCGAGCTGCTCCGCGACCAGCCGGGCGGTCTGCGCCGCGCGGGGCAGCGGACCGTGGTGGATCGCCGTCAGCGGGGCCTTCCGGAGCCGCTCGCCGAGCAGGACGGCCTGGCGGCGTCCCCGCTCGCTCAGCGCGGTCTCGTCCTCGGTCGCCTCACCGTGGCGCGCCAGGTACAGATAGCGGGCGGCCGTCCTCGTCATGCGCGACTCCTCGCGGCTCTCGTGATCTTGCGAACGTGTGGACGGACGCGCTCCGGCGCCACGCGGTTCCCGTGCCACGGCCCCGCCCGGCGTGGGCGACCGCCCGTCCTCCGTACGCGTCAGAGACGCAGGAGGACCAGGGCCGTGTCGTCGGTGGGTCCGGCCGCCGGGGCGAGTTCCGTGAGCAGGGTGTCGGCGAGGACCTCGGGGACGGCCGTACGGTGCCGGGCCAGCGCTTCGGCGAGCCGCCCCAGACCCGCGTCGATGTCCTCACGGCGGCGCTCGACGAGGCCGTCGGTGTACAGGGCCAGCACCGAACCCTCACGGAAACCGGTCCGCGCCTGCGGCCGGTGCGCCGGTTCGGGCAGGGCGCCGAGCGGGGGATCCGTCGCGCGGTCGAGGAACTCCACGCCGCCGTCGGGGTGGCAGAGGACGGGCGGGGGATGGCCGGCGCTGCTGTACGTGAGGACGCGGCTCTCCCAGTCGATGACGACCGACACGGCGGTGGTGGACTCGGCCCCCGGGACGTCACGGGAGTACAGGTCGAGGACGTCGAGGGCCTGGGCGGGGCCCTCGGCGACGCGGGAGGCGGCCGACAGGGCACTGCGGAGCAGACCCATGACACCGGCGGCACGAAGGCCGTGGCCGACGACGTCACCGACGGCGACGGCGGTGCGGCCGGGCAGCTCCACCAGGTCGTACCAGTCGCCGCAGACGTTGAGCGCGGCGGCGGCGGGACGGTAGCGCACGGCGGCGAGGTGATGGCCGAGCGGGTGCGGCGGGGGCAGCATCGCCTTCTGGAGGTGGAGCGCCACCTCGCGCTCCTGGGCGTGGGCCCGGCGGAGCCGGTCGTTGACGTCCTGGAGTTCCCTGGCACGGGTGAACAGCTCGGACTCCAGCACCCGGGCACGGTCGCCCCCGGGCGCTCGCCGGGCCTGGATCAGCTCGGTGACCTCCTCCACGCGGTGCAGGACCAGGGCGACCGAGCCGTCGGGCGCGAGGACGGGGACGTTGACCGGGCTCCAGTACCGCTCCTGCCACTGCCCCGGCCGGTCGACGGACTCGACGTCGTAGCGCTGGAGGGCCATGGTGTCGCGCTCCCCGGTGGCCAGGACCCGCTCCAGGGAGGCGCGCAGGTTGCGCATGCCGGTCGCGGACGGGTCGCCCGGGTTGTCGGGGAAGACGTCGAAGAGGTAGCGGCCGAGGAGCTGCTCGCGCGTCCGGCCCGAGATCGTCAGGAACGCCTCGTTGACGTCCGCGTACACGAGCCCGGGGGTGAGCAGCGCCGCGGCGGCCGGCAGGGCCTGGAACACCGCCTCGTAGTCGATCCCGGGTCCGTTCACCCTTCACCTGCCCGTCCGCCGCGGGTCCAGCCGAGAGACTGCCCCCACGATAGGCCCGCGCGGCGGGGACGGCCTGCGGGCCCGCTCCGTCCGTGGACCTCTCCGGGCCTGCCCAGGGAGGGCGGCCGGGCGGTACGGGTATCGCGGGCGTATCGAGAACCGCGTACGCCGCCGCAACGCCCCGTCGTGTCCCATGGGCGCATGAACCAGCACGTGTCCCCGTCACCACGCCCCCGCCTCCCGCGCACAGCCGCTCTCCTCGGCCCGGCGCTCCTGTGCCTGGCGGCCGCCGGGTGGGTCCTGCGGGGCCCGCTCCTGATGGCCGCGCCCCGGTGTGCGGCGGGGCGGTGGCACGGCTGCCTCGACACGTTCAACGGCGTGGTGCTCATGACCCTGGTCACGCTGCCCGCGGCCGTGCTCGTGGCGTGGGCACTGGCCCGCCGCCGCCGTGCCGGCGGGGTCCCCTCGGCCTGGCGGACGTCGCTGGCCGAGGTGGGCACGGTCCACGGGACCGTGCCGTTCCTGTGGCTGACCATGATGCCGGGCGCCGGGGCCGGTACCGTCCCCGGCCGGGTGAACCTGGTGCCGCTGCGGGACCTGGTCACCATGGGACCGCTCGGAATCACCGGGAACCTGCTGGTGCTGGCGTCCCTGGGCTTCTTCGCCCCGATGCGCTGGGCGGCCCTGGCGTCCCTGCCCCGGATCCTCGCGCTCGGCGCGGGCTGCTCGGTCCTGATCGAGACCGCGCAGTACGTCCTGCGCCTCGACCGGGTCTCCTCCGTGGACGACGTCCTGGTCAACACGGCCGGCGCCGTCCTGGCCGCGCTGGCCTCGCGGCGCTGGTGGCGGCAGCGCCCGCCCGCGCATACGCCGGCGATATCCGGCGCTGCTTAGGCTGGGGGACATGCGTGTACTGATCGTGGAGGACGAGCCCCATCTGGCCGAGGCCGTCCGTGACGGTCTGCGCCTGGAGGCGATCGCCGCCGACATCGCCGGGGACGGCGACTCCGCCCTGGAGCTCCTCGGCGTCCACTCCTACGACCTCGCGGTCCTCGACCGTGACATCCCCGGCCCCTCCGGCGACGAGGTCGCCCGGCGCATCGTCGCCTCCGGCAGCGGCATCCCGATCCTCATGCTCACCGCCGCCGACCGGATCGACGACAAGGCATCCGGGTTCGAGCTCGGCGCCGACGACTACCTCACCAAACCGTTCGACCTGCGGGAGCTCGTGCTGCGGCTCAGGGCGCTCGACCGCAGGCGCGCCCACCTCAGGCCTCCGGTCCGTGAACTCGCGGGCCTGCGGCTCGACCCCTTCCGCCGGGAGGTGTTCCGCGACGGGCGCTACGTCGCGCTCACCCGTAAGCAGTTCGCCGTCCTCGACGTCCTGATCGCCGCCGACGGCGGGGTCGTCAGCGCCGAGGACCTCCTCGAACGGGCCTGGGACGAGAACGCGGACCCCCTCACCAACGCCGTGCGCATCACCGTCTCCGCCCTGCGCAAACGGCTCGGCGAGCCGTGGGTCATCGCGACGGTGCCGGGCGTCGGCTACCGGATCGACACCGGCCTGCCGCGTGGATAGGCGCCCGGGGCTCAGCGCCCGGCTGAGGCTCACCCTCAGCTACGCCGGATTCCTCGCCGTCGCCGGTGCCCTCCTGCTGGCCGTGGTGTGGGGCTTCCTGCTGCGGTACGTCCCCGACAACGAGCGGGGCCTCCTCGGGATCTCGCCCAACCGCTATCTGCTCGTGCACACCTTCGCCCCCGCCGCGGCGGTGGCGATGGCCTTCCTGCTCGTGTTCGGCCTCGTCGGGGGATGGCTCCTGGCCGGCCGGATGCTCGCACCGCTCACCCGGATCACGGCCGCGGCGCGCACGGCGGGGAAGGGAACGCTGTCGCACCGCATCCGCATGGAGGGCCGCCGGGACGAGTTCCGTGAACTCTCCGACGCGTTCGACTCGATGCTCGAACAGCTTGAGTCCCACGTCGCCGAGCAGCGACGGTTCGCCGCCAACGCCTCCCATGAACTGCGCACCCCGCTCGCCGTCTCGCGCACCCTCCTCGACGTGGCCCGCCAGGACCCCACGCGGGACCCGGGCCAGGTCGTCGAACGGCTCCACGCCGCCAACACGCGCGCGATCGCCCTCACCGAAGCGCTCCTCCTGCTCAGCCGCGCCGACCGCACACCGGTCCAGCGCGAGAGTGTCGACCTCTCCCTCCTCGCGGAGGAAGCCGCGGAAACCCTGCTGCCCCTCGCCGAACGGCGCCGGATCACCCTCGACGTCACCGGCGGGGCGGCCACGGCGAGCGGCTCCCCCGAGCTGCTGCTGCGGATGGTGACGAACCTCGTCCAGAACGCCCTCGTCCACAACCTCCCCGAGGCCGGCACCGTGACGGTCAGCACCGGGACGGACGGCGACACGAGCGTCCTGCGGGTCGAGAACACCGGGCGTCCGCTCCCGCCGGAACTCGTACCGACCCTCACCGAACCCTTCCGGCGCGGAACGGACCGCGTCCGCACCCCCGAGCACGCCGGCGTCGGCCTGGGCCTCGCCATCGTGCACAGCGTCGTCCGCGCCCACGACGGCACCCTCGACCTCGCCCCCCGCCCCGCCGGGGGCCTCCTCGTCACCGTCCGACTGCCCGGGACGTCATAGGGGCCTGAGTCAGGGCTGCGCCGTGCGCACCGGACGGCGCAGCAGGTAGACGGCGGCCGAGGTGACCAGGAACAGCATGCAGCCGGTGAAGACCAGCCCCGCCTGCTCCAGGCCGAGCGGCTCGGCGAGGAGGCCGACCCCGATGACCGGGATCGAGATGCCCGTGTAGGCGACGACGAACAGGGCCGAGATCACCGCCGCGCGCCGTTCCACCGGCGCGGCCGAGGCGACCGCGGACATCGCCGCGCGGAAGGAGAGCCCCTGCCCCACCCCGCCGACCACGGCCGCGAGGACCACGAGCGCGAGCAGTTCCACGGAGAGCGCGCCCGCCAGGAAGGCCAGACCGGCGAAGAGCACGGCGCAGCCCAGCGGCAGGGACCGGGACACCCCGAAGCGTCCGACGGCGAGCTGCCCGGCCGTGGAGGAGAAGAACGCGAGGGCGACGATCAGACCGCTCACGGCGTGGTTGTCGACGTGCAGGAACCGCGCGAGGAACGCGGGGCTGACCGAGGTGAACACCCCGAACAGGGCGAACCCCGCGAAGGAGGCGATGGCCGCGGGCACGAACACCGGACGGACCTGGGCGGGCAGCGCCGGCCGCTGGGGCCGTACGGCGGTCAGCGGCCGCGCGTCCCGCACCGTCTCCGGCAGCCGCAGGAGGACGACCGCCGACACGGCCACCAGGGCGAGGTGCACCGCGAACGGCAGCAGCAGCGGTTCCGGGGCGTACTCCGCGAGCAGCCCGGCGAGCAGCGGCCCGCAGCCGAGGCCGCCCATGTTGGCGGCCGTCGCCACGAGCGTCGCCCGGGACTGGCCGCCGGGCGGAGCGAGGTCCATGACGTACGCGGTGGCGGCCCCGGTGAACAGACCCGCCGACAGGCCCGACAGCAGCCGGCCCGCGTACAGCCACGCCAGGGCGTCGGCGCTCAGGAAGCAGACCGCGCTCGCCGCGGCGAAGCCGAGCCCCCACAGCAGCGTGGGCCGTCTGCCGACGGTGTCCGAGGCGTTGCCCGCCAGGAGCAGGACGCCGATGACCCCGAAGGCGTACACGGCGTAGACGACGGTCACCGTCAGCTCGGAGAACCCGAACTTCTCCTGGTACAGGGGGTAGAGCGGCGTCGGCAGCGTGGTGCCGGTCATCCCCACGACGAACACGGCACCGGCGAGCAGGCACCGGAGCCACCCTTGACGATCACCAACCATGCCGCCGACCGTAACCCCGCGACCCCGCCCCGCCCGGCAAGGCGAGGCCCGCGCGCGGCGCCTCGACCGTGGCGGCCCAAGCGCCGACCGGCCACGGGCACCGGCCGGGGCAGACGGTGCGCGGGGCAGACTGTGCGCATGGACGGATGGATCCGCTCGGGCAGCGAGCCCGGCCCCGCGACGTACGGACGCCTGCGCGTCGAGACCGACGACCTCGCTCCCGCCCACTGGCTGACCGAACGCCACCCCGGACACGGTGACTTCGGCACCGTCGCCGGCGTCGCCGCGCCCGGCTTCCCGGCGTACGCGCGGGTCCTGCACCCCGCGGCGCTCGACGAGGAACCGGTCCGCTGGGACACGGTGGCCGCCGCCCGGGGCGGGCGGGTCGAGGCGCTGACGGACTGGTACGAGGTGATCGGCGCGCGGCGGTTCTACCAGAACGCGGAGGAGTACGGCCTCCCCGGAGTGTGGGACGAGCACCCGGCCGAAGGCCCCACGCCCCCCGGCGTGGCACGCGCCCTCGTCCCCGTCCTCGCGCGGCACACGGCCACGCCGGAACGGTGCTGGTACGGCCTGTGGCACGGGTACGGACGCTGGGACTGGGACGGGATCCCCACCTTCCCGACCCCGCACCGGGACGAGCTGCTGCTGTCCGGAACCCTGGCCGACTCCGTCTCCCCCGAACTCCTCGACCCCTTCGCCGAACTCCCCGACCTGTGGTGGCCCGAGGACCGGGCCTGGTGCGTGGGCGGTGACGTGGACCTGGTGAGCACGTACGTGTGCGGACCGGAGGCACTGATCACCGACCTGCTCGCCACGCCCGGCCTGGAGGCCCACCGGGTCACGGCGTCCGACCGCGTCGGCTGAGCCGGGCCTCCCGTCGTAGGGGCGCTCAGCCCATGTCGTCGGCGCGCAGGGTGAGTTCGAGCAGCCCGGGGAAGCGGGCGTCGAACTCCTCCCGGCGGAGCCGGTTGAGCCGCTTGGGGCCCTGGTCGCGCTGCTCCACGAGGCCGGCGCCGCGCAGCACGGTGAAGTGGTGGCTCTTCGCGGCCCTGCCGACGGGTACGTCGAAGTTGCTGCAGCTCAGCGTCCAGTCGGGCTGGGCGGCCAGTTCCCGGACGAGCTGGATGCGCACGGGGTCCGCGAGTGCGGCGAGCGCGGTGAGGAGGGCGACGTCGTCGGGGTGCGTGTGCACGGGCGCCGCGCGGTGACCCGTGCTCCCGGACTGCTCGGCCATCCCGTCCACTCCTTCGTCGGGGCTTCTGCGCTTGCCCAGTGTTCGATGGTCATCATACAGTGCGAGTGTTCGCCTCCCGTTGAACACTCGGCACTCCTCGAAGGATGGTTCGTCCATGCGCGCGATCGAATTCCACGAGTACGGCGGTCCCGAGGTCCTGCGACTCGTCGAGGCCGCCACGCCCCGGCCGGGTCCCGGCCAGGTCGCCATCGACGTCGCCTGGGCCGGAGTGAACTTCGCTGACGTCAAGGCGCGTGCGGAGGGCTACCGCGTCGAGGTCCTTCCCCACCGGCCCGGCCTCGAAGTCGCCGGCCACGTCCGGGCGCTGGGCGAGGGAGTCGAAGGCCTTGAGGTGGGCCAGGAGGTCGCCGCGCTCGTCGGCTCCGGCGCCTACGCCGAGGTGGTCGTCGCCCGGGCCGAGACGGTCTTCCCGCTTCCCGGGGGACTGGACCTGCGGACGGCGGCGACGCTCCCCACGGTCCTGCCGACCGCACACGCCCTGATCCACGAAGTGGGCCGCCTCCGCTCCGGGGAGAGCGTGCTGGTGCACGGCGCGGCGGGCGGCATCGGCACCGCCGTCGGCCAACTGGCCCGCGCGGCGGGCGCCGGAGCGGTGTACGGCGTCGCCTCCACCGAGGCGAAGGCCGCGTACGCCCTGAAGTACGGCTACGACGAGGTCTTCCGCCCCGACACCTTCGCCGACGACGTCCGGCGGGCCACCGGAGGCAGGGGAGTCGACCTCGTCCTCGACCCGGTCGGCGGCGACACGCTGCGCCGCGGCCTGGGCGCCCTCGCCGCCTTCGGGCGCCTGGTGTCCTTCGGCAACGCGGGCGGCGGCGCGCCCTGGCAGGTCGGCCAGCCCGAACTGTACGGCCAGGGCCACTCCGTATCCGGCTTCTCCGTGCTGTCGCTCGCCCAGACGGCGCCCGCCGCCGCGCGCGCCCTGACCGAGCGCGCGCTGCGGACGGTGTCCGACGGGACGGTGACCCTGCCCGTCACGGCCGAGTTCCCCCTGTCCGAGGCGGCCGAGGCCCACCGGCTGCTGGGCGGCCGCACCTCCACGGGCAAGCTCCTGCTGCGCGTCCGGGACTGACGCGTCCGCCCGGAGCGTCCCGTCCCCTACGGCCCCTCGGGGCATCCGGACGGACTCACTCCCGCTCGCGGAGGTCCAGCATGCAGAAGACCTTGTCGTAGCGACGCTCCCCGACGGCGACGAAGTCCGGCAGGCGCCCGTACTCGGTGAAGCCGAGCGACCGGTAGAGGCGCAGGGCGTGGGCGTTGTCGCCGCGCGCGTCCAGCGTGAGGACCTCGATCCCCGCCGTACGGGCGTCGGCGATCAGGGCGGCGGTCAGCGCCCGTCCGACACCGAGCCCCTGGGCGGCGGGGTCCACGGCGAGCTTCTCGAGGTCGGCGTGGGGCCGGTGGGTGGGCCGGGCGTAGCGCAGCCAGTACCCCAGGCCGACGACGCGCCCGTCCGCGCGGGCCACGCGCAGGGCGCCGTCCCCGGCCCGTGCGGCGGAGACGACGTGCTCCAGGAGCTTCGCCACCTCCTCCCGCGAGGGCGGCTCGACCCAGCCGAGCGCGGCCCCGCCCCGGACCAGGTCCGCCAGGATCCGGTGGGCCGACTCCGTGAGCCCCTCGCGCTGCACGGGGTCCGAGGCCACCTCCAGCGCGTCGAGCAGGGCGGGCCGGGCGGTCGCGTCGCGGTGCGGGACAGGCGTCATGATCGTCAGCCTAGTGCTGTGGCCGCAGACCGGACCGGGTCCCCGGTCCGGTCTGCCGCTACGCCGACGGGCCGTCCGGGTCCGTGGGCGCGTCACCGCCCGACGTGAGCCAGGAGCCGACCGCCGGGAGGGCGTCGGGCCCGCTGTCGCCCTCGACCGAGGCGACGAGGTCGGCGATGGTCGTGCCGGCGAGCGAGTCCCGCCACGCGGCCTCGGCGGCTCCCATGGCGCGGGCGATCGGGCACGGCCTCACGCACTTCTCCGGCGGGGTCGCCAGGGGGCCGCGCTGCCGGATCTCCGTGCAGACGAACGCCGGATCGGGCCCGTCGACGGCCCGCACCACGTCGAGCAGGGAGATCTCGGCGGCCTCCCTGGTCAGCACGTATCCGCCGGTCTTGCCCTGCACGGACCGGACGAGGCCGGCCCGGGAGAGCGCCTGCAGCTGCTTGGCCAGGTAGCTCGGCGAGACGTCGTGCAACTGCGCGAGGCGGGCCGCCGGCACCGGGCGGCTCGCCGCCGTCAGCACCACACAGCAGTGCAGCGCCCATTCCACGCCACCGGACAGTTTCATCCTTGCCTCCCCATTTGACTCGGACACAGAGTATCCGAGTATTATCTCGGACATCGGGTATCCGAGTTTGCGTCCCGGGGTCCGACCGACCCACGAAGGAAGGCACACCATGAAGATCACCGTCATCGGCGGCACCGGCCTCATCGGCTCCCAGCTCGTCGCCACGCTGCGCGACGCCGGCCACGACGTGGTCCCGGCCTCCCTGTCCTCGGGGGTGGACCTGCTCACCGGCGCCGGCCTGGACGAGGCACTCCACGGTGCCGAGGCGGTCGTCAACGTGACCAACTCCCCGACCTTCGACGAGCACTCCCTCGACTTCTTCCGCACGACCGTGGGCCACCTGCTCCGGGCGGGGGAGAAGGCCGGGGTACGTCACCAGGTCGCCCTGTCGATCGTCGGCGTCGACCAGGTCCCCGAGCTGGACTACTACCGCGCGAAGGCGCTCCAGGAGGAGCTGCTGCGCCAGGGGCCCACCCCGTACTCCCTCGTCCGCGCCACGCAGTTCTTCGAGTTCATGGACGCCGTGCTGTCCTGGACGGCGGACGGCGACGTCGTCCGCCTGCCGGCGACCCCGCTGCGGCCGATCGCGTCCGCGGACGTCGTCCGGGCCCTCGCCGACGTCGCGACCGCCGCGCCGCTCGACGGGACGGTCGACGTCGCGGGACCCGACGTCCTCGGCCTCGACGAGATCGGCCGGATCACGCTGGCCGCGCGCGGCGACGGCCGCCGTGTGGTCACCGACGGCACGGCGGGCATGTTCGCCGTCGTCCGTGGCGACGTCCTCGTCGGCGGCCCCGACGCCCGCCGTGCCCCCACCCGCTACCGGGACTGGCTGCGGACCTCCCCGGCCGTCGTCCAGGGGTGACGGCCGCCGGTCAGGCGCGGCGCCGGCGCTTGCGGTTCGGGCGCTTGGGGCGGGCGAGGGCGTCGCGCCCGCCCACTGCCGCGGGGATGTGGGCGGGCTCGCGGGCGGCGACCGCGCCGGGCGGGACCTCATGCGGCTCGGGGGTGGCGACGAAGGCACACAGGGACACCGTCCCGCGGGGCGTGCGGGGTTCGGTGGGCGGCGGCCCCACCGGTCGGCCTTGGGGACGGGCCGGCCGGTGGGGCCGCGCCGCCGGACCGCGGTCCGGACCGGTCAGGTCACTCGGCGGAGGTGAGGGCCGGGAGGCGCAGCTGCACCTCGGCGCCCGTCTGCTTGAAGGACTCCGCGGACACCGGTACCAGCACCGCGTCACGGTGGAAGTCCCGCAGGTTCGTCGAACCGCAGCTGATCATCGTGGAGGCGATCTTCGCCCGCGTCCGCTCGACGTTGTCGTCCAGGCCGCCCGCGTAGGGCACGTAGCCGTCGACGCCCTCCTCGAACACCATCCGGCCCCGCTGGCCGTAGCGGGCCTCGTTCTGCGCGCGCAGCGAGCCCTCGCCCCAGTACTCCTTGTACCACTGCCCGTCGATCAGCAGCTTCCGCGAAGGGCTCTCGTCGAGGCGGGCGAAGTAGCGGCCGAGCATGATGAAGTCCGCCCCCATCGCCAGCGCCATCGCCATGTGCGAGTCGTTCAGCAGACCGCCGTCGCAGCACAACGGCACGTACACGCCGGTCTCCTGCGCGTACGCGTCGCGCGCCTCGACCACGTCGAGCAGCGCGGAGGCCTGCCCGCGGCCGATGCCCTTCTGCGCGCGCGTGGTGCAGATGGCCCCGCCCCCGATGCCGACCTTCACGAACGCGGCGCCCGCGTCCGCCAGGTAGCGGAAGGCCCGTCCGTCCACGACGTTCCCCGCGCCCACGGGGACGTCCTCCCCGTACGTCTCCCGGGCGAACTCCAGTGTCCTCGCCTGGTGCACGGAGTAGCCGTCGGAGGAGTCCAGGCACAGCACGTCCGCGCCCGCCTCGACCAGTGCGGGCACACGGTCCTTGAAGTCACGGGAGTTGATCCCGGCGCCGACCCGCAGCCGCCCCTCGCCGTCCACGCTCGCCCGGTCGTCCGTCCGGGATGCCGGGTGGTCGTGCCCCTTCACCGCCCGCACGTCCGCCGCCTGGTCCTCGATCCGCTGGTTCTGGTGGATGAAGGACAGTCCGCCGGCCCGTGCCAGCGCCACCGCGAGCGTGGGCGACGACACCGCCTGCATGATGGCGCTCACCAGGGGGGTGGTCACCCGGACTCCGGGCTCCTCGCCGAGCCGGTGGCGCACCAGCGGCGCCCCGAGGTCCACCCGGTCCGGGGTGCAGTCCTCTGTGGTCAGACCGGGGATGAGGAGGTACTCGCTCAGCGTACGAGAGATCTCGGGAAGGATTTTCACATCGTCTCCAGCAAGGAGCCTGCGCGCCGGTCGGGAACGGTACGGCGGGGCTCGTACGGGCACTGCGGATGGATGCCGACCGGGAGCGCGCGGACGGAAGGGCGCTCGGGAAACCCGGAGCGGGCGCGCCCGGCGGGGCGGTGCGCACGCGCCGGACCGGGCGGACGGTGAAGGCGACAGACCCGAACCCCGCGGTGCTGCACAGGCGTTGACTTCCATCACGCCATGCGTGATCTTACCGCACCGGGCGGCTCCGGCAGGCGATCCGGTGGCGCAGGGCACGGAGATCGGGAAGAATCGCGATCATGGTCTCGGTATTGCAGAACGTGGCGATCGACTGCGCGGACGCCTATGGGCTGGCCCGCTTCTGGAGCGGTGTGACGGGCCGCCCGCTGGACCCGGAGGACAGGCCGGGCGCGCGGGAGACCCAAGTGCTCCTCGCGGAGGGCCCGGTGCTGTACTTCAACCAGGTGCCCGAGCCCAAGACGAGCAAGAACCGGCTCCATCTGTGCCTGCGCCCCGAGACCTCGCGCGACGAGGAGGTGCGGCGCCTGCTGGATCTCGGCGCCACGTTCGTCGCCGACCACCGGAACGCCGACGGCTCGGGCTGGGCCGTCCTGGCCGACCCCGAGGGCAACGAGTTCTGCGTCCTGCGGGCCGAGTCCGAGCGGGCCGCCGCGAACTCCTGACGCGCGGGGTGCCGTCAGCCGACGCGGAGCACCCGGAACCGGCTCGGGTCCGACGGATCGCGGTCGGCGACCTGGAGGGGCGCCCACGTCCACTGCCAGGTGTCGATGCCCGGGGTCCGGGAGAAGGAGACCGGCCCACGTGTGCCCTCGACCGTCAGCTCGGCCCAGGACTCCGCGACGGTCGCCCGGTCCGTGCCGTGGGCGCGCAGCAGCGCGGCAAGGAAGGTGACGGTGTCCCAGCCCTCGAAGGCCACGAACGAGGGCGCCTCGCCCAGGCGCGCGTGCAGCTCCTCCCGTACGCGGTCGCCGAGCGGGCCCAGCCGCTCCGGGAGGTAGCGCAGGAACGGGATCCCTGCGCCGTCCACTCCCAGGGCCTCGGCCCACTCGGTGAACTCCGGCTGCCCGGCGGGGGCGCCGATCAGCAGGTCCGCGAGCCGCCGGTCGCGCCTGACCGCCCTGACGAGCGGCACCGCCGGTTCCGGGCTGCCGACGAGCAGGAGCAGCGCCGTGACACCGTGCTCGACGAGGGCGTCGCACAGGGCCTCGGGGGTGAGCGCGGTCGCGTCGAGCTCGACGACGGAGCCGCCCCGGGGCGCGAGGCGGTCCCGCAGGACACGGGTCCCGGACGCCCAGTAGACGCTCGGCTGGTTCGCCACGGCGATCCTGCCCCGGCCCATGGCGAGGAGGAGGTCCGCGAAGACCGACCAGCCGCGTGACTGGGCGGGGGCCACGCGCGCGACCCACTCGGTCGGCTGCTCGACGAGTGCGTCGAGCACCGCCGACGAGCAGAGGAACGGCAGGCCGAGGGCGTCGGCACGGGCGGCGACGGCGCGGGCGACGACACTGTGGTACTCGCCCACCACGGCGGCCACGCCGAGGCCGGCCAGTTCGTCCACGGCCGCCGCGGCCCGCTCCGGATCGGCCGCGGTGTCCCGTACGACCAGTTCCAGCGGGCGGCCGTCGATCCCGCCCCCGTCGTTGACCTCGCGCGCGGCCAGGTCGAGCCCCGCGAGCAGGTGCCGGCCCGCCTCGACCCAGCCGGGGCGCGTCAGGGGGACGAGTGCGCCCAGCCGGACGGGCGATCCGCTGGTGCGCGCGGTTCCGGAAGGCGAGGACGGCGTGTTCATGGGGCGGGTGTCTCCCTGGGACGAAGGCGGACGCGGAGGGTCCGGACGGTCGCCGGTGGGCGGCGGCCGTGCGCGTTCCGCGTGCCGCGCCGGGGCGGCGCCCGGGTGATCATGCCGTCGCCATGGGAACCGGCGTCGCCGGGCGCGGTCAAGTGCTTTGCCGGCGCCGGGGGCCTACGGGGCGGGCGTCCCCGCCGGCCGCGGCGTGGGGGAGACGGTGAACAGGGCGTGCACCGCGCCCCGTACCTGGGCGGCGACCGCCTCGGGCGACGAGGAGTCGAGCTTTCCGTCGAGATGAAGGAACGCCAGGCCGTGGACGAGGGCCCAGACGGTGGTGGGGAGGGCGCCCGTCACGTCTGCGCCGGGGAACGCGTCGCGGACGATGCCGTGGACGTACTCCTTGATGACGGCGGTCGCGGCGACGCGTTCCTCGCTGGTCGGGTCGCAGGGCTCGGCGAACATCGCCCGGAACAGGGCGGGGTGGTCGAGGGCGAACCGCACGTACACGACGGCGACCGCGGCCAGGTCGTCGGGCGTCGAGGGCGCGGGGTGGGCCGCGGCCAGGTGCTGGGCGAGTTCGCGGTAGCCCTCCGCGGCGACGGCGGAGACGAGGGCGTCCCGGTCCGCGTAGTGCCGGTAGGGGGCCGTGGCCGACACGCCCGCCCGGCGGGCCACCGCGCGCAGGGAGAGTCCGGCGCTGCCGTCCTCCTCCAGGAGTTCCCGGGCGGCGCGCAGGCAGGCGGCGCGCAGATCGCCGTGGTGGTACGTACCGGTTTGCGACATAGGTCACACTCTTTTATGTTTGCGCCGCTTACATGGGGTCTTATGTTTGTGGTGCATACATGGTAGGCGAGGGACATGGAAAGAGGGAACCGGGATGACCAGTGAGCTGTTCACGCCACTGCCCCTGCACTCCGGGCAGGTACTGGACAACCGCATCGCGAAGGCGGCCATGGAGGAGAACATGGCCGGTGAGGGGCAGCTCCCCGACGGGCGGATCCTGACGC
This sequence comes from Streptomyces sp. NPDC096079, assembly GCF_040303145.1. NCBI lineage: Bacteria > Bacillati > Actinomycetota > Actinomycetes > Kitasatosporales > Streptomycetaceae > Streptomyces > Streptomyces sp. NPDC096079. Next base: position 188,023 of record NZ_JBEOST010000006.1, read on the forward strand.
TCTACCGGCGCTGGGCCGCCGGCGGCGCCGGCCTGCTGATCACCGGCAACGTGATGGTGCACGCCGAGGCGCTGACCGGCCCCGGCGGAGTCGTACTCGACGAGCACGCGCCCCTGGAGCCGTTCACCGCGTGGGCCGAGGCCGGGAAGTCCGGCGGCGGAGCGATCTGGATGCAGATCAACCACCCTGGCCGGCAGGTGGCGTCCGACATGCCCGGCGTCGTCTGGGGCCCGTCCGACATCGGCGTCGACCTGGGCCGGCACAGCGGCCGCTTCGGCCGCCCGACGGCCATGACCCCCCAGCAGATCGAGGACACCGTGGCGCGGTTCGCCGTCACGGCCCGCCGCGCCGAGGAAGCCGGATTCGACGGTGTCGAGGTGCACGCGGCCCACGGCTACCTCCTGTCGCAGTTCCTGTCGCCTCTGGTCAACACGCGCACCGACCGATGGGGCGGGCCGCTGGAGAACCGGGCCCGGATGCTCCTCGACGTCGTCAGCGCGGTCCGCGCCGCCGTCTCGCCGACCTTCGCCGTCGCGGTGAAGCTCAACTCCGCCGACTTCCAGCGCGGCGGCTTCGACGCCGACGACGCACGCCAGGTGATCGCCCTGCTCGAACCGCTCGGCGTCGACCTGGTCGAGCTGTCCGGCGGCAGCTACGAGAGCCCCGCGATGACCGGCCGCCCCGCCGACGCGCGCACCACGGCGCGCGAGGCCTACTTCCTCCACCTGGCCGAGGACCTGGTGCGCACGAGCCCCGTCCCCCTGATGCTCACGGGCGGCATCACCCGGCGGGCCACCGCCGACGAGGTCCTCGACAGCGGTGTGGCGGTCGTCGGGATGGGCACCGCGCTCGCCGTCACCCCCGATCTGCCCGACCGCTGGCGCGCCGACCGCGAGGCCGACCGGCGGATGGCGCCGGTGACCTGGTCGGACAAGACCCTCGCCTCGGCCGCCGGCATGGCGCGGGTCCGCCACCAGATGCGACGGCTGGCCCGCGGCGCCGAACCCAGGCCCGGTACCCACCCGGCGATCGCCCTCGTCGCCGAGTACCGGAAGCAGCGCGGGGCGCTGCGCGGCTACCGCGCCTGGCTGGCCACCGGCCGGGACGCGGGAACTTCCCGGCCCTCGGAGGCGTTCCGGAAGGCGACCTGATCGTTTGAGTTCGACGTGTGACGCGGCGGCGGAGAGCCGTCGTCGGGGGAAGTGAGCAACCCATGGCCATGGTCGGCCTGTTCTGGATCGCCGAGGGCGATGTGTACGTGGGCGCGAAGCCCTCGGGTACGGCACCCGGGGTGCGCCTGACCCCCGACGGCGTCCTGGCTCTCGGCGGGGAGCAGTCCCGCCTCCACCTCTGGGAGGACGTGCGGGCGCTGACGGTGGCGGACGTGCCCGTGAAGTCCCTCAAGCGGCAGGTCGGCGTGGTCACGGACATGGCCCTCGACGTGGTGATGAACCTGGGCATGACGCTGGGCCCCGGCCTCGGGGGCGAGGCCCCGCCGATGATGACGCTGGGTCTGGAGGCGTCCGACGGCACGCACGAGCTGGAGGTCTTCGTGGCGGCGGCCGTCGGCTACACCCCGGCGGAGGTCGAGCTCTCCCGCACCCTCCTCGCCCGGCTCACGGAGGGCGCCGCGACGATGGCGACCACCCTGGCGGCGATGTCGGAGTGGGGCAGGGCGTGGGAGGGCGGATCGCCCCGCGCGGCGCAGCGCGAGGAACTGCTGCGGCGGTGGGTGGGCCAGGGACTTTCCTGACAGGCCCCGGGGGGTGTCCCGGACGCGCATCGGGTTGCGCTCGCACCCCATGCGGGGACCATGGAAGGGAGAACAGGGATTCGACGCCCGTCGAAGGCGCCCCGCACCAGGTCCTCGTCCCGAGCCGCCACGCGAACGGCCGGCATCGACCGCACTCCCCTCAGGAGGCGCCATGACCGTACCCGACGATCCCCTCGGCTACTGGACGGGACGGCTGCTGCGGCTCGGCGTCGGCATCTCGCCCGAGGCGGCCCGGAACTTCGTGCACGAGCTGTACGCGAAGGCCCAGTCCGACCTCGACGCCGAGCGGGCCGAGGCCGACTTCGAACGGGAGGAGTGAACGCGGGCGAAGCCGTCGTGGACTGGTGAGAAACGGAGTTCCCCATGACCGAGACGGAAGCCTGGGGCGATGACGTCTACCAGCCCGACGGCAGCGAGGTCCGGGACGACACGGGAGTCCTGGACTACGAGGACACCCTGGAGGGGCCGCCCGGCGACCCGCTCGACGCGGGGTACTCGCCTCCGGAGAGACCCCTCGCGGCCGAGCGCGCGGGCGTGACCGCGGCCGAACGACAGCGCGGCGAATCCCTCGACGAACGGCTGGCGGAGGAGGAGCCCGAGCCCCCTCCGCCCGACGGTGACGGCCTCGGAGACACCACGGACACCGACGGGGAGCTCCTCGACGACCAGGTCGGCGGCCGCCGCGCGGGACGCCTGATGGCCGAGGACGAGGGAACGGGTCCCGTGTCGGCGGAACTGAACGCCCGGGACCTCGGCATCGACGGCGGCGCCGCGTCCGCAGAGGAAGCGGCGATGCACATCATCGACGAGGAATGACCCGGTCCACCGCACGCCGTGCCGGCGGACGCGTCCCTCAGTCCGCCCCGGGAGCGCGCACCGCGAGCAGCGCCGCGCCGAAGTCCGCCGCCGTGCGCGGATCGGAGAGCGAGCGGCCCGTCAGCTCCTCCACGCGACGCAGCCGGTAGCGGACCGTGTTGGGGTGGACGAACAGGCTGCGGGCCGCGCCCGCGGCCGAGCCCGCGGCGGCGAACCAGTGCTCCAGGGTGCGCAGCAGCCGGGCGCGCTCGGCCGCCGGAAGGCCGAGCACCGGCCCCAGGACCACCTCCGTCAGATGTGCCGCCTCGGCCGGTGCCGCGGCGACGACCATGGCCAGCGGGTTGTCGTCGAAGCGGGCCACGCCGGGGCCGCTCCCTTCGAGGCCGGCCAGGGCGAGCCGGGCGAACCGCAGGGCCCGGGGCGTGTCCCGCAGGGAGTGGAAGCGCGGGCTGAAGCCCACGCGGGCGCGGGTCCTGCGGAGGATGCGCAGGCAGGTGGTCTCCGCGGCCGCCGTGGGCAGGGCGACGAGGGCGAGTTGCTGGTCCGGCAGGAGCCGCCAGGCGGAGGGCAGGTTCGCCCGGCGCAGCGCCGACTCCGCCCCGGTGAGGGGCTCCTCGCCGGGCGTCCCGGCCTTCGCCGCCGCGACCGCGTAGGGACCGTGCTCGGGCAGCTCCAGTTCGCGGGCGGTCTCCCACAGGGTGCGGTCGGTGGCGATGCCGGTGAACAGCGCCTCCACCAGGGCGGAGCGCCGCGCCTGGCCCTGCGAGGTCAGCTCGGCGGCGGCCTCCCGGTAGGCGACCGCCACCGACTCGGCGTACAGACCGGAGAGCGCCCAGAACTCCGTGGACTCCGACAGCAGCAGGTCGTCGGAGACCTCGGGGCGGGCGCGGGCCTCGGCGAGGATCTCGGTCCAGAGGAACTGCGAGCCGATCCGGTACGCGTGCAGCGTGTCGGCCAGCGGAACCCCCTGCTCGGCGCGGAGCCGTCCGGTCTCGCGGGCCGAACTGGCGTCGGGGGTGCCCCCGGTGCGGAGGTGGCTCAGGATGAGGTCCGCGTTGGCGGTGCAGGAACGGCGCAGGGAATCCAGCGGGATCAGCGTCTCGTCCTCGTACGCCTCGACGTTCGCGCGGATGCGCAGGGCCATGCGCTCACCCAGGTCCGGTAGTTCCGCCAGAAGCGCCGCCGCCACGCCCGAAAGGATCATCCGTGCAGCTTAGTGGCGTCGGATTGTGGCCGGGGACAATCGGAGAGCCCTCGCGTTGTCACCCCGGCCATAGGCCGCGACCGGGCGCCCCTGCAAGATGTCGGCGATGTAAACATTCGATGATGCCGTGTAACGGAGGCGGGTCATGGCCAATCTGGCAGGGTTCCTCGTGGAGACGGCGGCGCGGCAGCCCGAGCGGCCCGCGCTGCGTCTGGGGGAGCGGGTCATCACGTACGGGGAGCTGGACGAGCGCACCGCTCGCGCCGCCGCCCTGCTGAGGTCCGAGGGCGTGCGCCCCGGGGACCGGGTCGCGCTGATGCTGCCGAACGTCCCCGAGTTCGTCGTGCTGTACTACGGCGCCCTGCGCGCCGGAGCGGTCGTCGTCCCGATGAACCCGCTCCTGAAGACCCGGGAGACCGAGTTCCACCTGACCGATTCCGGCGCCGTGCGGCTGTTCGAGTGGCACCAGGCGCCGGGCGAGGGCGCCCAGGGCGCGGTGGCCGCGGGAGTGCCGCACACGGCCGTCGAACCCGGCGCGTTCGCGTCGGAGTTGGCCGAACACGAGCCGCTGCGCGAGGTCGCCGACACGGACGGCGAGGACATGGCGGTCCTGCTGTACACCTCCGGCACCACCGGCCGGCCGAAGGGCGCGGTCCTCACCCACGCCGGGCTGCGGCACAACACCGAGGTCAACAGCGTCCACATCCAGGAGATGAGGCCGGACGACGTCGTGGTCGGCTGTCTGCCGCTGTTCCACATCTTCGGGCAGATCTGCACCATGAGCGCGGCCGTCCGCAGCGGCGCCTCGCTCGTCCTCGTCCCGCGCTTCGAGCCGGGGGCCGTCCTGGACGCCGTCGCCCGCGAGCGGGCCACGGTCTTCGAGGGCGTGCCCACCATGTACGCGGCGCTCCTCCAGCACCCCTCGGACGCGGACGTGTCGACGCTGCGGATGTGCATCTCGGGCGGAGCCTCGCTGCCCGTGGAGATCCTCCACGGCTTCGAGCGGCGCTTCGGCTGCTCCGTCCTGGAGGGCTTCGGCATGTCCGAGACCAGCCCGGTGGTGACCTTCAACCACCCCGACCGGCCCCGCAAGGCCGGTTCCATCGGTACGCCCATCCGGGACGTCGAGGTGCGGCTCCTCGACGACGAGGGCCGGGACGTGGCCCCCGGGGAGATCGGCGAACTGGCCGTCCGGGGACCCAACGTGATGAAGGGGTACTGGAACCGTCCGGAGGAGACGGCGGCGGCCATCCCCGACGGCTGGCTCCGCAGCGGCGACCTCGCCCGCGCCGACGAGGACGGCTACCTGTACGTCGTCGACCGCAAGAAAGACATGATCATCCGTGGCGGCTACAACGTCTACCCGCGCGAGATCGAGGAGGTGCTGCACGAGCACCCGGCCGTCGCCCTCGCCGCCGTCGTGGGCTTTCCGCACCCCGAGCTGGGCGAGGAGGTCGCGGCCGCGGTCGTGCTGCGCCCCGGCGCGCGGGCCACACCCGAGGAACTGCGCGCGTACGTGAAGGAGCGCGTGGCGGCCTACAAGTACCCGCGCCGGGTGTGGCTCTCGGAGGGGCTGCCGCTGGGGCCGAGCGGCAAGATCCTCAAGCGGGAGATCACCGTGCCCGTGGGGTGATCAGTACGGGGTCGCCGCGTTCTGCTCCGCCCAGTGCCGTTCGGCGTCGGATCCTCCCGGCGGCGGGACGAGCCCGTTGATCATCCAGAGCTCCTCGCTGGTCTCGTCGACGTGGAACTCCCAGTGGAGCCCGGCGACCCGGTCGAGGTGGGGGCGGAGCATCTCCCTGATCCAGCGGGCGGTCCTGCGCCTGCTGTCCCCGTCGGGGTTGTGCCGGGCGATGTGGTCGACGGTGATCCTGACCCCCACCGGGGTCGGGTCGCCGCTGACGTGGAAGTCCTCCGGGCGGACCTCGTGGAAGAGGGTGACCACGTAGAAGCGGGGCAGCCCCGCCTTCTCGTAGTGGTCCGCGACGGCCGAGGCCAGCCGGTGCTTGTCGTCGTCGGAGAAGACTCCGGGCGTGTGGTGAACGGTCCACAGGGGCATGGCGGTTCGTGACTCCTCTGTCAGGGGGCTCAGCCGGCGGCCGAGAAGGTCAGGTGTTCCACGGGCCCGGAGAGCGCGGCCTTCACGGTGACGCTGACGTCGTCGGCCAGCACCTCCGTCTCCCCGGCCTCCAGGCCGTCGACGATCCGCGCGGCCACGTCGGCCGGCTTCGCCTTGCTGCGGTCGAGTGCGGCGACCATGTCCGTGTCGATGAATCCGGCGTGCACGCCGACGACGTGGGTGTGCTGCGGCGCGAGTTCGAGCCGGAGCGAGTTGGTGAGGGACCACGCCGCGGCCTTGGACGCGCCGTACGCGCCGCTGCCCGCCAGCCACGACAGCACGGAGTGCATGTTCACCAGGGCTCCGCCGCCGTTCGCGGCGAGGACCGGAGCGAAGGCCCGCGCCACCCGCAGCGGCCCGAGGGCATTCACGTCGAACGTCTCGGCGGCCCGCTCGACGTCGTCCGTGAGCAGCGGCCCGGGCAGCAGGACCCCGGCGTTGTTGAACACGATCGAGGCGTCCGTCGCCAGCTCCGCGAGCGCGGCGACCGACTCGGCCGACCGCACGTCGAGCGGGACGGTCACCACCCTCGGGCGTGCGTCCGTGTGGGCCGTGCGGGAGGTCGAGTACACCTTGCTCGCCCCGCGCGCCAGCACCTCGTCGACGAGGGCGGCACCGAGTCCTCGCCGTCCTCCGGTCACCACGACCACCTTGCCCGCCACCGCGACCATGGCACTCACTTCCCATCTGAATAACGACCTCGTTAGTCAGATGCAAGCACGGATGTGCTGAGTAACGCAAGCATTAGTTATGCTGGGCGGGTGGCGATGAGGTTCGAGAAGCGACTGAGCGACCGGGACACCTGGTCGATCGGAGACGGGTGCTCGGCCGGCCGGGTGCTCGACCTGCTCAGCACCCGGACGGTGTTCCTGGTCGTACGGGAGTGCTTCTACGGCACGACCAGGTTCGAGGACTTCGTGACGCGGATCGGCGCCTCCGCGCCCTCGGTCTCCCGCGCCCTCAAGCAGCTGGAGTCGGCCGGGGTCGTGGCGCGCACCCCCTACCGGGAGCCGGGACAGCGGGCCCGCGACGAGTACCGGCTGACCCCGGCCGGGGAGGACCTGCTGCCGGTGTTCCTGTCGCTGGTCCGGTGGGGTGACGCGCACCTCCAGGACGGCCGCCCGCCCCTGGCCTTCGTCGAGGCCGGCACCGGCCGCCCGCTGAACGTCCGCGTGACCGCCGACCCCGCACCGGACCCGCCCTCCGACGACATCGAGATCCGCCTGCACCCGGACTGGCGCCGCGGCTGACGCTCCGGCGGGCGCGGCTCAGTCCGCGCGCTTCCTGCCGTGCAGGTGCAGCGACCGCAGGGCCGCTTCGAGGGCGAAGCGGTGGTCGGGGTCGAGCAGGCGGTCGCCGAAGTGGTTGTCCAGGTTCCGCAGCCGGTAGCGGACCGTCTGGGCGTGCACGCCCAGCATCTCGCCCACCTGCTCGGCGGGCGCCCGTGTGGAGATGTGGACCCGCAGGGTCTCGATCAGCCGCTCGCGCCGGGTGCCGGACAGCGCGTCGAGCGGGGCCAGTTCACGCGCGGCGAGATGCGTCGTGAGGGCAGGATCGGACAGCAGCCACAACGTTGTCAGGTGTTCCTCGCAGGGGACGAGGGGGGCGTCCGCGACGATCCCCTCGTCGATGAGCTGGAGGACCCGCCGTGCCCAGCGGATCGAGTGCGCGGCCTGCACCGGAGGCACGGTCAGACCGATCACGGCAGGCGTGCCGGCCAGGGCGGACTCGAGCATCGCGAGCCGCTGCGGGGTGAGGGGCCCGGGGATCAGCAGGTGCGGCTGGGGGAGGGTCAGGTCGGCCAGCACGTCCCGGTCGAGCCCCGCCTGGACGAGCTCGGCGACCGGAGGGCGCAGTGCCACCATGGTGCATTCGGAGGGGAGCTGCCAGGACGCCTCCTGGCACAGCTCGGCGATCGTCGCCCGGGGCAGTGGCGGGCCCGCGACGACGAGGTGGAGTAACTGTCTTCTCCGTGCCGCCACATCGGAGACGGCACGGGCCTGGGCCATGACGTAGCCCTCGCGGGAGAGGGCTTCGAGCTCCTCGACGTAGGCGAACAGGGCGTCTGCGAAGGCCAGGATCAGAGTGGGGGAGAGGTTGTAGGTCCGGCCGATGCTCTTGGCGCGGCGCAGCGCGATGCGCGCCCCGAGACGGTAGGCGCCCTGCAGGCAGCCGAGGTCACGTCCCTCGTAGGCTTCCACGCGGCCGAACTTGCGCAGCAGCTCGTCCCGGAGCGCCGACTGCGCCCCCGGAGCGGCGACCCGCTCCACGAAGGCCGCCAGGGCCTGCTCCACGCCCTGGCGGATGGCGTCCGAGTGCGGTCCGTTGAACAGGTGCGCGTACACGGGGTAGGTCCGCTGGACCTCCATGCCGATCTCTTTGATGAGGCCCGGGATCTCCGGTCTCATCAGGTCGGCGAACTCCCTGGGGAGCGGGTCGAGGGGCTCGCCGATGTTCGGTGACTGTGCGGTTGCGGGCATGGACCGATCCCTTGCTCTCCTGCGCGACCGGTGGGGAGCGGCGGTGCGGCGCCCTGCCTGGATGGTGGGCGCCGCCATGGCCGTCAGGTGCGTACCAACGGGGACTGCTGAAGCTAAATCAACTGCTGTGTGCTGTACACAACTTGCGCAAGAGTTGGTGTTCCCGGAGGCCCGTGGGCCGCCGAGTAGGCCGGGAATCGCCCCTGGTTGGCCGTTACCTGACGGCCGAGTGCCAGTTCCGGGACAGCACCTTTCCGGCGTCGGGGGCGACGACCCCGGGGGCGTAGAGCCCGGTCAGATAGGTCTGGGTGTTGTTCAGGGTGAGGCTGTTCCTCCCGGCCGCGGAGGGCAGCCCCGTCTTGAGGTTGACCGCGCCGTTGACCAGGCCGAGGCCCAGGCCGCAGCCGCTGGCGCCGGGGACGGCGAAGGAGGTGTCGACCTGGGTGGAGCCGAGGATGTTGAGGCGGCTCATGTCGCCTTCCTCGTTCGCGGAGCCGTCGCCGTTGGAGCGCTCGACGCCGAAGTCGGGCGAGGTCTTGTTGCTCGGGCGCAGGATGATCGGGTTCGCCTTCGTCCCGATGTAGCAGTTGCTGCCGAGGAACGGGTTCTCCAGGTGGATGCGGACCGGGATGGCCACGATCGGCATGTCCGTGAGGACGCCCGCGATCTGGTCGAAGTCCGAGGGCGTGCCGACCGACTCCATGGTGGCGGTGATCTTGTTGAGCTTGGCGTCGGACAGCTGCCGGCAGATGTCGGTGATGAACGGGATGTCGCTGGGACACATCAGCCCGAGCAGGCCGCCGGGGACGGTGGCGGAGTCCGCGATGATCGCGCCGGCGGGCGGGGCGACGACGGAGCTGGTGCCGTCGGCGTTCTGGATCACGCCGATCTGGAGGTTGGTCTTCCCGGTGATGACCGTCGTGTTGCCGAGCTTGATGGAGCCGGAGACCGAGCTGGAGGAGACGCACTGGGGCGACTGGTCGAGGCCGTCGGCGGCGAGCATGGCGGGTGCGTCCACGGGACAGCGGTCGAACGGCGCCCAGCTGCCGTTCAGCTGCGGGGAGGACGCGGTCGCCGTGCCGAGGGAGGCGAAGGCGCCGAGCGCGGTCAGCGCGGAGAGGGTGGCGAGTCTCGTACGGGAGGAGACGAGGGACATGGCGGATGCCTTCCGTCGGGAGAGGGGGTGGTTCAGCGTGCGGGCTTGGGGATCACCAGGGGCTGGCGGTCGTCGGTGCACTGGTCCGGAGGGGGTGTCTCGACGCCCACGGAGCAGGTCTGGCCCTGGATCTGCTTGACGTGGTTGCCGGGGCCGGAGATGGAGGCGGTGAGGAGCCGGTCGAGGTTCTCGCCGCCGGCGCCGCAGCCCTTGAACGCGGGGATCGTCACCTCACCGGTGAGCGGGCCCCCACTGGTCAGGAGATAGCCGGTGGCGTCCGTGCCGTTGATGAGCTGGCCCTTGCCCAGGAGGACCAGATGGTCTCCGGGGTACTTGGCGGGGGTGGGCTCGGGGGAGCCGAGCGGCTTCTCCGTACGGCAGGAGGGGCCGACGTCGAGCCGGGTGCCGTTGACCTGGACGTCGAGGACGCGCAGGACCAGGGGGACCCGGATGTAGGTCTCGGCGAGGTTGTCGGGGAAGACCAGGAGGACGTCGGACGTGACGGTCATGGGGCCCGCCTGCTCCAGGACCAGCGTCGCCGTCGTCGGGGCGAAGCCGAACGTCAGGAAGGTGGCCTTGAAGGGCGGGGTCTGCTTGCGTCCTCCGTACGAGAGGTCGCCCGTGGACGTCTGGTAGAGGTGCATGCTGCCGTCCGGCAGGATCACGAACTCCGGCTGTCCCTGCTCGATCAGGACGCAGGACACCGGGATGACGTTGGCGCCGTTCAGCTTGCGCACGTTGGAGTAGCCGGTGATGTACGCCGACAGGGACGTGGGGGTCGGGTTCCTGGTGACGCAGGGCGGGGCGGTCGGCCGGGCCGCGGGGGCGCCGGTCCCGTCCTCGCCGGCCGTCGTCAGGCCCCGGCCCGCGGGCTTCCCGGCCACCGGGCCCCGCGTGCCCCCGTCCGTCCCGCCCTTGCCGCCCGGGAGCGCCGGGGTCGCCCGGTCCGCCGGGAGCGACGGCCGGGGGACGTGCGGGGCGGGGACGGACGGCCGGGGGACGGGCGACGACGGGGGCGGGCCGCTCGGCTCGGGGGAGGGGGTGCCGGTGCCGACCGGGACCGTGGCGAGCAGGGTGCGCGCGTCCTCGCCGGGGACGCAGGCGACGGAGAGGGACGCGGGGCTGGTCGGCGCCCCGTCGGCAGTGCTCGGGGCGAGGTCCAGGGTGAGGCCGCCGGCGGTGAGGGTCAGGTCGCCGGCGGCGTCCGTCGTCAGGATCGGCACGTCGCCGCTGGTGGTGAGGGTGAGGGGCCCCTCCGCGGGGACGTCGAGCGGCTGTGCCGTCCCGCGCCACGAGGCCTCCGTGTGCTGCCCGTTCTGGCCCGCTCCCACGGCGAGCAGGCTCTCCGCCCGTACCGTGGCGGCCTGGAGGGCGGCGAGGTCGGCGACGGCGGCGGCCGGGAGCTCCACCGTCGTGGTGACGTCGGTCGGCCGTATCTCCTCGCCCGGGACGGCTCGTTCGGGGAAGGCCGCCGTGATCCGTACCGTCGCGGGCCGCTGACCCGAGGGCAGGGCACAGACGTAGGGCAGCGAGGCGTCGACCTTCAGTGTCCCCACGGCGACGGCCGCCGCGGGGAGCAGGGGTGCGAGCGCCACGAACGCGGCGATCGTCGCGCCGCGGACGCGGGCGCGGGAGGATCGAGGGGTGGGCCCGTGGCCTCTCATCTGTTGCTCCGCTCGGGTCGTTCGTACGCGGACAGGCCGCGTCCGCCCGGCCGGGGTCGCCGGCCGGGCGGACGCGGGTCCTGCGTCCTTACGGGTTGGAACCGACGATCGTCGGGATGACCGTGCCGGACTTGACGAGGTAGGTGCCCTTGAACGTGGGCTTGGCACCGACCGGGACGGCGGAGCCGCAGTTGGTCGACGAGACGACGGTGAGCTCGCCCGCGACGCTGTTGACGGCCAGCGCGCCCGTGGAGTTGGTGTACGTGCCGGAGGCCTTGCCCGTCACGCGGAAGACACAGGCGCCGACGGTCACCTTGGCGTCGACGTTGCCGACGTAGCCCTTGGTGACCCCGGTCGCCGCGGTGTAGTCCTGCGCCACGACGGTCCACGGCGTGGTCGCGACCGTGCTCACGTTGCCGAGGACGCTGGTGCAGGGCGCGCCCGTGGCGCCGAACGCGATGGAGCTGATGGAGGCCACCGTGGCGGGGTTGCCGGTGGCGCTCGCCATCGTGCCCGCGGCGGTCGACTTCGTACACGTCATGGCGATGCCGTTGACGCTGAGGACGACGTTGCCGCTGTTGGCCGCGGTGAAGCTGGCCGGCGTGGGGTTGACGGTCCATACCGTCGAGGGCACCGCCGAGGCGGGCGCCGCCGCGAGGGCGAACGCGGCCGAGGCGGCTCCGGCGACGACGGCGAGCTTTCTGATCGGCTTGTTCATGGCTCTGGGACTCTCCTTGGGGATTGACCGGCAGAGGGGTGGCCGCGGTGGGGGTCGAGCGGCCGGCGGACCGATATTTCTCGGCCGCGAAACCAGACGTTACTTGCGGGAAACTTAGCTGAACAATGGCGGAGTCCAAGATTCTTTGGAGTTCTCGCATTGCCTGTCAAGTGGGTGAGCGATGGCGAGAATCCCCTTGGTTCCGGGGTGCGCAATGTCGACAATTCTGATCGATCGCCGGGAACCCGTACTGCTCTCTGCGGTGACAAGAGGCAGAGCGGAACTGTCTCCCGCCTGATAAATGCGGCGCTGTTTGATTCCGTGCCCGGAAAACTCGGAATCCAGTATTGCCGCGAGAGGTTACTCGGCCGTAGCGTTCCCACGGCGGCGCACCGCCGCAGGTCGGCGCAGCTCTGTGTCTCCACGGAGACAAGTTCCGATCCCGACCTTGTCTCCGCGGTGACAAATACGGGAGCGGATCAAGAAAAGTGGCACCCGCCTATTGTCCGGAAGATCCGGACCGACTTACCGTGCGCCCGCAGCGCACACCCGACACACGCTTGCTGGAGGTGGGATGGGAATCGAAGTAGTCGTTGAGGGTCTGACCATGTCCTTTGGCAAGCAGAACATCTGGCAGGACGTGTCGCTGACCCTGCCGGCCGGAGAGGTCAGCGTCATGCTCGGCCCTTCCGGAACCGGCAAGACGGTCTTCCTGAAATCGCTCATCGGACTGCTGAAACCCCAGCAGGGCCGTGTCCTCATCAATGGTGTCGACATGGTCAGCAGTCCCGAACGCGACATCTACGAGACCCGGAAGCTCTTCGGCCTCATGTTCCAGGACGGCGCCCTGTTCGGCTCCATGAGCCTCTTCGACAACATCGCCTTCCCCCTGCGCGAGCACACCCGCAAGCGCGAGTCCGAGATCCGGCGCATCGTCATGGAGCGCATCGAACTCGTCGGCCTGCTCGGCGCCGAGGACAAGCTGCCGGGCGAGATCAGCGGCGGCATGCGCAAACGAGCCGGACTGGCCCGCGCGCTCGTGCTCGACCCCCAGATCGTCCTCTGCGACGAACCGGACTCCGGGCTCGACCCCGTCCGCACCGCGTACCTCTCGCAGCTGCTGATCGACCTCAACGCGCGCATCGACGCGACGATGCTGATCGTCACCCACAACCTCGACATCGCCGCCACCGTCCCCGACAACATGGGGATGTTCTTCCGGCGCCGACTGGTCACCTTCGGCCCCCGCGAAGTCCTTCTCACCAGCGACGAACCGGTCGTGACCCAGTTCCTCGCCGGCCGCCGCGAAGGCCCCATCGGCATGTCCGAGGAGAAGGACGCCGCCCTCCTCGCCGCCGAGGCGGAGAACCCCGCCGGCCACTCCACGGCGCCCCGCGTCATCGTCCCGCAGCTGGAGCCTTCCCCCGGCCTGCCGCCCCGCGCCGCCGTCACCCGCCGCCGCGAACGCGTCCTCGGCATGCTCGACCAGCTGCCGCCCGCCGCCCGCACCGCCATCCGCGACACCTACGCGCGCGGCGCCGAGGCGCCCACCCTGACCATGCCCGCCCCCGGGAGCGGCTCGTGATCGCCGGCGCGCTGCGGCAGACCGGCCGCCTCTTCGCGCTCGCCGCCGAGGTGAGCCGGGCCGTCTTCCGCCGGCCGTTCCAGTTCCGGGAGTTCGTCGAACAGTTCTGGTTCGTCGCGAGCGTCACGATCCTGCCCGCCGCGCTCGTCTCCATCCCGTTCGGCGCCGTCATCGCCCTCCAGGTCGGCTCCCTCACCCAGCAGCTGGGCGCCCAGTCGTTCACCGGCGGCGCCAGCGTCCTCGCCGTCATCCAGCAGGCCAGCCCCCTCATCGTGGCCCTCCTGATCGCCGGCGCCGGCGGCTCCGCCATCTGCGCCGACCTCGGCTCCCGCAAGATCCGCGAGGAACTCGACGCGATGGAGGTCATGGGCGTCTCGCCCGTGCAGCGGCTCGTCGTCCCGCGCGTCCTCGCCACCATGGCCGTCGCCGTGCTCCTCAACGGCATGGTCTCGGTCGTCGGCACCCTGGGCGGCTACTTCTTCAACATCGTCCTCCAGGGCGGCACCCCCGGCGCGTACCTCTCCAGCTTCTCCGCCCTGGCCCAGCTGCCCGACCTCTACATCAGCGAACTCAAGGCCCTGATCTTCGGGTTCATCGCCGGCATCGTGGCCGCCTACCGGGGGCTCAACCCGCGCGGCGGACCCAAGGGGGTCGGCGACGCCGTCAACCAGTCCGTCGTCATCACCTTCATGCTGCTGTTCTTCGTGAACATGGTGCTGACGGGCATCTACCTGCAGATCGTCCCGCCGAAGGGAGGCTGAGACCGATGGCCTCCCCGTTCGTGTGGCTCGACCGGTCCGGCGACCAGCTCCTGTTCTACGTCCGCGCCCTGCTCTGGATCCCGAGGACGCTGCGCCGCTATCTCAAGGAGGTGCAACGCCTGCTCGCCGAGGTCGCCTTCGGCTCCGGCGGACTCGGCGTCATCGGCGGCACCATCGGCGTCATGATCGCGATGACCCTGTTCACCGGCACCGTCGTCGGACTCCAGGGCTACGCCGCCCTCGAACAGATCGGCACCGCCGCCTTCACCGGCTTCGTCTCCGCCTACTTCAACACCCGCGAGATCGCCCCGCTCGTCGCCGGACTCGCCCTCTCCGCCACCGTCGGCGCCGGATTCACCGCACAGCTCGGCGCCATGCGCATCAACGAGGAGGTCGACGCCCTCGAAGGCATGGGCATCCGCTCCATGCCGTACCTCGTCACCACCCGCATCATCGCGGGCGTCGTCGCGATCGTCCCGCTCTACGCGATCGGGCTGCTCTCCTCCTACCTGGCCTCCCGCTATGTGACGGTCCTCTTCAACGGCCAGTCGCAGGGGACCTACGACCACTACTTCAACCTCTTCCTGTCACCGACGGACGTCCTCCTCTCGGTGCTGAAAGTGCTGATCTTCAGCGTGATGGTGATCATCGCCCACTGCTACTACGGCTTCCGCGCCTCCGGCGGCCCCGCCGGCGTCGGCATCGCAGTCGGCCGCTCCGTACGCAACGCGATCGTGCTGATCAGCGTCACCGACTTCTTCCTGTCGCTGGCCCTCTGGGGCGCGACCACGACCGTGAAGGTGGCGGGGTGAGATGAGCGACACACGTGCCGAGACCGTCCGCCGCCGGTTCGCCGGCGTCGTCTTCCTGCTCGTCCCCGTCCTGCTCGCCTCGCTCGCGGTCGCCGTCTACGACAAACGCTTCACGGACTCCGACCCGATCACCGTCGAGACCGGCAGCGTCGGCAACGAGATGCACCTCGGCGCCGAGGTGAAACTGCGCGGCGTCGTCATCGGCGAGGTCCGCGCCATCGACGCCATCGACGGCGGAGCCCGCCTCACCCTCGCCATGCGGCCCGGGACCCTGCGCCACGTCCCCTCCGACGTACGCGCCCAGATGCTGCCCACCACCCTCTTCGGCGAACGCTTCGTGGCCCTCGTCCCGCCCGCGAACGCCTCCACGCGCACGCTCGGCCCCGGAGCCGTCATCCCCGAGGACCGTTCCGGCAACGCCGTGGAGCTCCAGCAGGTCCTCGACAACGTCCTGCCCCTGCTCACCGCCGTCCAGCCGCAGAAACTCTCGGCGACCCTGTCCGCCGTCTCCCGCGCCCTGGAAGGGCGCGGCGACAAGCTCGGCGAGACGCTCGCCGAACTCGACGCCCACCTGCGCGAGTTCAACCCCCACCTGCCCGCCCTCACCCGCGATCTGAAAGAACTCGTGAAGGTCAGCCACCTCTACGCCGACGCCGCCCCGGACATCGTCACGGCGCTCACCGACTTCACCACCACCAGCGGCACCCTCGCCGAGAAGGAGGGCGAGCTGGCCGGGACCTTCGGCGCCACGACCCGGACCGCCCAGGACCTCACCGCCTTCCTGCGGCAGAACAAGGACAACATCATCCGGCTGAGCGCCACCGGCAGGCCCACCCTGGAACTCCTCGCCGAGTACTCCCCGTCCTTCCCCTGCACCCTGCGCACCCTCGCGCAGTTCGTGCCCGCCATGGACAAGGCCCTCGGCAAGGGAACGAACCAGCCCGGACTGCACGTCGAGGTGACCACCGTCCCCTCGCGCGGCGCGTACGTCCCCGGCCGTGACACGCCCTCGTACGGCTCCGGCGGCGGCCCGCGCTGCTATCCCGTGCCGTACCTCGGCGTCCCCGTCGCACCCGCCGTGCGGGCGTCCGCCGCGGCCGACCAGGAACTCGGCCCCGCCAACTCCCCGCAGGAGAACGACCTCGTCAACGAACTCCTCGCCCCCGCCGCCAAGAAGGCTCCCGGTGACCTGCCGGACTGGAGCAGCCTGCTCGCCGGCCCCGCGTTCCGGGGTGCGGAGGTGACCCTCCGATGACGACGAAACCCACCCACACGCGGCGCCGCGGCCTGACCGGGACCGTCCTGAAGTCCCTCGCGTTCGTCCTGGTCACCGCCCTCGCCACCACCGTCCTCGGCTTCAGCATCGCCAACACCGGCGTCGGCTCCGCCACCCGCACCTACAAGGCGCTGTTCACCGACGTCACCGGCCTCGTCGAGGGCGACTCCGTGCGGATCGCCGGAGTGAAGGTGGGGGAGGTGACCGACGTCCGCGTCGTCGAACGGCGCACCGCCCAGGTCACCTTCTCCGTCCGCGAGGACCGGGCCCTGCCCCGGTCGGCGACCGCCGCCGTGAAGTACCTCAACATGGTCGGGCAGCGGTACGTCTCCCTCGGCCGCGGCACCGGCGACCTCGGCGGCACCCTGGAGCCCGGGGACACCATCCCGCTCGACCGCACCACACCCGCACTCGACCTGACCCTGCTCTTCAACGGCTTCAAGCCGCTCTTCGAAGGGCTCTCGCCCGCCGACGTCAACGACCTCGCCGGCTCCCTCGTCCAAGTCCTCCAGGGCGAGAGCGGCACCGTCGACAGCCTCCTGCGGCACATCGGCTCCCTCACCACGACCGTGGCCGCCAAGGACAAGGTCATCGGTCAGGTCGTCACCCACCTCAACACCGTCCTCACCACCCTCAACAACCGCGAAGCCGGCTTCAACGACCTCGTCGTCACCCTCCAGAAGCTCGTCACCGGCTTCAACACCGACCGCAAACCCCTCGGCGAGGCCGTCCAGGCCATCGGCGACCTCACCACGACGACCGCCGGACTCCTCCAGGAGGGGCGCGCCCCTCTCAAGAAGGACATCCGCGAACTCGGCCGCCTCTCCGGGACCCTCGGCGACCACACCCCCAGCATCGAGGCCTTCCTCGCGCGCACCCCCGGCAAGATGACGGCCCTGGCCCGCCTCTCCTCGTACGGATCGTGGTTCAACCTCTACCTCTGCGAGGCGCGCGTGAGCGGCGTGGGAACCTCCGACGGCTCCAAGCCGCCGACCGGCATCGCCGTCACCGAGACGAGGTGCCGCGGATGAGCTCCCGCCCCCTGTTCAAGCCGGTCAAGGAACGCAACCCCGTCGGCGTCGCCGTCGTCGGCCTGGTCGTCCTGGCCGTCCTCGCCGTCCTCGCCTACAACGTGGAACGGCTGCCCCTCGTCGGCGGAGACACCGCCTACAGCGCCGACTTCACCGAGGCCGCAGGGCTCGACGCCGGCGACGAGGTCCGCATCGCCGGAGTGAAGGTCGGCAAGGTCACCGAGGTCGCCCTCGACGGACCCAAGGTCAAGGTGACGTTCGAGGTCGGCGACGCCTGGGTCGGCGACCGGTCGACCGCCGCCATCGCCATCAAGACCCTGCTGGGCGAGAAGTACCTGGCGCTCGACCCGCTCGGCTCCGCCCCGCTCGACCCCGGCACCCGCATCCCGCAGTCCCGCACGACCTCGCCGTACGACGTGACGCAGGCCTTCCAGGACCTCAGCAGCACCGTCGACGCCGTCGACACCGAGAAGCTGGAAGAGAGCTTCCGGACGATCTCCGACACCTTCAAGAACTCGCCCCCGCACGTGCGCACCGCCGCCACCGGACTCTCCGAGCTGTCGAAGTCGGTCTCCAAGCGGGACACCCAGCTCGCCGAACTCCTGCGGAACAGCGCGAAGTTCACCAAGACCCTGAAGGACAGGAAGTCCAGCTTCGAGATCCTCCTGGAGGACGGCGGTTCGCTGCTCGGCGAGCTGGAGAAACGCCGCGAGGCCATCCGCGCCCTGCTCAAGGGCAGCCGGGACCTCGGCACCGAACTCAGCGGACTCGTCGGCGACAACAACCGGCAACTCGGCCCCACCCTCAAGGCCCTCAGCCGCGTCACCGGGGTCCTGGAGAAGAACAGCGGCCAGCTCGACAAGACGCTCGCGCTCATCGGCCCCTACTACCGGCTCGTCGGCAACACCCTCGGCAGCGGCCGCTGGTTCGACAGCTACCTGTGCGGCGTGGTGCCCCGCACCTATCTGCCCGAGTCCTCGCAGCCCAGGACCGGATGCCTGCCGCCGAAACAGACGGCGACGGCCAAGGGAAGCGGGGAACGATGACCAAGCCCAGCAAGGGGAGCGGTGAACGATGACCAAGCCCAGAAGACCGCTCGTCGCCGGCCTCGCCCTCGCGGTGCTCGCCGCCTGCGGCCTCGTCGCCGTCCGCGTCCTCGACGACGACGGCATCCGCGTCACCGCCTACTTCGACCGGGCGGTCGGCATCTACGCCGGATCCGACCTCCGCGTCCTGGGCGTCCGCGTCGGAGAGGTGGAATCCGTGGAACCCCAGGGAACCCGCGTCCGTGTCGAACTCCGCCTCGACGAAGGCATCCGCGTCCCCGCCGACGCACGGGCCCTCGTCGTCGCACCGAGCATCGTCGCCGACCGGTACGTCCAGCTCACCCCCGCCTACAGCAGCGGGCCCGCGCTCGCCGACGGAGCCCAGCTCCCCGCCGCCCGCAACCGCACCCCCGTGGAGATCGACCAGCTCTACGCCTCGATCACCGAACTGAGCGAGGCACTCGGCCCCGACGGCGCCAACTCCGCCGGAGCCCTCTCCGAACTCCTCGACACCGGAGCGAAGAACCTCAAGGGCAACGGCACGGCCATCGGCACCTCCATCGAACAGTTCGGCAAGGCGGCCAAGACCCTCGACGGCAGCAGCGACGACCTGTTCACCAGCCTCGGCCGGCTCCAGACCTTCACCACCATGCTCAAGGAGAAGGACGGCGACGTCCGCACCGCACAGGAACGCCTGGACGAGGTCGTCGGCTACTTCGCCGAGAACAAGGACGACCTCGCCGGCGCCCTCAAGGAACTCGGCAAGGCCCTCGCCCAGGTCAAGACCTTCATCAAGGACAACCGCGGCGAGCTCAAGAAGAACATCGACCGGCTCGTGCCCCTCACCCAGACCCTCGTCGACCAGCGTGCCTCGCTCGCGGAGGCGCTCGACGTCGCGCCGCTCGCCGCGGGCAACGTCGTCAACGCCTACAACCCGGCCACCCGCACCCTCGACGGCCGCGCCAACCTCAACGAGATCAGCGCGGGCGGCCCGCTGCTGCCCCTGCCGGTCACCGGCGCCTCGGCGAGCACCGGAGAGGGGAAACGATGAGACGGGCCACCCCGCCCTCCCGCAAGGCCGTCGCTGCGGGCGCCGTCGGCGCCGTCGCCCTCGGCCTCGCGATCGCCGTCGTCCTCGGCGCCGGCCCCGCCCGGCCCGTGCGCTTCGACGGCATCGAGGACCTCCCGCTGCCCGGCGGCGCCGACCTCGGCTCCCACCCCTACACGGTCACCGCCGAACTCGACGACGTCCTGAGCCTCGTCCCGCAGTCGGCGGTCAAGGTCAACGACGTCGCCGTCGGCCGCGTCACCGCCATCGAGCTGGGAAACGGCACCTGGTCCGCCCGGGTCACCCTGAAGATCAACGGTGACGTCCGGCTCCCCGCCGACGCAGGCGCCCGCCTCGAACAGTCCAGCCTCCTCGGCGAGAAGTACATCCAGCTCGTCGCCCCCCGGAAGGACGACGGCGCGCGCCTCACCGACGGCGGCGTCATCCCGCTCGCCCGGACCAGCCGCAACACGGAGGTCGAGGAGGTGTTCGGCGCGCTGTCCCTGCTCCTCAACGGCGGCGGCGTCAACCAGCTCAAGACCATCACCCGGGAACTCAACGCCGCCCTCGGCGGACGCGAACCCGAGGTCCGCTCGATGCTCGCCCGCGTCAACACCCTCGTGACCACCCTGGACGCCCACCGCGGCGACATCACCGCCGCCCTCGACGGCGTCAACCGGCTCTCCGCCACCCTCGCCGGACGCAAGAAGGACGTCGACACCGTCCTCACCGGCCTCTCGCCCGGCCTGAAGACGCTCGAGAACCAGCGGGGCTCCCTGCTCACCATGCTCCGCGCCCTGGACACCCTCTCCGGCGTCGCCGTCTCCACCGTCGACGCCAGCAAGAAGGACATGATCGCCGACCTCAAGGCCCTGGCACCCACCCTCACCGCCCTCGCGGACGCCGGCGCCGACCTGCCCGACTCCCTGCAGGTCCTCCTCACGTACCCCTTCACCGACGAGGTGATGCGCGGCATCAAGGGCGACTACCTCAACACCTATCTGCACCTCGCGGCAGCCCCCGGCACCGAGGTCATCCCGCCCCTGATCCCGAAGGCGGAACCCACCCCCACCCCCGCCCCGACCACCCCGGGCAGCACCGCGCGCGGGCGGGCCGGAACGAACAGCGGCCCCTCGGCCCTGCCGCTGCCCCCCGTCTCCCCGAGCACCCCGCCGGCCCCCGCCACCCCATCCAAGGACGGAGGCGAGAAGCGGTGATCACCCGCACCGTACGGCTCAAGAACCTCGCGTTCCTCGTCATCGCCGTGCTCGTCCTCGGCTTCGTCGGCGTCCGCTACGCCGACCTCGGCCGCTACGCCGGCGTCGCCGACCACTACACCGTGCGCGTCCACCTCGCCCGTACGGGCGGACTGTTCACCCACTCCGACGTCACCTACCGGGGCGTCTCCGTGGGCCGCGTCGGCGCCATCGACCTCACCGCCGACGGAGTCGTCGCCGAACTGCGCATCAAGAACTCGGCGCCCCTCATCCCCGCCGACGCGCGCGCCGTCGTCGCCGGACTCTCCGCCGTCGGCGAGCAGTACATCGACCTGCGCCCCGAGAGCGACGGCGCGCCGTACCTCGCCGACGGCGCCCGCATCGAACAGTCCGACACCGAGGTCCCGGCACCCGTCACCGACGTGCTCGCGAGCATGGACGAGCTCACCCGCTCCGTCCCCCTGGACTCCCTGCGCACGGTCGTCGACGAACTCGGCAAGGCCTTCGAGGGACACGGCGACGACCTCCAGGTCCTCCTCGACAGCGGCAGCCGCTTCGTCGACGCCGCCGACCGCTCCCTGCCGGCCACCACGCGGCTCATCGACGACGGCGAGACCGTCCTGCGGACCCAGGCCGACGAGAGCCGCGCCATCCGGGACTTCGCGACCGGCGCCCGTGACCTCGCCGCCACCCTCAAGGGCTCCGACGCCGACCTCCGCCGCCTCCTCGCCGTCACCCCCGACGCGACCGGCCAGGTCAGCGGCCTCCTGCGCGACCTCGACCCCAGCCTCAGCGTCGTCCTCGCCAACCTCCTCACCACCTCGGAGATCGCCGTCACCCGCCAGCGCGGCACGGAGGAACTCCTCGTGAAGTTCCCGGCGGCCGTCTCCGCGGGAGCCACCACCGTCGACGGAGGGCACGTGAACTTCGGCATGGCCGTCACCTTCTTCAAGCCACTGCCCTGCACCACCGGATACGGCGGTACGCGCTACCGCAACGGACTCGACCTGGGCACCGCGCCCGCACTCAACACCGGCGCCTCCTGCACGGCCTCCGCCGCAGGCGGGGTCAACGTACGCGGCTCGGCGCACGCCCCCGGAAGCGGCGTCGTGCCGACCCCCGCGAAGCCCGGCTCCCTGCCCTCAGGCGGCGCCCGCACCACGACGGGCGGCCGGGCCGCCCTGCCCGGCGCGCTCGCCCTGGCCGGCGCGAACGGCGGCCCGACCGACATGGCGGGTCTCCTCGGCCTGGACACCGGGAGCACCCGATGAACCGCGCGAAGGCGCTCGCCACCGGAGCCCTCGTCCTCGCCCTGGGCTTCTGCGGCACCGGCGCCTGGACGTACGCCACGGCCCGTACCGACGAGGAGCTCACCTTCGGCCGGGAACGCGACACCGCGCTCGCCGAGGGCAGGAGCCGCGTGACCGTCCTGAACACGCTCGACGCCTCGACCCGCGAGCGCGCCGAAGCCGGCGTCCAGGCCTGGCGCGACGCCTCCACCGGAGCGCTCCGCACCGAACTGGGCCGCACCGAACCGGCGGTGGGCGCCTCCGCGCGCGCCACCGTCACGGAGGCGGCGCTCACGGCGCTCGACGCCAGGGCCGGCACCGCGAAGCTCATCGCGACGGTACGCGTCGACGTCACCCCGCGCGGCGCCTCCACCCCGACGACCGACCGCAAACGCCTGGAAGCGGTCCTGACCCGCACGGGCGAGAACACCTGGAAGGTCGCGGCACTGAGCGCGGTGCCCGTCACGGGCGCGCAGCGGAGCGGGGACGGCACGACGGAGGAGGGCGGGGACGAGTGACGCGACTGCTGCGGAAGACGGACGCCGAGGAGCCGGAGGCCGACGGGCACGAGGCATCGGGGGCGCTCGGGAACGACGACCCGCACGAAGAGCCCGACACCACGGAGAGCAAGACCGAAGCGAGGGACGACGAGGAGGCGGACGGACCCGAAGCCACGGACCCGGACGGACCCGAAGCCACGGACCCGGACGGGACCGGAGACGCCGTCAGGACCCGGCGACTCGGCCTCACCTGGCGGAGCGGTGCCCTCGCCGCCGCGCTCGCCGTCCTCCTCGTCGCCGGGGCCGGCTTCTTCCACGCCGCCCACCAGCTGCGCTCCGCCCCGTCGGCCCGCAACCAGGCGCTCACCGACACCGGGGCCACCGACCGCGTCAGCGGCGACGTCGCCGACGGACTCGCCCGGGTCTTCTCCTACGCCCCGGCCGACACCGCCGCCGCCGAGCGGTCCGCCGCCGTCGTGCTCGCGGGCCGCGCGGCCCGCCAGTACGGCGAACTGCTCGCCCAGGTCCGCGCGAACCTGGTCGAGCAGCGCATCACCCTCTCGACCCAGGCCGTCCGCACCGGGGTGATCGAGCTCGACGGGGACAACGCGCGCGTGCTCGTCTTCCTCGACCAGACCTCGCGCCGCGACAAGGCAGCCCCTACCTCCGCCGCCGCCCAGCTCACCGTCACCGCGAAGCTCCAGGGGGACCGGTGGCGGATCGTCGACATCCAGACCCGCTGACGACGAGCGGGAGACAGGAGAAACCCATGACACGCCAGGTCCGCGCCTCGGCGGGCAAGCGGCCGGCCCTGGCCGTGGCCCTCGTGCTCACGCTCGTCGCCGGCGGCTTCGCGGCCTGGGAGGGCCGGAGCTGGTACGCCGCGGCCCACGACGACTCCGCGGCGTACGCGGCGCAGCGCGACCGGGCGCTCGCGGCGGGGGAGCAGGCCGTGCAGAACCTCAACACGCTGGACCACCGGCGGGTGGACGAGGGCCTCGACCTCTGGGAGACCTCGACGACCGGCGAACTGCACCAGCAACTGGTCGACGGACGCGCGGAGTTCACCAGTCAGGTGAAGACGGCGAAGACGGTGACCTCGGCCCGGGTGCTGTCCGGGGCCGTCACGGAGCTCGACGACCGCGCCGGACGGGCCCGGCTGCTCGTCGCGCTGCGCATCACCGTCACGACGCCGGACGACAAGAGCTCGGAGAAGGACAGCCGGATGCTGGGTGAACTCACCCGCGCCGACGGCCAGTGGAAGCTCAGTGCTCTGGGGCAGGCCCCTGTGGGCGGTACGGCGACCGGCTGATCCGGCCCGTCCCGTACGCGAGAGCCACCAGCACCCGAAAGGACACGCACGATGCCGACGCCCCGCCACCACCTCAACCGCCAGCGCCGCCGCCGGGCCCTCGCCGACCACCCGGCCGGCGCGTCCAGGACCCACGCGCCCGTCGGCCTGCTGCCCGAGCCGGAGCCCCGGCCGGAGCCGGACGCCGGTCCCGCACCCGCGTCGGAGCGGGAGCCGAGGACCCACGCGGGCGCCGCGGCACCGGCACGCGCGTCGACGCGGCGGTGGCCCTCCCCCCTGGTCGTCCTCTGCGTCCTGACCCTCCTCCTCGGCGGCTTCGCGGGGTGGGCGCACCACAGGGCGGGCGGTCTGCGGGAGGACCCCGCGCGCGGCAACACGGCCCTCACCGACATCGCCCGGACCAGTGAGATCAAGGGCCAGACCGCCGCGGCCGTCGCCGCCCTCTTCTCGTACGACCACGCCGACACGGCACCCTTCGAGCGCGCGGGGAAGACCCTCCTCACCGGCAAGGCGGTGGCCCAGCACAAGACGCTGTTCAGCGGGGTGCTCGCCCGGGCAGCCGAGCAGAAGACGGTGATCACCACGACGGTCACCGACAGCGCGGTCGAGCGGATCGACGGCGACCGGGCCCGGGTGCTGGTGTACGCCGACCAGAGCAGCGTCAGCACGGCCGGAACCGGCAAGGCGAAGGCCGATGACCAAGGTGTCTACGCGGGTGCCATGTTCGCCCTGGACGTCGTGCGCCGCGACGGCCGCTGGCTCGTCGAGAACATCGACACCTTCGGCCGCTGACGGGCCCTCAGGGCAAGCTCCCTCTCACGGCACCGCGCGGACGACGACGAGGGAGCCCTGGTACGTCGACCGCGTCCGCAGGTGACCGAGGCGTGCGTCCCAGGCGCCGGACTCCAGGTCGCGGCGCAGGGTGCGGTCGAAGCGCTCGCGGGCCTCGTCGCCGACGAAGCTCCAGGCCGAGCAGGGCTGTCGCGCGGCGGGATCGAGCAGCATCTCGGGGCGGCCGTAGTAGGCCTCGTTGAAGGCGTCGGTGCAGTCGAGCGGGATCGGTACGGCCTCGACGGCGACCGTGCCGCCCAGCGCCTCGGCGATCTCCGCGACGGGCGGGTGGCGGCGGGCCTCCGTGGCGAGGACGTCGGGGGCGTACGCGTCCAGCCAGAAGTCCCGTACGAGCGCGGGGTCGCAGGTCAGGACGGTGACCGGGCCGCGCGTCACGCGGCGCATCTCCCGCAGGCCGGCGGTGACGTCGCTCCACTGGTGCACGCTGAAGAGCGTCATCGCCGCGTCGAACTCCCCGTCGGCGAACGGCAGGTCCTCGGCGACGGCGTCGACGGCCGCGGACAGTCCGTCCGGGCGCCTGGCCCGCATGGCGGCGGACGGTTCGACGGCGGTCACCGTGCCGCCGACGCCCTCGTACGAACCGGCGCCCGCGCCCACGTTGAGCACGGACCGGGCCTCGCCGAGGGAGGCCGCGATGAAGCGGGCGATCCGCTCGTCGGGCCGACGCGGGGCCGTGTGGTGTCCGACGCCGCCGACGCGGCCCTCGTGCGTACGGGTCGTCATCTGCCTTACCTCGCCTCGTGAGCAGGAACAGCGGAAGCGACGGCGCTCCGTTCGGAGCCGCCCTCGCTCGGCGCCGCCGCTGGGACCGGCGCACCACCATCCTGTATTTGCGGGGAGTGATTCCGCAATCACCTCACGAATGCTTGGCTGATCACCCAGTTCGGCGCGCATCTGAGATGTGGAGCTTTGGAGGTGCCGACAGGCGTCGGTGTTCAGAGGGCGACGACCGTCGCCTCGGTCGCCTTGACGCTGGTCCACACGGGCACCCCGTCGGCGAGGCCGAGTTCGGCGGCGGCCTGCGGGGTGATCTCCGCGACGAGGTCGGGGGCCTCGTCCGAGGTGATGAGCACCCGCAGCCTGCTTCCACTGGCCGTGATCTCGCGTACGGTGCCGGGCCAGACGTTACGGGGGCTGCCGGCGGGCTTCTGGCGGTGGACGGACACCGCCTCGGGCGCCACGATCGCGAGCGCCGGGGTGCCGGTGGCCGGCGGTTCGGCGGCGACCAGGGTGCCGCCGCCGTCCAGGTCGAGGCCGTCCGCGGTGGCGGTGCCGGGCCAGGCGTTGCGGCCGAGCATCCGGGCGACCCAGGGGGAGCGGGGGTGCCGGGTGACCTCGGAGGGGCTGTCGTCCTGGAGCGCGCGGCCCTCGTCGAGCACGAGCACCCGGTCGGCGAGGGAGACCGCCTCGACGGGGTCGTGGGTGACGATGAGGCAGACCCCGCCGAAGCGCGCGAGATGGGTCCGCAGGGTGTGCCGCACGTGCGAGCGGGTGGTCTGGTCGAGGGCGGCGAGCGGCTCGTCGAGGACGAGGAGCCGGGGGCGCGCGGCCAGGGCCCGGGCGAGCGCGACCCGCTGGGCCTGGCCGCCGGACAGCTGGCCGGGACGGCGGTGGGCGAGGTGGCCGACGGCGAGCCGGTCGAGCCAGTGCTGCGCCTCGCGCCGCGCCTGCGCGCGGGCGACTCCCTGGGCGCGCAGGCCGTAGGCGGTGTTGGAGAGTGCCGACATGTGCGGGAAGAGGGCGCCGTCCTGCGGCACCCAGGCGACGCGCCTCCGGTGCGGGGGGAGCGCGGTGACGTCGGTGCCGCCGAGGGTCAGGTCGGCGTGGGCGCGGGGGGTGAGGCCCAGGAGGGCGCGGAGCAGGGTCGTCTTGCCGGCGCCGTTGGGTCCGACGACGGCGATGGTGGTGCCGGGTTCCGCGTCCAGGGTGAGCCGGGTGAAGCCGGTGACCTCGGCGTGCAACGACCAGCGTTCCTCCGGCCGGTTCGTCCCGGGGAGGGCCGTCGCGGGCGCTTCGGGGGCCGGTTCCCCGGTGGTGTCGGTGTCCGGGGCGGGTGCGGGCCGGGGCGTGCGGTCCACCGGGGTGCCGGTCCACCGGCCGCGCAGGGCGACGAGCACGCCCATGGCGATGGCGAGCAGGAGCAGGGAGACGGAGGTGGCCGCCTCGGGCTCCTCCTGGAGCAGCAGGTAGACGTGGAGCGGCAGGGTCTGGGTGGTGCCGGGCAGGTTGCCGGCGAACGTGATGGTCGCGCCGAACTCGCCCAGCGCCCGCGCCCAGGTGAGGGCGGCGCCCGCGACGACCCCGGGCGCCACCATCGGCAGCGTCACGGTGAAGAACACCCGGACCGGTGAGGCGCCGAGCGACGCCGCCGTCTCCTCGTACCGCGGCCGGAGCCCGCCGAGGGCGCCCTCCAGACTGATCACCAGGAAGGGCATGGCGACGAAGGTCGCCGCGAGGACGGCGCCGGAGGTGTGGAAGGGGAAGGTGATCCCGAACGTCGACTCCAGCCAGGGGCCGAGGAGGCCGCGCCGGCCGAAGGCGAGGAGCAGCGCGACACCGCCGACGGTGGGCGGCAGGACCATCGGCAGCAGGACCAGGGAGCGGACGAGCGCCTTGCCGGGGAACCGCACGCGGGCGAGCAGCCAGGCCAGGGGAACCCCGAGGAGCAGCGCGAGCCCGAGCGCCCAGAACGAGACGAGCAACGAGAGTTTGAGCGCCTCGACGGTGCCCGGCGAGCCGAGGTGGCCGGCGAGTTCGCTCCACTCGGTCCGTACGAGGATCCCGATCAGAGGCAGCGTCAGGAACGCCACGGCGAGCAGCGCGGGCAGCGCCAGTGCCAGCGGCGGACGGGTACCGGGCCCGCGCGTGCCGGTGTGTTTCATCGAGTGACCCCGCAGAGACGACGACATGAGGACGAGGGGCTGTCCATTCCCCCGGGACGGACAGCCCCTCATTCTTGACCCTGAGCGCGCGCCCGCGGTTACGGCTTCTGGAAGCCGGCGTCCTGGAGGATCTTCTGGCCCTCGGGCGAGGAGAGCCAGGCGACGAACGCGGCGGCGGCCTCCGCGTTCTTCGAGTCCTTCAGCGTGGCGGCGGGGTACTTGGCGATCGCGTTCTGGTCGTCGGGGATCGCGACGGCCTCGACCTTGTCCTTGGCGCTCTCGGCGTCCGTCTTGTAGACGAGACCGGCGTCGGCCTCGCCCAGCTCGACCTTGCTGAGCACGGCGCGCACGTTCGGCTCCTGGGAGACCGGCTTCACCGTGATCTTCTGGGCGTCGAGGATCTGCTTGCTGTACTTGCCGGCCGGGACCTCGGGCGCGGCGAGGACGACCTTGAGCTTGGTGTCGGCCAGGTCCTTCAGGTCGTCGACCTTGAAGGGGTTGCCCTTGCCGGTGGCGATGACGAGCCGGTTCTTCGCGATGATCGCCGGCGTGCTCGTGTCGGCCTTCACCTTGTCCATGCTCTTGGTGTCGGCGGTGACCAGGACGTCGGCGGGAGAGCCCTGCGAGACCTGGGCCACGAGCTCCTGCGAGCCGGCGAAGGAGAAGGTGACCTTCGTGCCCGGGTGGGACTTCTCGTAGGCGGCGCCGGCCGTCTTGAAGACGTTGGTGAGGGAGGCCGCGGCGAGCACCGTGAGGTTCGCCTGGGGCGCGGTGCTCGCGGAGCCGGACGGAGTCGAGCCGCCGGTGTCCTCCTTCTTGTCGTCGCTCGAACACGCCGCGAGCGGGACCAGCAGCGCGGCGGTGAGGACGGCGGCGGCGGTGCGGCGTCTGGCGGGGGTGAGGGTGAGGGCCATGAAGGTCTGATCTCCTTGGGACGAACGGGAAAGCGGGATGGGATGCCGGCCGCGCCGACGGCCGAGGTCCTGCGGTGGTGCGTGAGGGGTGGTCAGGTGCGGTCGATGTGCACGCTGGTCGATTTCACGCGGGCGGTGGCCTGCATGCCGACTTCCAGTCCCAGCTCCTCCACGGCCTCACGGGTGAGGAGCGAGACCAGGCGGTGCGGTCCGGCCTGGATGGTCACCTGGGCCGCGATGTCGCCGAGCTTGATCCCGGTCACGATGCCCGGGAAGGCGTTGCGCGCCGAGGTGTAGGACGCGTCGTCGTCGCTGTGGGCGATCTCGGTGGAGAAGGCCGCGAGCGACTTGGCGTCGATGACGCGCCGACCGCTCTCGTCGCGGTGCGTCGCGACCCGGCCGGCGTCCGCCCAGCGCCGCGCGGTGTCGGGGCTGACGCCCAGCAACCGTGCGGCCTGCCCGATCGTGTAGGACTGCATGTGCGACACCGTAGGTCGATCGGCCTCTCATCTGCAACAAGCCCGTAGGACCCTCCATCGCGAATGCGAGACCAGTTGGAGAAAGGTACGGGGCGGGGTGCGGGTGTCGCGCGGGCCGGTGGAGAACCTCCATGCCGGACGGCCCGTTCCTGGGGGAACATCCGAGAGGTGTTTCGCGCCATTGGCTTGGCATCTACGATGATGCGACTCGCAATCGGCTGGTGAATGTGAGGCACGGGCCTCTGTCCGTGAGCACACGAGGAGTTCCACATGCAGGTCGATCACCTTCTCCGCCTCGACCGTCTCGACCTCTCGTTGGTCTGGGGGGACGACGCCCTCCTCGGCCAGGAGATCGGCGGCGTGACGGCGACCGATCTCGAGGACCCGGCGCGGTTCCTCCAGCCGGGCGAGATCGTGCTCAGCGGCCTCGTGTGGTGGGCGCGGGACGGGGACCCGCTCAAGACCGACCGGTTCGTCTCCGCCCTGCGCGAGGCGGGCGCGGTGGCGCTGCTCGCCGGCGAGGAGACCCACGGAGAGGTGCCGAAGCAGCTCGTGGACGCCTGCCGCAGCCACCGCGTCGCCCTGCTCGGCGTACCGGCGCACACCACCTTCCGGGCGATCACCGAGGCCGTCTACCTCCGGCAGTGGGGCGAACTGAGCCGCCGTCCCACCGATCACTACGCGCTGCCCGAGAACGTCCGCGTCGACCTCGACCGGGCCCTCGAACGCGGCGCGCCGGCGGGCGAGCTGCTCGACCTCGCCTTCGCGCACCTCGGCACCCCCGCCAGCCATCTGCTCACCGGCAGCGGCCGCACGGTCGCCCGGACCACGAGAGCGCCTGAACTCCCGGCGCGGCGCGCGGCGGAGGCGCTGCGCGGGCGGCACGGCACGGCCGTGCGGATCGAGGCCGACGACAGCGTCTTCGACACCTGGTACCTGCAC
Source organism: Streptomyces sp. NPDC096079 (assembly GCF_040303145.1). NCBI lineage: Bacteria > Bacillati > Actinomycetota > Actinomycetes > Kitasatosporales > Streptomycetaceae > Streptomyces > Streptomyces sp. NPDC096079. The sequence continues at coordinate 217,900 of NZ_JBEOST010000006.1, forward strand.
CTGCCGGAGGACGACCACGTGCCTCCCCGGATCCTCCACGAGATCGGCGAACTCATCGGCCGCCACCGCCGCCGCCAGGACCGTCGGACGGCACCCCGCAGGCAGGCCCAGGAGGAGCTGGTGACCCGGGTGTGCGCGGCGTACGGGGAGGCGAACGGCCTGGAGGAGGGCCTCCGTTCCTGTGGGCTCGCCGACGCCGCCGCGTACACCGTGGTGGTCGCGTCGGCCGGCGACCCGGGAGACCGGGGCGACGCCGCCGCGGCGCTCACGGAGGCGCTGCGGCACCAGGAGGCGGTCGCGTTCGCCGTGGCCGGACGCGGCGAGGGCGAGGCCGTCGCGGTCCTCGCCCACGAGCCCGACCCGGACGGGCGGGTGGCGGAGCGGCTCCGCGAGGTGTGGCCGCTGCTCCACGCCTGCCGACCCGGCTCCGCGCTGCACGCGGGCGTCAGCGACCCCGTCCCCGGGCCCGCCCGGCTGCGCGGCGCCCTCGCCCAGGCCCGCTACGCCCTCGCGGGCGCCCGCTCGACGGCACCGGCGGCGGCGAAGGTGGCGCGCCTCGCCGACCTCGCCGACCTCAGGACGCTCCTCGCCGGCATTCCGGCCGACGTACGGGCGGTGTACCTGGACACCGTGCTCGGGCCGCTGCTGCGCGCGGGCAAGGGCTCGCACGCGACACTCCTGGAGACCCTGGAGGTGTTCCTGGCGCACAACTGCTCCTGGGCCAGGACCGCGGAGGCCCTGCACCTGCACGTGAACACGGTCCACTACCGCATCGACCGCATCCAGGCCCTCACCGGCCGGGACCTGTCCCGCCTCGACCACAAGCTCGACCTGAGGGCGGCGCTGCTCTGCCGCTGAGCGGGTCAGGGCAGGTCGACGTGCACGCTCGTCGACTTCACCCGGGCGGTGACCGTGACCCCCACCTCCAGGGCCAGTTCCTCCACGGCCTCGCGCGTCACCAGCGACACCAGGCGGTGCGGCCCGGACTGGACCTCGACCTGCGCGGCGACGTCGTCGACCCGTACCGCGGTGACGATCCCGACGAACGAGTTCCGCACGGAGGTCGGCACGTCGTCCTCGGGGACGGCGTGCAGCCCCGCCCCGCGCTCCGCCGCGAACCGGGCCAGCGCCACCCCGTCGATGAGGCGCTTCCCGGCCCCGTCGCGCTCCATGCCCAGCTTCCCCCCGTCCGCCCACCGGCGAACGGTCTCCGAACTCACTCCGAGCAGCTGCGCGGCCTGCCCAATGCTGTACGACGGCACACGGGCACTCTAGGCCACCCGCGCCCACCACGCGGGAGGGTGCTCACCCTCCGGCTTCGGCGTCCGGCGCGTAGTCGTCCAGTTCCGCGCGCAGGGAGCCCGGGGCCGGGTCGTCTCGGAGGAGGGCGAGGAAACCGCTGAGCGGGTGGTGCTGGGGGCGGGCGTCGTAGTCGATGCCCTCGGGGTCCCGGAACGCGGGCAGGAGCCGGAAGGGCACGATCACGTACGGGCGCTTCGACCAGGGGTGGGTGTCGGCGGGATCGGGATCCAGGCGCCAGCCCGTGCCGCGCGTCCGGTTGTGGACCTCGCCCACGTACCAGCAGGCGACCTGGACCAGTGGGGTGTGCTCACGGGCGAACAGCTCGTCGACGGACGTGAGGTGGGCGCGGATCAGCTCCTCCACGCGGTCGAGGGAGCCCTCGCCGAAGTCCCATCCCCCGCCGTGGGCCCGGCCCCACTCCTCGAAGCCGGACCGCTGCTCCGCCAGCCAGGCCGACAGGCGCGGATTGTCGGCGTGCGCCGCGTCGACGCGTTCCGCGACGGCGTGCTCGTCGGCACCCTCATCATCCCAGATTTCCTCGCTCACGACAGTGAAGGGTACGCCCTGCATGTGACGGTAAGGATCCCGAATCTGCACCGGGTTGACACACGGCGAACCGCCGAAAGGTCATTGCGCCGGCAAAGCGCGGCCCTAGGATCGGAGCGCTTGCGCGGCGCCCACAAGAGCATCGGGGGCCCTGGCGCCGCGGCACAGCCGGACTCTGACCCGTGGGGCTCCCGGGGGAAAGCACTGTGAAGCCAGCTCGAATAGCACACCGCGGGCGTGCGCTCAGGAACGCACTGCTCGCGCTCGCCTGTGCCGCCGTCATCACCGTCACCGGCGGTCCTGTCGCCGGAGTCGCCGGAGTCACCGGCATCGCCGAAGCCGCGCCCGCGCCGCCGAAACTGAAGCCCGGCAAGCGCTGTGACGAGATGTACGGGGTGCGCAACGTCCCCACGGGCGGCCTGCCCCAGGGCGACGCCTCCCGTGCGGTGGACCGCTGGGACACGTACGAATACACCAACCCCGGCCTCCAGTTCGACGGCCTCAACCCCACCCAGGCCGAACTCGACGCCGCGGGCACCGACTACAAGAAGTACGACCACAGCGACCCGAGGCGCATCTACGCCCGGTTCAACGCGCAGAAGCGCTGGAAGAACTTCGGCGACTACCTCGCGAAGGTCTACATCCCGAACCAGGGCTACGACGCCCGGGGCAAGGCCTTCATGGGCAAGGTCGTCCGCGAGATGGGCCTGACCGGCCCGGACTGGATCTGCGAGAAGGAGTTCTACTTCACGGACCCCGACACCGGCGAACGCCACGTACGCCGTCTCGACGCCTACAACAAGCGCAGCCGGGAGATCGTCGAGGTCAAGTCCAACGGCAGCCCCGACGGGCGCGAGAAGCCCGCGGACCGGGCCTGGGCCAAGAACCAGGGCTGGCGCTCCTACAAGTACACGTACGTCTTCGCCGAGAACCAGACCCGCGACGCCAAGAACTTCATGAAGGAGCTCAAGGACACCGCGGGCAAGGACACGCTCGGCCGCGACCGGGTCCGGACCTACGACTACCAGTCCCACCACAAGGGCGTGGCCCCCAAGGGCACCGAGAACGGACCGTACCGCGCGAACGGCACCACGATGTCGCCCGGCAACGGCACCTCCACCGGATCCCGGGGCTCCGGCAACCAGGTGATCAACCAGTCCCCGCCCAACCCGGCGACGCTCAAGGAGCAGCTCGACCGGCTCGGCAGGACGGGCCAGCGGTCCCTGATGAACCGGGGCCTCGGCGGCATCGACTTCACCACCCTCGACCTGCGCTACATCGGCCGGGCCAAGAGCGGCAAGGGCCTCGACTACGCCTTCTCGGCCAAGTCGGTGGCGGACGAGTACGCGGCCGGATGGGGCGGACAGGAGAAGGGCAACCTGATCTCCGACGCCTTCTTCACCTGGCTCGCCCTGGACCCGTCCACCTTCTGGGTGAACCTCAACCCGGACGAGCCGAACCGCATCATCGACGCCGACTTCGGCAGGACCGACGCCGGCCGGGTGCTCCTGGAGGCGGACCTGGAGCTCAAGCACGACATCTTCAAGGCCATGGACCCGGAGACCGAGGCCGGCCGTGACTTCATGAACGCCCTCCCGAAGCGCGACGGCTTCCCCTGCTGGGCCGGCTTCCGCTACTGGATCGAGCCCGAGACCGCGGTCGTGCGCGAGCAGGACGGCGGCATCCACATCCTCGACACCCCGCTGAAGCTGTCCACGGTCCCGCAGGAGACCCACACCCAGCCGCCCGGCGGGAAGGGCTGCGACCTCACCGAGGCGGAGACCCAGCAGTCCGACCGCGTCCTCGACCGCTACATCACGCCCCTCGTCGCCGAGAAGGTCAACAACGGCGACTACTACGCCGACCTGCGCCGCGTCTACACCGCCCGCGTCGCCGCGGAGTGGGTGCGTCAGAACGCCGCCGACATGCCCGCCGAGTACCGGAAGATCATCAACAGCAACGACGTGCGGCGCTGGCCGCTGCGCGCCCCCCACCAGGACTGGACCGGCAAGCAGGTCTGGGACCGCTACTACAAGGCCTTCACCGAAGGCACCTTCAAGTACCAGTGGTCCAACGGCGAGGACGTGTACGTCTACACCGTGGGCGGCGTCGACTTCTCCAAGCAGCCCAAGACCAACATGAACCCGGTGCGCTTCCGCACCGAACAGCGCTACAAGCCCCGCACGGTCGGCTTCGCGGTCGACACGATCGCCGACGACCCCCACAAGGAGGGCTACCTGATGTTCGGCGGCAACAGCGCCGGACACTCCGACGCGGGCACCCCCACCCCCACGCCGACCGGCACCGGCGAGCCGACGCCGAGTCCGACCGGCACCGGGAAGCCCACGCCGTCACCGACGGACACGGCCCCGACCGCGGGACCGTCGACCGGGGCCACCACCCCGCCCGGCCCGAAGGACCCCGACGGCGACCTCGCCGACACCGGCAGCAGCACGCCCGTCGGCCTGATCGGCGGCATCGCCGCCGCCGCGATCGCCGTGGGCGGCGCACTCGTCTGGTGGCTCCGCCGCCGGGCGGCGGCCAGGAGCTGACCGGCACCCGATCCACGGAACGGCAGAGGCCCGGGGCACGCACCACGCCCCGGGCCCCTCGCGTTCACCCCGTCGCCGCCAGCCGCGCCTCCGCCCCCTCCAGGAGCATGTCCAGGACCGCCGGATAGGCGCTGTCGTTCATCCGGTCCGCCAGCAGCCCCGCCGTGGCCGCGATGTGCGGATGGGTCGCGGCGGGCAGCCGCGCGTACGTCGAGGTCCACATCTCCTCGTCCGCCTCCCGGACCTCGTCCTTGACGGCCAGCGCGCCCGCGTCCAGCGCGGCGAAGGCCAGCGCCAGGTCGATGAAGGCGTGGTACGTGCCGACCGCGTCCGCGTCGCCGAAGCCCGCGCCCCGTAGGATGCCGAGGATCCTCTCGTCGACCTCGATCTCCCGGGGCCGTCCCGTGACGCGGCTGGCGGTCAGCAGCGCCGCCTGCGGATGGGCGAGGTACGAGGCGTGGATCGCGAGGCCCAGCGACCGCAGGTCCGCCCGCCACGCCCCGGTCGCCGTCCAGCTGTCCAGGGCCCGCCCCATCAGCTCCTCGCCGATGGCCCGGGTCAGGCCGTCCAGGCCGGCGAAATACCGGTAGACCGTGCTCGGGTCGGCACCGAGGGCCGCGCCGAGCCGGCGCGCGGTCAGCCCGGCGCTCCCGTGCTCGCGCAGCATCCGCAGCGCCGTCTCCACTATCAGCCCCTCGGACAGCACGGTGCCCTGCCGCGTCGGCCGCCGCCTGCGCCGCTCCGCCTCGGGAACCACTTTCTTCGGCACCGCGCCACCGCCCCGTCACCCTTGCGTCCCTTATGCCAACGCCGTAGACCTTAACCGTCGTGGTCGTGTTCCATCGAGACGTCCCCGGGCGTCCGCCCGGCGGACTCGAGGATTGGGTGTGTGACATGCGTGTACTTCTCGTGGGTGCGGGCGGCGTCGGAACCGCCGTCACCCGTATCGCGGCCCGCCGTGACTTCCTGACCCACATGGTCGTCGCCGACTACGACCCGGCCCGCGCGGAGGCCGCCGTGGCCGCGCTCGACGACCCGGAGGGCCGGTTCGTCGCCCGCCGCGTCGACGCCTCCGACGAGGCCGCCGTCCGCCGGCTCCTCGTCGAGGAGGGCTGTGACGTCCTGCTGAACGCGACCGACCCCCGGTTCGTGATGCCGCTGTTCCAGGCCGCCCTCGCCGCGGGCACCCACTACGTCGACATGGCCATGTCGCTGTCCGTGCCCCATCCCACCGCCCCCTACGAGGAGTGCGGGGTCAAGCTCGGCGACGAGCAGTTCGCCCTGGCCGGAGCCTGGGAGGAGGCGGGCCGCCTCGCGCTGGTCGGCATGGGCGTCGAGCCCGGCCTCTCGGACGTGTTCGCCCGCTACGCCGCCGAGGAACTCTTCGACGAGATCGAGGAGATCGGCGTCCGCGACGGCGCGAACCTCACCGTCGAGGGCTACGACTTCGCCCCGTCCTTCAGCATCTGGACCACCATCGAGGAGTGCCTCAACCCGCCCGTCGTCTACGAGAAGGACCGCGGCTGGTTCACCACGGCCCCCTTCAGCGAGCCGGAGGTCTTCGACTTCCCCGACGGCATCGGCCCGGTGGAGTGCGTGAACGTCGAGCACGAGGAGGTCCTCCTCATGCCGCGCTGGGTCGACGCGCGCCGGGTGACGTTCAAGTACGGCCTCGGTGACGACTTCATCGCCAAGCTGAAGACCCTCCGTGACCTGGGCCTCGACTCCACCGCCAAGGTCACCGTCCCCGGCGCGGACGGACCGGTCCAGGTCTCGCCCCGCGACGTGGTCGCCGCCTGCCTGCCCGACCCGGCCACCCTCGGCGACCGCATGAAGGGCAAGACCTGCGCGGGCACCTGGGTCAAGGGGACCAAGGAAGGCGCGCCGCGCGAGGTGTACCTGTACCACGTCGTCGACAACGAGTGGACGATGCGCGAGTACGGCTCCCAGGCCGTGGTCTGGCAGACCGCCCTCAACCCCGTGATCGCCCTGGAGCTGATCGCCGCCGGCACCTGGAAGGGGAGCGGCGTCCTCGGCCCCGAGGCACTGCCGCCGCGCCCCTTCCTCGACCTCCTCGGCGCGTACGGCTCCCCGTGGGGGCTGCGCGAGGAGCCCCGGCGCTGACCCGGTCGGCCGCACGGATCCCGCCCGGCCCGAACCCCTGACGCGGAAGGCCCCGGCCCTGAGGGGGCCGGGGCCGGGAACGCGGCGGTCACGCGGGCGTTCCGCCGGAGGGGAAGCGGCGCTCCTCGCCGTCGGCGCCGGGGGTGCCGCCGCCCGGGAACCGGGCCGCCTCGGTCGCCGTGGGCGTACCCCCTCCCGGGAAGCGGGCCGCCTCGGTGACGGTCGGGGTGCCGCCTCCCGGGAACTTCCGGAAGGCCGCGACGACGGTCGCGATCAGGGCGGGCACGGCGAGCACCTTCGCCGTCGTGCGGAGAGCGGACTTGGCCTGGGGCATGTCGGTCCTCCAGGTGGGGGGAGCGGCCGGGCGGGCCGTACGGACATACCTCAGTCTGCTCACGGGACTGTCCCAGGCGCCTGAACCTCAGGTCCCACCTGTGTCCCGGCTTTCCCGCAGGGCATGACCGCCCGGACGAGCGTGCCCGCGCCCGTGTCGACCAGCTCGAAGGAGCCGCCCAGCTCCTCCGCCCGCTCGGCCATCGAGCAGAGTCCGACGCCCTCGCCGCGCTCGGCCGGGATGCCGTCCCCGTTGTCGCGGATCTCGACGGTGACCGCCTCGCCGGCCAGGACCACCGTGGCCTCGGCCCGGTCGGCGTGCGCGTGCCGGACCGTGTTGTTGAGCGCCTCGGCCGCGATGCGGTAGACGGCGACCTCCACCGCCGCGGGCAGCCGGGGGAAGGGCTCGGGGCACAGCCCCACCGTGATCCGCACCGTGCGCCCGAGCTGCTCGGCGAGCCGCTCGAGCGCGCGCGGCAGATCCGCGGTGTCGAGGGCGGCCGGGGCCAGGCCGACGGTGATCCTGCGGAGTTCGTCGATGGCCCGGCCGATGCCCTCGGACACGGCGGTCAGCGACCGCAGCGCCTTGGGCTCGGCCGGTATGGCCGACCTGACCGCGTCGACCTGGAGCCGCAGCCCCGAGAGCGCGGGACCGAGACCGTCGTGGAGGTCGTGCCGGAGGCGCCGCCGCTCCTCCTCCCGGGCCAGCACGATCTGCTCGCGGCTCGTCTGCAGCTCCTCGTAGAGCCGCAGCGAGGCGACGGCCGGGGCGCTGTGGTCGGCGAGCAGGCGGACGGCCTCCCGGTCCTGGTGGTCGAGGGCGAGTTCGCCGTGGCGCGGTGGGACCAGGAGGTGGCCGATGACGTCCCCCTGGTAGACGAGCGGGAACTCCTCCTGCCCGCTGCCGGGGTCGCCCTTGCGGGCCAGTTCGCGCGGCCCGTGCCGGGTGCTGATGACCAGGAGGGCCCCGGGGAGCCGGAGCGTGTGGACCACGGTGTCGCACAGCAGCCGCGGCATGTCGCCGGGGTCGAGGGCGTGCCCGAGCCGGTCGGCGAGCTGGCGCACCGCCTGGTAGGGCTGGGCCCGCTCACCGTAGTAGTAGCGGTCCACCAGCCGGGCGGCCCAGCGGGAGGTGGGGCGCAGCAGGACGCCCACGAGCAGGGCGGCGGAGGCGATCAGCGCGGACTTCGGGGTGGTGGTGCCGGGCGCGAAGTACGAGAGGACGAAGCCGCCGCCCACGTACGCCATGAACAGCACGAACGTGAGGACGAAGCTGGTCAGGATCCGCCGTCCCGCCCGGTCGAGGGCCCAGGTCCGCTCCCGCGCGTGGAGGTAGCCGAGCGTCGCGGGCCAGGCCGCCGCCGCGACGTAGAACGCGATGACGGTGAACCCCTCGGGGGCGTCCGCGAACCGCTGCACGTACAGCACGGTGATCCACAGCCCGTACGGGATCACGAGCACCGCGTACGTCCGCTCCCGCTTCGGCGTGCGGGGCCAACGCACGGCCATGATCAGCACGGACAGCGCGACGAGGGCCGGCGGCACCCACAGGGTGGCGGTGTCCATCCACGGGGTGAGCAGGTCCTCCGCCCAGGTCCGGACGCCGCTGGTGAGCGAGGTGGGCCGTCCGTAGAACACGAAGCCGGGGTGGGCGAAGGCGTGGAACTGCTGGAGGGCGCTCCACACCGCCACCGCCGCCACGTAGGCGCGGCCCCAGCGGGCCGGCAGCTGCCCGCCGGGCAGCCACAGGGGGAGCGGGAAGATGACGACGCCGAGGAGGGTGTACGCGAAGAGGGCGAAGAGCAGCACGGCCGTGAAGGCCCCGGGGCCGACCCCGGCGACCACCGCCACCAGGGAGAGCGTCTGGGCCAGGGTCAGGGCGCAGCCGGCCGCGAGGAGCAGCCGTCCGAGGGCCTGGGCGGAGCGCCGGGCCGCGAACACCATGCCGGTGAGGGCGAGCCCCAGGCCCAGCAGGACGTGGTCGGCGGACAGGTGGAGCCGTACGTGCTGGAGCGCGGGATCGTGCAGTCCGGTGAGGGTGACGCCGGCCCAGACGACGCCGGCGAGCATGGTGAGGACGCACACCGCGTAGGCGGGCACCAGCTCCGGCCTCAGCCGGGGGGCGTCCCGGGCCTCTCCACGGCCTGCGCGCATATCGGCCTCCTCACCGGCTCGGCGATGTTTCCCAGGGTGGTGCGCCCGCGGTCCCGGGCGCATGAGCCAGGTGTCCCGACCTGCCCCCATCCGGGGTGCGGCGCGGGTCCCGGCCGTCCGTCACCTCGGGAGCGCACCGGCCTTCCTCCCGGGTCCGGCTCAGGCCCCGGACGGGTCCTCGCCCAGGCCGGCGTCGCGGGCGCGGGCCACGGCCTCGGCGCGCGAGGTCACCTGGAGCTTCTCGAAGACGTGCGTGATGTGGTTGCGCACGGTCTTCTCGGACAGGACGAGTTCACGGGCGATGCGCCGGTTGTCGTGGCCCCGGGCGATCAGTTCGAGCACCTCGACCTCGCGGGAGGTCAGCGTCGGGAACAGCTGCTCGGCGTCCCGCTGCCGGCTGCCCGAGAGCAGCGGGGAGAGCCGGGCCGCGATCTCGGAGCCGATGACCGCGCCACCGGCGGCGACCGTGCGCAGCGCGTGCAGGACCTCGTCCGAGCCCGCGCCCTTGACGACGTAGCCGCGCGCGCCCGCCTGGAGCGCGGCGAGCAGGCTCGCGTCGTCGTCGGACATCGTGAGGATGAGCACCGGCAGCCCGGCATGGGCCTCGGCGAGCCGCCGGGTGGCCTCGATGCCCGAGATGTCGGGAAGGGAGAGATCCATGACGACCACGTCCGGCTGGTGCCGGTCGACGAACTCCGGTACCTCTCCGCCGGTCGTGGCCTCGGCGACGACGACGGCGCCGCCGCTGCTCTCCAGCGCGGCTTTCAGCCCTTCTCGGAAGAGCGGATGGTCATCGACGATCAGGACGCGGGGCACGGGCCGGTCTTCTTCGCGCACAACCCGACACTATCAGTAACAATCCGTTACGGATGGTAGTGATCGTGTCCTCCGGACGGGCGGGGCGTGAACAGGGCGACCGGCTCATGCCCTTGGGAGCGGGGCCCCCGGATCGTGGCGAGGGAGATCCCCCCGACCTACGGAGCCCGATCCGTCATGTGCCCCACGACACCGGCCCCCACCCACGAGCCGGCCCTCGACCGCTCCCTCCAGGCCGGGCCCGTGCACGTGCCCGTCCGGGTGCGCCACGGGGCCGGCGCGACGACCGAACTGACCGCCGCCGTACGGCGGACCGGCGCCGACCGGACCGTCGTCCTCACCGAACCCACACTGCCCGCCGCCCACCTCGACCGCGTGCTGCCCCCGCTGGAGGCCGTCGGGCCCGTCGAGGTGCGCCCGCTGCCCTCCCCACCCCGGGACACGGCCAGGGGCCCCGTCGTCCCGGACGGCGCGGCGGTCGTGGCCCTCGGCGGCACCCGGGTCGTCAGGGCCGCCGACCGGCTCGCCCGCGCCGACGGCACACGGCCCCCGCTGCTGCGCCTCCCGACCACCCTGCGGGCCATGTCCGACGCGGCGCTCTCCGTCGCCGGCCTCGCCCGGCCGGGCAGCGGACCGCACCCCGCTCCCGTCCTGGTCCTGGAGCGGCTCGACTTCCTGGACACCCTCGACCCCGGCGCCCTCCGCGCCGGGGTCTGCGCCGTCGTCCGAGACGTCCTCGCGGCCGTCCCCGGCTCGTACGACCAGGTGGCCGGACGCCTCCGGAGCGACGGGCGCTACGCACCCGGGACCCTCGCCGGCTTCCTCTCCCTGTGCGTCGAGGTCCGCGCCGCTCTGCTGGCCTACGACCCGCTGGAGACCGGCCCCGCGACGGTCCTCCACTACGGCCGCGCACTCGCCCGCGCCCTGCGCGCGACCGCCCGGCCCGGAACGCTGCCCCACGGCGCCGACGTGCTCCTCGGACTGCTCGTCGCCGCGCGCGCCGCCCGCCTCTCCGGGCTCCTGGACGCCTCCGGCGAACAGGCCCACACCGAACTGGTGGAACGGGCCGGCGGACCCCGCTCCCTGCCCGAGGGAACCACCGCCGACGACGTGCTCGCCGCCCTCGTGCGCGGCTCCTCCGGGCACCGCCCGCCGCGCCAGCGCACCGCCGGGACCGGCCCCGTACGCCTGGTCCTCCTCGACGGCCTGGGCGCACCGCACCGGGAGCGGGGCCGCGTGCTCACCCCCGTGGCGGCCGACATCCTGCGCGCCGCCCTCCAGGCCTTCACACCGGGACAGGGACCGGGACCGGGACAGGACCGAGCCCTCATGACCTTGGGGCGCCAGGCCCCCGAGAGTCGATGACAGAACACGCCCCCCGGTCGGATCCGGGGAGCCGAACCCGAGGACTGGAGAACCGACATGCCCAGGATCACCTGGTCGAACCCGACCACCGGAGGGCTCCGCCACCGGGGCTACGCCCTCGTCCGCGGCGCCGACCTCGCCGTCGACCCCGCCGCCCGAGCAGCCCGGCCCACCCTCGCCGACGAATGGAACCGTCTCGAACCCGACCGCTACCTCAAGGACGGAGCCGCGTTCCGGGAGCGCCGCTACGCCCGCTTCCGGTACCTGCCGCGCACCCGGGCCGTCCAACTCCTCGCCCACCAGCCGTACTTCCAGTCGACCGACGCCAACCGCTACGCGGGCGGCATCCACCGCGAGGTCGCCCCGATCACCCGGGCCTCCCTCGGCAACCTGCTCCTGGGCGAGCTCATCCGCTTCGACTTCTCCCAGTTCCCCGTCGACGAGGAGGCGCTCGACCACCCCTGGGAGGTCGCCTGCCACCAGTTCCGCACCCGCGCCACCGCGCGGGAGGCCGGCGAACCCACTCCGGAGGGCGTCCACCGGGACGAGATCGACTTCGGCGCCATCCACCTGATGGACCGCGCCAACACGCGCGGCGGCGACTCCCGCGTCCACAGCGAATCCGGAGACGTGATCGCCGAGTTCCGGCTCGAAGACCCCCTCGACACGATGTTCTGGTCCGACCGCGACGTGCTGCACTCCGTCTCGCCCACCGCCCCGGTGGACCCCCGCAGGCCCGCCACCCGGGACATCCTCATCCTCGGCTTCACCTGCTCGCCCGGACTCCGCGCGAGCGACTGAAAGGGACGCGGCCGTGACAACGCACACCCGGGAGACCCGGTCCACCCCGTCCACCCTCACCCCGACGGTGATCCTCTGCCTCGTCGCCGTCTACATCGTCTGGGGATCCACCTACCTCGCCATCGACTACACCCTGGACACCATGCCGCCGCTGCTCATGACCGGCACCCGCTTCCTCGCGGGCGGCATCGTCCTCGCGGTGTTCCTGCTGGCCCGGGCCCACCGGCTGCCGACCCGCCGGCAGTGGCTCAACTGCGCCCTCGTCGGCGGACTCATGCAGGGCGGCTGCGTCGGCGGCATCGCCATCGCCGAGCGGACCCTCTCCAGCGGCCTCGCCTCGGTCGGCATCGCCACCGTCCCCGTCTGGACCGTCCTGATGGCCGGCGTCGCCACCCGCCGCTGGCCCAACCGCCTGGAGGTGTACGGCATCTCGCTCGGCCTCGCCGGGGTCGTGCTGCTCGCGCTCGACGGAGGGCTCGGCGGCGGCGCCAAGGGCTCGGTCGTCATCGTCGCCGCCGCGATCAGCTGGTCCCTCGGCTCCGTCCTCAGCCAGCACCTCGACCTGCCGCGCGGACCGATGGCCTACGCCGGGGAGATGCTCGCCGGCGGCACGCTGGTCACCCTCGCCGGCCTCCTCGCCGGGGAGCGCGTCGAGCACGTGCCGGACACCGCCGCCCTGTGGGCCTGGGCCTACCTCGTCGTCTTCGGATCGCTGCTCGCCTACAGCGCGTACATGTACCTGCTGACCGCGGTCCGTACCTCCCTCGCCACCAGCTACACCCTGGTCACCCCCGCCGTGGCCGTGCTGCTCGGTGCCTGGATCCTCTCCGAGCGCGTCACCGTCCTGACCGTGCTCGCCGTGGCGGCCGTCCTCCTCGCCGTCCGGTTCATCTTCCAAGGAAGGAAGCTCCACGATGCCCACGACACCGGCGAACGCGCGTGAGGTCCTCTTCATCGGGGACACCTCCCACTGGAGCCGGCTCGCCGCCTCCCATCTGCGCGACGTCTTCGGCCACGTCTCCCTGGTCCTGTGGGACCACGGCGACCCCCCGCCCCGCCTCCACGAGACCTGGCACGGCGACCACATCTTCTGCTTCAAGGCCGACCTCCTCCTGAAGCCCGAGACCCTCGCCAGGGCCGCCGTGAGCGCCCTCAACTTCCACCCGGCCACACCCCGCTTCCGCGGCGTCGGAGGCTACGACTTCGTCCTCCTCGAAGGCGGAACGGAGTTCGGCGCCACCAGCCACCACATCGTGCCGCGCGTCGACGCCGGACCGATCGTCAAGGTCCACCGCTTCCCCATCGCCCCCGGCGAGACCGCGGCCTCGCTCAGCGCCCGCACCGCCGCCCACTGCCTGGTCCTCTTCTACGAGGTGATCGGAATGATCGCGCAAGGACGCGAACTCCCCGTATCCGACGAACAGTGGGGGGAACGGCTCTACACCCGCGCCATGCTCCGAAAGCTCCACGCGACGACCCCGAGGAGGCCGTCATGAAGATCGTCCTCGCCTATTCGGGCGGACTCGACACCTCCCTGGCGCTCGCCTGGCTCCAGCGGACCTACGACGCCGAGGTCATCGCCTTCTGCGCCGACCTCGGACAGAGCGAGGACCTCGCGGAGGTCCGCTCCCGCGCCGAACACAACGGCGCCGCCAAGGTGTACGTCGAGGACCTGCGGCACGAGTTCCTCACCCGCTACGCCTTCCGCGCCCTGCGCGCCGACGCCGTCTACGAGGGCAAGTACTTCATGGCCGCCTCGCTCAGCCGGCCCCTCATCGCCGAGCGCCTGGTGGAGATCGCCCGCGCGGAGGGAGCCCAGGCCGTCGCCCACGGCGCCACCGGCAAGGGCAACGACCAGGTCCGCTTCTACGCCGGCATCACCGCCCTCGACCCGGCGACGCGCATCATCTCGCCCGTCCTGGAATGGGACCTGACCACACGCTCCGCCCAGATGGCGTTCGCCCGCGAACACGGTGTCCGGACCCCCGCGTTCAAGACCAGCCCGTACAGCCGCGACACCAACCTGTGGGGCAGCAGCGTCGAATGCGGCCCCCTCGACGACATCAGCCTCGCCCCGCCCGAGGAGGTCTACACGGCGACCGTGCCGCCCGAGTCCGCCCCCGACCGGCCCGAACTCGTCCGCGTCACCTTCGAGAAGGGCATCCCCACCCACCTCGACGGCGAGGCACTGGGCCCGGTCCAGCTCGTCGAGCAGCTCGCCGTCCGCGCCGGACGGCACGGCGTCGGCCGCATCGACATCATGGAGAACCGCCTGGTCGGCCTCAAGGTCCGGGGCGTCTACGAGAGCCCCGCCGCCACGGTCCTCTACGAGGCGCACCGGGAACTGGAGAACCTGGTCCTCGAACGCGACCTGTTCCAGCACAAGGCCGACCTCGGCCGCCGCTACGCCCAGCTCGTGTACGACGCCAAGTGGTTCACCGGGCTGCGCACCTCACTCGACGCGTTCTTCGAGCACGTCCAGGAGCACGTCTCCGGCACGGTGACGGTGAAGCTCCACAAGGGCTCGGCCACCACGGTCAGCCGCTCCTCCCCGCACTCGCTGTACCACCCGGACTACGCCTCCTACGAGGCCGACAACGGCTACGACCAGCGGGCGGGCGAAGGATTCTCCTACGTCTGGTCGATGCCCGCCCGCGTGGCGGGCCTGCGCCGAGGAGGCGCGTCATGGACATGAACCCCACCCCGCTGAAGGCCCCCCGAACGGAGCGCCGCGCCCTGGCCGAGCGCGTGCCGGCGAGCCGCCGGGCACCGAGGACCGCCACCGCACGCCGGTTCCTGATGTGCCGGCCCACGCACTTCGACGTCACCTACGCCATCAACCCGTGGATGAGGCCGGAGCAGGGCGCCGACCCCGAACGCGCCCTGCGGCAGTGGACCGCGCTGCGCGACCTTTACCGCCGGCTCGGCCACACCGTCCAGGAGATCGACCCCGACCCGCGGCTGCCCGACATGGTCTTCGCGGCGAACGGCGCCACCGTCATCGACGGCCGTGTGCTGGGCGCCCGCTTCCGCCATCCGGAGCGGGCCGCGGAAGGACCGGCGTACCTCTCCTGGTTCGCCGAGCGGGCAGCCGAACACGGATACGGGGCCGTCCGCGCCGCGCGGTTCGTCAACGAGGGCGAGGGCGACTACCTGCTCGCGGGCCGCACGATCCTGGCCGGAAGCGGCTTCCGTACGGAACCCCGGGCACACGAGGAGGCCGAGGAGTTCTTCGGTCTCCCGGTCGTCACCCTCACCCTGGTGGACCCCGCCTACTACCACCTGGACACCGCCCTGAGCGTGCTCTCCGACACCGAGGTCATGTACTACCCGCCGGCGTTCTCGGAGGGGAGCCGCGCGCTCCTGGAGACCCTGTACCCCGACGCGGTCCTCGCCGGGCCCGAGGACGCGGCGGCCTTCGGGCTCAACGCGCTCTCGGACGGCCGGCACGTGCTGCTGCCCTCGGGCGCGACCCGGCTCGCCGGGCGGCTCGCGGCACGCGGCTTCGAGCCGATCGGGGTCGACCTGTCCGAGCTCCTCAAGGCCGGCGGCAGCGTCAAGTGCTGCACCTTGGAGCTGCGACCGGGGTGAGCACCCCCGAACACCGAGAGAAGAGGAACGACATGCCCACCGACAGCGACCACGGGCCCCTCCCCGAGGAACCCACCGCACGCGCGCTCCACGCCGCCATGACCGGGGCCGCCGGCCCCGGGGCCACCGGCTGGATCGGCCCGCCCCGGCTCCCCGAGCCCCTGCGGCCGGGCGAGAAGGTGCTGATCCTCGGCGCCGGAGTCGCCGGCCTGACGGCGGCGTACGAACTGGGCAGGCTCGGCTACGCCTGCACCGTCCTGGAGGCCACCGGGCGGATCGGCGGCCGCAGCCGCACGGTGCGCCGCGGGGACGAGCTGTACGAACTGGACGACCGGACCGGAGCCCCCGTCCGCACCCACACCTGCGCGTTCGACGAGGGCCTCTACCTCAACATCGGCCCGGGCCGCATCCCGTACCACCACCGCCGGGTGCTCTCGTACTGCCGGGACTTCCGGGTCGCACTGGAGCCGTACGTCATGGAGACCACGGCGAACCTGGTCCGTCCGCCGCACCGCGCCGAGGCCCTCCCGAACCGCCGGGTCGCGCACGACATCCGCGGCCACCTCGCGGCGCGGCTCGTGGAGACGCTGACCACGGACGACGCCTTCACCCGCGAACTGCGCGACCTGCTGCGGATCTTCGGAGCGCTCGACGAGGACGGCAAGTACTCCGTGGCCCAGCGCTCCGGCTACCGGCACGACCCGACGACGGGCGAACCCTTCCCGGTCCCGGCATCCCCGCTGACCTTCGAGGAGCTTGTCGCGTCCGGGTTCTGGAAGACCCGCTTCCACCAGCCGCTGGACCACCCGTGGCAGGCGACCATGTTCCAGCCCGTCGGCGGCATGGACCGGATCGTGGAGGCCCTCGCCCGGCAGGCCCGCCTCGCGGGCGCGGAGATCGTGCTCGGCGCCGAGGTGACCGACATCGCCCTCACGGCGGGCACCGACCCGCCCCGCGCCCGGATCACCTACCGCAAGGACGGGCGCGACCTCCGGGCCGAGGCGCGCCACTGCGTGAGCAGCATCCCCGTCCCGGTGCTGCGGGGCGTCGGCCGCAGCGGATTCTCGCCGGGCTTCGAATCCGCCCTCCGGGTGGTCGAGTTCGAGAAGACCTGCAAGGCGGGCTGGCAGGCCGAGCGGCGCTTCTGGGAGGACGACGGCGCATGCGTCTACGGAGGCATCAGCTGGACCTCCCACCCCATCACGCAGATCTGGTACCCGTCCACGGGCTACTTCTCCGCCAAGGGCACCCTCACCGGCGCCTACAACTTCGGCGCGGACGCCGCCCGCTTCGGCGACCTGCCCGCCGGCGAACGGCTCGACCTGGCCCGAGCCGGGGCCGCCGAACTCCACCCCGAGTTCGCCGACGACAGCGTCGTCCCCCAGGACAAGGGCATCACCATCGCCTGGCACAAGGTCCCCCACCAGCTCGGCGGCTGGCCCGAATGGGACCCCGGCCGGGAGGAGCACCACACGGCCTACCGGCAGCTGCTCCAGCCCGAGGGCGGTGACGTCTTCCACGTCGCCGGCGACCAGATCTCCCCGCTGCCGGGCTGGCAGGAGGGGGCCATGATGTCGGCCCAGTACGTCACCCAGCAGATCCTGGGCGTCATGCCCCGCACGGTGGCGGAGGTGGTCACGGTCCCGGACTCCGTCGCCCTCACCCAGGGACTCGTCTGACCACCCACCGGGGGGACCCGTGCGCCACGGGTCCCCCCGGTGGGTGGGTTCCGGGGGCCCGGCGCACGGGTCCCCGGGTCCCGGCGTACAAGGCTCAGTACCGCAGCAGCCCCGCGTCGATCCGCTCCCAGGCGGAGCGCAGTTCGGCCAGTCGGGCCTGCTCGAACGGGGCCCGGTCCGCCTGCTCGCGGGTGTCCTCCGACAGATGGAAGAGCTGGTCCCGGCCGGACTTGCCCCGGTAGTACTTCCAGTCGCCGCGCCGCAGGGCCCGCTCGCCGCGCACCCGCCAGAACAGGTCCCGCTCGGGCACCTCGGCGCCGCGCAGCAGGTGTCCGGCGATGCTGGTGCCGTCGAGGGGGTACGCCGGGTGGGGGCGGGCCCCGGCGAGTTCCAGCAGGGTCGCCGTCCAGTCGGGCGAGAACACGGGCAGGTCGCTGACCTGGCCGCCGTCGATCCGGGCGGGCCAGCGCAGGATCGAGGGGACGCGGATGCCGCCCTCCTGGAGGGAGCCCTTGTTGCCGGCGAGCGGCCAGTTGTAGGAGAAGCGCTCGCCGCCGTTGTCGCTGGCGAAGAAGACGAGGGTGTCCTGCTCCTGGCCGGAGCGCTTCAGCGCCTTGAGGACCTGCCCGATCGAGCGGTCGAGGTCCTCCACCATCTCCCGGTACTTCTCCACGGAACCGCCGTCCTGGTGCCAGAGGGCGGAGCGGTCACCGGCCTTGATGCGGCGTACGATCTCGTCGCTCGCCTCCTTGTCTCCGTCGGCGATCCAGGGCCAGTGCGGAGTGGTGAAGTTCAGGTTGAGCAGCCACGGCCCGTCGTGGCCGCGGGCGACGTAGTCGCTCGCCCGCTCGGTGAGGATCCGGGTGTAGTAGCGCAGGTCCCTGTACGTGGCGTCGCCCTCGTAGAGGTCGTACTCGCCGCCGAGGCCCAGCTTGGAGTAGTACTCCAGGGCTCCGCCGAAGTTCCCGAAGAACTCGTCCCAGCCGGACCTGGTGGGGGAGTAGTCGGGGAGGTAGCCGCAGTGCCACTTGCCGATGAGCGCGGTCGCGTAGCCGGAGTCCCGCAGCAGCGAGGCCAGCGTGGGATGGGTGGGGTCGAGACCGACGGACGTGTCGGCGATCGGCTCGGCGAGGCCGCCCTTCGTGCGGCCCGGGTAGCGGCCGGTGTAGAGGCTGAAACGGGTGGGGGAGCAGGTCGCGGAGCCCGAGTAGGCGTCCGTGAAGCGGACGCCCTCGCGGGCGAGCCGGTCCAGGTGCGGCGTGCGGATGTGCGGGGCGCCGTACGAGGAGAGGTCGGCCCAGCCGAGGTCGTCGCCGAGGATGAAGAGGATGTTGGGCCGTCGGGAGTGACGGCGGGGGTGCGCGGCGCGGAACGGACGCTCCTGCGCGTCGGTCGCGGGGGCCGCCTGCGCGGCGGGCGCGGCGGCGCCGAGGGCGGCCGCGGCGGCGGCACCGGCGGCGACCCCGCCGAGGGTGCGGCGGGACAGGGGCGTGGACATACGGGACTCCAGAAAGGGACGTGCGGACGTTCGGGCATGCCTCCGGGGTCCTGCGGGCGGGGGACGGCGCCGCGGGCGGGGCGGGCGGAGGAGCGCGGAGGAGCGGCGGGTGAGCGGGACCGGCCGTCAGGCGCAGCGACAGACCGCGCCGGCGACGCGGACGAGGTCCACGTGGCGGCGCCGGACGAGGGTGACCGAGCGGTCACGCGGTGGCTGCATGAGGCAGGAGTCTCGCCGGGGCGCGAGGGCGCGTCAACGGCGTACCCCCTGGTCGACGCGCGTAGTTCGCATGATCGACATGCCGGGGCAACGAAGGGCCCGCCCCTGGAAGCGGCCCGGTTCCTCGGGCTCCTGAGGTCAGACCCCGCGGGGGACGGCCCGCTGGGCGGCGGCGACGAAGGTACGGATCAGATCGTGGTCCTTGACGCCAGGCGCGGACTCGACACCGCTGGAGACGTCGACGCCCCACGGGCGGGCCTTCTCGATCGCCTCGGCCACGTTGTGCGGGGCGAGCCCGCCGGCGAGCAGCCACGCGCCCTCGGGGCGGGCCGCCTCCAGCAGCGACAGGTCCCACGTCTCGCCGGAACCCGCGCGCGGCGAGTCGAGGAGGAGCACCTCCTCGCCGTAGGCCCCCACACGCGTGTCGGGCCGGTCGCTCAGGGACGTGGCCCGCCACAGCCGGGGGAAGACCCCGGCCGCCGCCGCGAAATCCGCCTCGCCGTACGCGGTGCCGTGCAGTTGCAGCGCGCCGAAGCCGAGCTCACCGGCGATGCGCGCGGCCTCGGCGGCGGGGGTGTCGTTGACCACGAGGACGGACAGGACGCCCGACGGAACGTGCGCGGCGAGCCGCACCGCCCGGTCCCGGTCGAGCCCGCGCACACTGGTGCCGCTGATCACCAGCCCGACCGCGTCCGCACCGGCGGCGACCGCCACATCGATGTCGGCTTCCGTCCCGAGCCCGCACACCTTGACGAACACGTGTCTCTCCTCTGCTGACCCCTGACGCGGCAGGCCGAGCCTACCGACCCCCGCGGTCGCCGACGGCACCCGCGTCGGCCCGCGGGGCGGTCACCGTGTGCTCCGCGCCCAGCGCCGCGAGCAGCCGCAGGCCGTCCTCCGCGGGACTGCCCGGCGGAGCGGACAGCACCAGCAGTTCCAGGCCCGGATCGTCGGGCAGCGCGAAGTTCTCCTGGTGCAGTTCGAGGAGCCCCACCAGCGGATGCCGGTACGCCCTGCGGCCATGGGTACGGGCGCGGACGTCCGCGCGCGCCCACAGCCGGCGGAAGCGGTCGCTGCCCATCGACAGCTCCCCGATGAGCGAGGCCAGACGGGGGTCGTCGGGATACTTCCCGGCCGCCAGGCGCAGATGCCCCACGCCGTCGCGGGTGCACGACTCCCAGTCCGCGTACAGCCCGCGCTCGGCCTCCTCCAGGAAGATGTGCCGCGCCGTGTTCAGACCCGGGATCGGCCGCCCGTACAGGAGCCGGGCGAGACGGTTGCCCGCCAGGACGTCCATGCGGTGACTCATGATCAGCGCGGGTGCGTCCGTGACCAGGTCGAGCATCCGCAGCAGCTCCGGGCGGAGCCGCCCGCCCGCCGCCTTCGCGGCACGCCGGCGCTGCCGGGCGAGCCGGTACAGGTGCCCGCGTTCCGTCTCGTCGAGGCCGAGGACGCGGGCCAGCGCGTCGAGGACCTGCTCCGAGGGCTGCGTCGCCCGGCCCTGCTCCAGCCGCACGTAGTAGTCGACGCTCACGCCGGACAGGTGCGCGACCTCCTCACGACGCAGCCCCGCGACCCGGCGCCGGCTGTCCGTCGGGATGCCGACCGCCACCGGGTCCACCCGGGCGCGCCGGGTCCGCAGAAAGCCCGCAAGATCGTCCATCCCCCCAGTATCGCCGCCACGGCGCCCGCGAAGGTGGCCCTGCGAATACCAGGAAGCCCGGACCGACGGAAACGGCGCCCCTGAACAACCGCCGCGACGGCGCGCAGGATCGGGGGCATCCGATCCGAAGGAGTCCCCGTGAAGACGCTCATCGTCCACGCCCACCCCGAGCCGAAGTCGCTCAACAGCGCGCTCAAGGACCTCGCCGTGTCCACCCTCGAAACCGCCGGACACGAGGTGCGGGTCAGCGATCTGTACGCGATGGGGTGGAAGGCGGTCGTGGACGCCGAGGACTACGGCCCCGCCGCCTCCAGCCCCCTGAAGGTCGCCCGCGACTCGGGCCGCGCCTTCGAGACCGGAACGCTCACCCCGGACGTCCTGGCCGAGCAGGAGAAGCTGCTGTGGGCCGACACGGTCGTCTTCCAGTTCCCGCTGTGGTGGTACTCGATGCCCGCGATCCTCAAGGGCTGGGTGGACCGCGTCTTCACGTACCGCTTCGCCTACGGGGTCGGCGAGCACAGCGACACCCGGTACGGGGAGCGCTTCGGCGAGGGCACCCTCGCGGGCAGGCGGGCCCTGCTGTCCGTCACGGCCGGCGGCCCGGAGTCCCACTACGCCGCCCGCGGGATCAACGGCCCCATCGACGACCTGTTGTTCCCGATCCACCACGGCATCCTCTACTACCCCGGCCTGGACGTCCTGCCGCCGTTCGTCCTGTACGGCACCGACCGCATGACGGACGACGACTACGCGAACGTCGCCCGGGCATGGGAACAGCGCCTGCTCACCCTGGAGTCGACCGAACCGATCGCCTTCCGCCGGCAGAACTTCGGCGACTACGAGATCCCCTCCCTGCACCTGAGGAAGGGCCTGGAACCGACGGGCCGCACGGGCTTCGGCCTGCACGTCCGCGACTGACCCCTCCCGCACGCGCCCGGCGGTCCGGCGGAAGTCGTCCCTCGTTCCCCGTCACATTCCCTCCGGCCGCTCCGTCAGTGCTGTGAAGACGCCGGCGAGCGAGCCGGCGGCACCCGCCGACGGAAGACGAAGGATCCCGCCATGACGAACGACACCGCCGTATCGATCTCCCGCATGCCGAACCCGGGCGCGTACGTCCCCGAGCTGGCCGACGTCAGCGCCGCGCTGTTCCGGGCCACCGGAAACCGGTCCGTGCCCCGGACGACGATCAGCCTGGTGCACCTGCGGGCGGGCCAGATCGTCCACAACACCTACCTGACCGTCCTGAACACCGGTTTCCTCCGCAAGGCGGGGGAGACCGAGGAGCGGATCACCGCGGTCTCCTCCTGGCAGGACGCCCCCTATTTCACCCCCGCCGAGCGCGCGGCCCTCGCGCTCGTCGAGGCGACCCTCCAGCCCGCACCGCACGGCCGTGAGCGCGTCACCGACGCGGTGTACGCGGAGGCGGCACGGCACTACGACGAGAAGGCGCTCGCCACCCTGACGATCGCGATCGGCCAGATCAACTTCTTCATCGCCCTGGCCGTGATCGGCAAGCCCCAGCCCGTCGAGTCCCTCGCCGACCAGCAGTGGGACTGACCGTCACCGGCCGGCCCCGCGTCAGGCGTCGAGCGCCGCGTCCAGGGCCATCGCAGCCGTGATGAGCGCCAGGTGGGTGAAGGCCTGCGGGAAGTTGCCCAGTTGCTCACCGGTCGGACCGATCTCCTCGCCGAAGAGACCGACGTGGTTGGCGTAGGTGAGCATCTTGTCGAAGGCGTACCTGGCCTGGTCGACACGGCCGGCCCGGGCCAGGGCGTCCACGTACAGGAAACTGCACAGCGAGAACGTGCCCTCGGACCCCCGCAGACCGTCGGGGGAGGCGGCCGGGTCGTAGCGGTAGACCAGGCTGTCGGAGACGAGTTCGCTGTCCATCGCGTCCAGGGTGGACAGCCAGCGCGGGTCGCGGGGCGCGATGAAACCGGAGATCGGCATCAGCAGCAGCGAGGCGTCCAGCACCTCACTGCCGTAGTGCTGCACGAAGGCCTGCCGCTCGGCCGACCAGCCGCGTTCCATCACCTGGTGCAGCACCGCGTCCCGGGCGGCGATCCAGCGCGGCAGGTCGGCGGGGCGGCTGAGTTCCGTCGCCATCCGTACGGCACGGTCGAACGCGACCCAGCACATGACCCGGCTGTACGTGAAGTCCTCGCGCCCGCCACGGGTCTCCCAGATGCCCTCGTCCGGGCGGTCCCAGTGGTCGCACAACCAGTCCACGGTGGTGGCGAAGCGCAGCCAGCCGTCATAGCCGGCGAGCCGCGCGAGGTCCCGGGCATGACCGAAGGCGAAGACGGCCTCCCCGTAGATGTCGAGCTGGAGCTGGTCGGCGGCGCCGTTGCCGGCACGGACCGGGGCCGAACCGCGCCAGCCCTCCAGATGGTCCAGCACCTCCTCGTGCAGGTGCGGGTCGCCGTCCACCCGGTACATGATCTGCAACGGCTCGCCGCTGACCGTGCCACCGGCCCCGAGCCGGGCGCCCAGCCAGCGCCGGAAGGCGTCCGCCTCCTCGATGAAGCCCAGGTCGACCATGGCGCGCACGGACAGCGAGGCGTCCCGGACCCACGTGTAGCGGTAGTCCCAGTTGCGCTCCCCGCCGACCTGCTCGGGCAGACCCATGCTCGCGGCGGCCACCGGCGCTCCGGACGGGGCGTACGTGAGCAGCTTCAGGGTGATCGCCGATCGGTTGACCTGCTGCTGCCAGCGGCCGTGGTAACGGCAGCGGCTGATCCACTCGTGCCAGAAGGAGCGGACGGAGTCGAAGGCGTGCCGCAGGCTCGCCTCGTCCTCCGGCGCGGACGGCTCGGCGTCCGGAGCGTCCACGGTGAACACGGCGGCGGCACGCTGACCGGCGCTCAGCTCCACCTCGGCGCGCACGTCGTCACCGTCACGGCGCAGCTCGACGGCACCCAGCACCTGGAGGCGCGCGGCGGCCGTGGTGCCGGTGAAGCGCGCGGTGCCGCCGTCGAGGACCAGTT
Organism: Streptomyces sp. NPDC096079; assembly: GCF_040303145.1. Taxonomy (NCBI): domain Bacteria; kingdom Bacillati; phylum Actinomycetota; class Actinomycetes; order Kitasatosporales; family Streptomycetaceae; genus Streptomyces; species Streptomyces sp. NPDC096079. The sequence goes on from NZ_JBEOST010000006.1 coordinate 241,530, forward strand.
CGTGCGCCTCCCTGCCGTAGTCGAACCGCGGCCGGCACTCCAGCGCGAAGCGGACCGTGCCCCGCACGACCCGCAACACCCGGACCAGGGAATGCCGGTCGGTGACCACGGCCGGGTCGTCGGCGAGCGGCATGAAGTCGGCCACCTCGCCGACCCCGTCGGGGGTGAGGAAGCGGGTCAGCAGCACCGCGCTGTCGGCCAGGTACAGCTGACGGACCGTCGTACCCGGCGTGTTCACGGTGACCGAGAAGTGACCGCCGCGCTCGCTGTCGAGCAGCCGGCCGAAGACGCTGGGCGAGTCGAAGCGCGGCGAACAGAACCAGTCCACGACACCCTCGGCGGAGACCAGCGCGCACGTCTGCAGGTCTCCGATGAGACCGTGGTCGGCGATCGGCGGGTATCGATGCATCGGCGGCGTCCTCGGGGGCTCGGTCGACGACGGAGGGTCCTCACCCGCGACCCTCCGGCGCCCGGGCCCCGCGAGCCACCGGGATTGCGCCGAACGGGGGACCCGGGCGCCCTCCCCGTCCCGCACCGGCACCGCTGGAAACCGGACATCACCCGGATGCGTCGGTACGGTGGCACGATGACCGACCCCTGGCCCATGAACACCCCCGGCGTGCTGCGCCTGCCCTCAGGACGGCTGCTGCGAGGTCGGGGGCTGCGGCGGCCCCTGCCCGAGGGGCCCGCGCCCACCTTCGCCGTCCATCTCCTCGGCCGCCGGCCGGACCCGACCCCCTGGCCGTCGGTGTGGCTCCGGTGGCCCGACTTCCGGCTGCCGGCCGACCGCGCCGAGGCCCGGGCGGTGTTCACCGAAGCCTGGGGGAGGGCGGCCGGCGAGCGGGTCGAGTTCGCCTGTGGCGGCGGACGGGGCCGTACCGGCACCGCGCTCGCCTGCCTCGCCGTGCTCGACGGCGTGCCGCCCGCCGAGGCCGTGGCCTACGTCCGTCACCACTACGACCGCCACGCCGTCGAGACCCCCTGGCAACGCCGCTACGTCCGCGCCTTCGCCCCCGCCTGAGCGACGCGCGCGTCCACGCACGCATGGCTCAGGCTGCGGCGCGGGTGAGGCGTCCGGTCGTCACTCCAGGAACGCCGGCGCCAGGGCCGCCGTCATCAGGCGCTTCGGCGCTCCCGAGCCGTCCGCCGCGACGCTGTAGAGGTCGGCGCCGTAGTCGCCCGGCAGGGAGTACGAGACCGTGTGGTCGTCGAGCCAGACGGCCTGGTCGTCCACGCTGCGGGGCTCGGCCAGCGCGGTCTCCCGCAGGGTGGCCAGGTCCAGGGCGTACTCGTGCCACGGCGCGTCGGCCGGCGCGCCCGCGACGCGCTTCTTGTAGACGATCCTGGTCTCGTCGGGCGACAGCGAGGGGCACTCGACGTTCCGGTGGACGGCGGTGACGGTGCGGGCCTCCAGGTCGCCGCGCACCAGATACGTCTGGCCGCCGGTCGCCATGGTCGCGTAGAAGTGCCGGTCGTCCCGCGAGAACGTGACCCCCCAGAAGTTGGTGTCGGCGGCCCGGTGCTCCTTGCCGTCCTTCAGCACCCGGAACTCCTCCAGGGACGGGGTGAGACGGCCCGACGCGGTGTCCAGGACGGCGGTACGGGTGGAGAAGTCCGCGCCGGCGTACGAGTCGCCACCGACGAACACCGTCCACGCCACCAGCCGGCCGGACGGCGACACCCGGGCGCGCGTCGGGATGCCGGGAAGCGGGTAGTGGGCCCGCTCCTTGAGCGTCGCGTCGAGCACGACCGCGCGGTACGCGTCGTCCACCGTGCCGCGCACGGCCTGCAGGCAGACGCCGGTGCCGCCGGCGGCGTGGAAGCGCAGGCACTTCACCCCGGAGGCGGTCCGCGGCCCGGCGGGCGACCCGGCCGACACGGTGGCCAGCTCGTCGCGGTGCGGTCCCCAGGCCATGTTGCGGAAGACGATCCGGCGGTCCGCGCCGGCCGCGAGCGAGACCTGCCCGGACCCGATCGCGGGGCCACCGGCCTGCGGGCGGTCCTTCTCGGCGGCCCGGTCGGCGGCGTGCAGCAGGGACGCGGCGGCCACGACGCCGAGCACGGCGAGCGCCGCGAGCAGGACCAGCAGTCTGCCGCGCGGGGTCAGCGGGGTCATACGGGTGTTCCCTCCGGAACGGTGGCGGAGGGCGGGGGCGTCGCCCCGCCCGGGGTCGGGTCGTCGTGGTGCGCGGGACGCAGGGCGAAGGCCACCGCCGTGCACAGCGCGAGCAGGGCCGTCGCCGCGCCGATCGCCCAGCGATCGCCCCACGTGGTCCAGGCCGCGCCGAAGGCGATCGAGCAGCCGAAGCGGGCGAGCGCCTGGCCCGTCTGGATCAACGCGAGCCCGGACGAGCGGAGTTCGGACGGGATGCGGCCGGCCGCCGCGGCCATCAGGACGCCGTCGGTCGCCGCGTAGAAGCCGCCGTGCAGCGCGAGGACCAGGAAGGGGAGCGCCGGACTCCGCCAGCCACTGAGCAGCGCCCCGTACACCACCAGCAGGGCGATGTGGCCGCCCAGGAACACCCGGCCGCGGCCGACCCGGTCGGCGAGCCGCCCGAGCGGTACGGCGAGCAGCAGGAAGGCGGCCGCGGTGCCGATCGGCAGCAGTGCGAACCAGTGGTCGGTGACTCCGAGGCGGCGCTGCAGCAGCAGGTAGACGAAGGCGTCGCTGACCGTGGCGAGCCCCAGCAGCAGGGCGCACAGGGCGAGTCGGCGCACGCCGGGGACCCGGAGGAGGCCGACCGCGGCCCTGAGCGAGGCGCGCGGCGCGCCCGCCGCGGGGGCCGCCGCCTGCCGGGGGCGTGAAGGGACGAAGAGCAGCAGGACGAGCACGCCGGCCGCGGCCACGCAGAAGCTGACCGTGAACACGGCGTCGTAGCCGTCCGCCGCCTGGCGGAGGATCAGAAAGGCGACCAGGGGGCCGATGAGGGCGCCCGCGGTGTCCATCGCGCGGTGCACGCCGAAGGCCCGGCCGCGTGACTCCTCGGGTGACGCCAGGGAGATCAGCGCGTCGCGCGGCGCGGTCCGCAGGCCCTTGCCCGTACGGTCCGCGGCCAGCACCGCGCCGATCAGCGGCAGCGAACCGGCCACCAGGAGCAGGGGCTTGCAGAGGGCGGAGAGCCCGTAGCCGAGGCCCGCCACCGTCTTGTGCCGCCCGCCCCGGTCGGCGAGGTGGCCGCCGACGAGCCGGACCAGCGCGCTGAAACCGTTGTAGACGCCGTCGAGGAGGCCGAAACCCAGCGGTGAGAGGCCGAGCCCGGCGACGAGGTACAGCGGCAGGACGGCCGTGACCATCTCGGAGGACACGTCCGTGACGAGGCTGACCGTGCCCAGCGCGAGCACGGTCGGGGCGACGGCGGCACGCCGCCCGGGACCGAGGTCCCGGGCGGCGGCCGTCGCGGGAGCGCTGCGACTGTCCGCTACGTACACGTCAGGGCGTCCAGATGCCGGTGATCGGGGCGGCGTTGGCGGCCTGGCCGGCGTGCGTGGTGCCGTGCATGTCCTCGATGGTGCGCAGCAGGTTGTAGTGGTTGTACGTGGTCGCGGACGTCGAGCCCGGGACCACCCGCTGGCCGTAGAGGACGGTCGCGATCTTGTTGCCGGCGAGCCGGTTGTCCTCGTCGAAGGTCACGACGAGCAGGCTGTTGTGGGTCTTGGCCCAGGTCGCGTACGCACCCAGGTTGTTCTTGAGCCAGGTGTCACCGGTGCCGACGGAGCAGTCGTGCATGTCGTTGCACAGGTTCGGGACCACGAAGGACACCTGCGGCAGCGTGGTGTAGTCGGTCGGGAACTGCGCGAAGGTGTACGCGGAGGAGGTGGGGACGTTCGAGAAGCCGAACCACGGGTTGTGCTTGCGCGCGTACTTGCCACTGCTGCACGTGGTCGAACCCTGGCTGGGCAGCGTCTCGTTGTAGCTCTTCCAGGTCTTGCCGGCCGCGATCAGCTCGGACGCCAGGTTCGGCGCCGAGGAGAAGCCGGGCGTGTAGCAGCTGTCGTCCGTGATGCCCTGGGTGGACCCCGAGAACATCGCGAAGTAGTTGGGCTGGCTGGGGTGGGTCTCGGCGTACGACTGCGTGAGGTTCGCGCCGCCGGCCTTCAGCGAGTTGATGTACGGGGCGCTGGAGCTGCCGATGACCTGGCTGTACGCGTGGTTCTCGAAGACGACGACGACCACGTGGTCGGGGGTGGGGACGGTCGCCGCGGCCTGGGCCTGTGACGTGCTGCCGACACCGGCCCACAGGCCGATGGACGCGGCCGCGAGGCCGAGGGTGGACAGAAGGGCGGTGCGGCGTTTTCTGGGCGCGCCGGACACGGCTACCTCCGGTTGGGGGTGAGGAGTACGGGAGTGCTGCAACCGGCAGGCTAGGAGTGAGCATGACAACTTTGAAGGCATTCCGCGTGAAGACCCGGGAAACGTCTCATGGCCCGTACACACGATCGGGCGCCCTGTTCGCGGGGCCGGTCCCCGGTCCCGGAACGCGGGCGGTGCGGTCGCCGCCCCGCGCACCTTGTGGGTGCTTCGCGAGCGACGACGGAGGCGTCCGGTCGACGCCGTGCCCGGTCTCCGCGGGTTCCGGAGCCCGTCGGCTCTGCCGCTAGTTCTGCTGCGACGCGTCCTTGGCCTGCTGGGCGATCTGCTCCAGCACGGCCTTGGGGTCGGCGGAGGGCGCGACGGCCTTGCCGATGCTGCGCTTGATGGTGTTGCTCACCTGGAGCCACGACGGCTCGTCGACCGGGTAGAGCTCGGCGACGCGCAGTGCCGTGAGGAACTGCTCGGCGCTCGGGTCCGTCGAGGCGTACTGGGAGGCCTCGGTGGCGGACACCGTCGACGGCAGCAGGTGGTAACGCCCCGCGAACTCGCTCAGGTTCTTGTCCTCGTAGACGAAGTTCAGGAACGAGCTGACCAGTTCGCGGTTGCCGTCGCGCTTGAACGCCATCATCCAGTCGGCCACGCCCGCCGCGGGCGGGGCCGACTGGGCGCCGAGCGTGTCCGACACCGGCATGCGCAGCGTCCCGACCTTCATGCCCTTCGCCTGCGCGTCGTGCAGGAGCGAGGGGTAGCCGTTGAGCATGCCGACGTCACCGCGGAGGAAGGCGGCGAAGGCGTCCTGCCGGTTCAGCTGGGCCGGCGGGATCGGGCCGGTCAGGCCCGGCACGACCAGGTTGTCCTTGATCCAGGTGAACGTCTCGGTGTTCTGCTCGGACGCGATGTTGTACCCGCCGCTCTCGTCGGTGTACCCGCCGCCGTTGCTCAGCTCCCAGATCAGCGCTTCGGCGTGCGCCTCCTCGGGCCCGAGCGGCAGGGCGTACGGGTAGAGCACGCCCTCCTTCTTCAGCGCCCTGGCAGCCGTCCTCAGGTCCGACCAGGTCTTCGGCGGCTTCGCCCCGGCCTCGTCGAAGAGTTCCTTGTTGTAGAAGAGCAGTCGGCTGCTGGCCACGAAGGGCAGGCCGTACAGATTGCCGTCGACCGAGCCCGCCGCCGCGAGCGGTCGCAGGAAGTTCGCCTCCGCCCTGACGGACATGACCTCACTCGCGGAGTAGAGGCGCCCCTGCGCGGCGAAGTCGGAGTACGCGCCCATGAGGGCCACGTCGGGGGCGTCGTCCGCCTCGACCATGCGCGTGACCTCGCGGTCGATGTCGGCCCACGGGTAGAGCGTCACCTCGATCTTCCTGCCGGGGTGCGCGGCGCTGAAGGCGGCGGTGAGCTTGTCCCAGTACGCCTTGGAGCTGCTGGCCGGGTCGGAGCCGTACTCGGGGGCCACGAGGCGCAGTGTCGTCGACTCGCCCTCGGAGGAGCCGCAGGCGGTGACGAGAGAGCCCAGCAGTCCGAATGCGGCCACGGAGACGGTCGCGCCGAAGAGTCTTGGTCGCATGGGTATTTCCTCTTGCTTTTTTGGACAGTGCGTCCGAAATCATCTCCTGGTCCGGCGCGTATTGCGCCCCCTGGCGAACGGTTGTGGGCTTAGCTCCAAGGGGGAGGATTTCGCATGGTGTCTTCCCCTATACCGGCACGCTTCTCATCGCGCGTAGAACTCTCCACCGCGTCCAAGGCGATGCCGTTGCGGCGCATTGACGACGGTCGGAGGTGTCGGGGTTCATTCCGGTCGGCGCACCACGCGGTGCCGGAGGTAGACGAACCGCGAGGAGAAGGTGCGGGTCTCGACGAGTTCGAGATCCACCCTCCGCTCGTCCCGGGGGAAGAAGGGGATGCCACCGCCGACGAGCACCGGATAGACCACGGCCCTGTACTCGTCGATCAGGTCCGACGCGGCCGCCTCCGCGGCGAGCGTCGCGCCGCCGATGGCGATCTCGCCGTCGCCCGGTTCGGCCCGCAGGCGCTCGATCTCGGCCGACACGCCGCCCGGGAGCAGACGGGCGTTGCCCCGCACCTCCGACAGCGTGGTGGAGAACACCACCTTGGGCAGCGGGTTCCAGAGGGAGACCCACTCGCGCGTCGGGGCGTCCAGCGAGGGATCGTCGTCGACGGTCTCCCAGTACAGCATCGTCTCGTACAGCCGGCGCCCGAGGAGATGGACGTCGACGCCGCGGATCTCGTCGATCCAGAAGCGGAAGACCTCGTCGTCGGGGGCCGACCAGTCGAAGCCGCCGTCGGGTCCGACGATATAGCCGTCGAGAGAAACGTTCATCGAATAGGTCACGCTGCGCATCAGTGGTCCTCCTCGGGAGCGGAGCGGAATTCGACAGTACGACCGCCAGGGCCCCGCGCGTCCGCATTCCGGCCCCGCGTCCGCCGAACGGCGCGTCCACCTTTCGCCACACAGGCGACATCCGGCCAACATCATGACGATTTCCGTCCTCCGGACAACCAGGTGCCGAGTCCCGTCCTCTCACCCCACGGGCGCATCGCCCGCCCCGTTCCGCGCGCCCCGGACGGCGGTTCCGTCCCGCCGGCCCGCGGCCCGTTTTCTTCTCACAGCATCCGGAGGACGAGGGAACGATGACCACTACGCGCACCACCCGCCTACGGCGTCCGCTGCTCGCGGGGACCACGGCCGTCGCCGCGATGGCCGTGACCGTCGGCTTCATGGCCGCCTCGCCGGAGCAGGCGAAGGCCGCGACCGGGCCGAAGCTCAGCCTCATCGCGGCGACCGGCTCGGTCACGCTCACCTCCTGGAAGGAGGACCCGGGCGTCTTCCTCGACCTCGGCACCTACCTGACCGCGGAGGGTACGCCCCTGGAGCTGAAGGTGACCCGGAAGTCCTACAAGGACCCGGTCACCCTCACGCAGACCGTGTACGAGGGCGGCAAGGCCAAGGCGAAGACGCTGCCGGCGGGCACCGTCAAGGACTTCTCCGGACTGCCCGGCTTCGCCGAGATCACCGTCACCGACGCGACGGGCAAGGTGGTGGTGAACCGGACGGAGGCGTTCTGCCCGAACAACGCCAGCGGACGGGTCCGGCCCGACGCGCCCGCCACCTCGAAATATCCGGAGAGCTGCCCCACCAACCCCTTCACCCTCGGCTCGGTGTGGGGCGTCGAGAAGGGGTGGGCCTCGAACACCTACGCCGGGTCCTACACGCAGCCGGTGAAGCTCGCGGCGGGCACGTACACGGCCAAGATCAGGATCGCCAAGAAGTACCGCGACCTCTTCGGGATCGCCGACAGGCCCGCGACCGTCAAGGTCACCGTCCAGGAACGCAGCTGGGAGGACGGCGCCGGCGCCCCCGCCCGCTCGGCCGCCGGTGAGCACGCCGGTCACGGAGCCGCCGGTGAGCACGCCGGTCACGGAACCGCGCACCAGCAGGCCCCGACGGCGCACGCCGGGCACGGCCCCGGCCACGCGCCCACCATCGCCCAGGCCGGCGCCCCGGAGACCAGCGGCGCGGGTCCCTCGTACAACGTCGGCCACGGCCCGCTGAAGGCCGCACCTCCGGCGCTGCCCTGGGCGGTGAAGCGGCAGCAGGCCGCACGCGCCGACGCGCCGGCCGCCCGTGACACGGGCGGCCGGACGGACGGCTCGCGCCAGGCGCCCGCCCTCGCGCCGCAGGCCAAGCGGCCCACCGGGACCCCCACCGTCCCGAACGTCCCGAAGCCCGACCTGCGATCGCTGCCGGCCTACGGCATCACCATCAGCGACGGCGAGCGGGACATCCCCGGCAAGGACTACCTGGCGTTCAGCGCCAACGTGTGGAACGCGGGCCCGGCCCAGCTCGTGGTGGACGGCTTCCGCTCGCCCGGCAAGGCCAAGATGGACGCGTACCAGTACTTCTACGACGCCCGCGGCAAGCAGGTCGGCTACACCCCGACCGGCACCATGGAGTGGGACCCGCGCCCCGGCCACGTGCACTGGCACTTCACCGACTTCGCCAGCTACCGGCTGCTCAAGGCCGACAAGAAGGAAGCGGTGCGCAGCGGCAAGGAGGCGTTCTGCCTGGCCAACACCGACGCCGTCGACTACACGGTGAAGAACGCCAACTGGCACCCGTACAACACCGACCTCGCCACCGCCTGCGGCCAGGAGAACTCCATCTCCGTCCGCGAGGTCCTGGACGTCGGCTCCGGCGACACCTACACCCAGGACCTGCCGGGGCAGTCCTTCGACATCACCGATGTGCCCAACGGCACCTACTACATCCAGGTGCTGGCCAACCCGGCCAAGCGTCTGAAGGAGACCAACCTCGACAACAACAGCGCCCTGCGCAAGATCGTCCTCGGCGGCACGCCGGGCCACCGGACCGTCAAGGTCCCCGCGCACGACCTCGTGAACGCGAACTGACCGCACGGCTCCCACGACAGGCGACCGAGCCGGGCCCCGCCCGACTCGGTCGCCCGGTCACTCGAAACGCCGGGTACTCGGTGACCCGGGCGCCGAAACCCGGATGAGCCCGGGCCCGTCCTCTGACGGACTCGCGGCCCGGCCTCAGGGTCAGCCGAGGGACGAGAAGTAGCCCCAGCCGCCGGTGCCGACGGTCACGGAGTTCCCCTCCGTGTCCGCGAACGGCGTTCCTCCCGGGTGGAACACGAGGTCGGCGGCCGGCGTGGTGTACCAGAGGTCGGCGAGACCGTCGCCGTTGCCGTCGCCCACGGAGACGCCCAGCACGCGGGAGCCCGTCGGCAGGCTGCCGAGGTCCGCGGGGGTGCCGAGGCCCTTCGTGACGTCGTCGTAGGCGTACTGCCTGATGCCCCCGGCGGCGTCACGGGCCCAGATCTCCGTCTTCGCGTCCCCGGTGACGTTCCCCGGCACGAGGACCTCCAGGTCCTTCCACTCGGGGAGGCCGATCCGGGCGGCGGCGTGCGGCAGCCAGCCCCCGTCCGCCGCCACACGGCCGCGGTGCAGCCACAGCCCCGTGCTGCTCCGGGCCACGAGGTCGGGGGCGCCGTCTCCGTCGACGTCACCGGCGGCGACCGGAGTGATGTGGCCCCAGCCGGTCTCGGACACCCTCATCACGACACCGTCCTCAAGGTCGCCGTTGCCCTTGTTGCGGTGGAACACCAGCTCCTCACCCTTGCGGGCCACGACGTCCTCGTCGCCGTCGCCGTCCCAGTCCCCTCGGTGGCTGACGATCGCGCCGTTCCACTCGGGCCCGCTGCCGATCACGCGGGACGAGCCGAACCTGCCCCTGCCCGCTCCCGGATACAGCCGCAGGGTGTCGTCCTTGCGCACGGCGAGCATGTCGGGGCAGAGGTCGCCGGTGAGGTCGCCCGGCACGTGCACCGCCGTCCGCTCCAGCGGCTGGGCCTCGGCCCACAGCAGCTTGTGGTCCTCGACCGGCGTCAGATCGATGTCGGCCGTCTTCGCCCGGAACCCGGTGAAGTCCCGGCTGCCGAAGAACGCGTGATCGTACTTCAGCCGGTAACCGACGGGGGCGGCGTCGGCCCAGGCGGTCGGGCTGTTCCTGGCCGCGTCGGCCTCGGTGAACGGCCCGGTCGCGCACAGTCCGATCCGTACGGGCCCCAGCGCGGAGTGCGTCGGCACGGCGTTGAAGTCACCGGTGACCAGCGCGGGCGCGCCCGCCGCCCAGCGCTCCATGTGGTCGAGCATCACCGGGGTCCCGTTGCCGGGGAGGGCGGTGGCCAGATGCGTTCCGCACGCGAGCGTGGTGCGGCCGCCGAGCGGACCCTTCGCGCAGACCACCCAGCGCTGGAGCCGTACGTCGGTCTCGCCCGGGTTCACCAGGGCCTGGTACGTGCTGAAGTCCGCCGCCGCCCCCTTCACGAACAGCGCCTGGCCGAAGCTCGACGACGTGCCGCCCCACCGCGCGCATCTGGCGGGCACCTGCTGGCCCTCCCGCACCGAGGTGTAGCCGACCAGCAGCTTCTTCAGCGCCTCGTACTGACCCGTGCACAGCTCCTGCAGGGCGATGACGTCGGCGGGCCCGACGGCGTTCATCCGCTCCAGGAACTGCGCCGCCCACTCGTCGGCCGTGGCCACGGTGTTCTGGCAGGTGGACGCACCACAGGCGTTGTACGAGACGGTACGCACCGGCTGCGGGCCGGCTTCGGACGCGGCCACGGGCTGCTGCGAGCCCCCGACCAGGGAGCCGGCCAGAACGGCCAGTCCGAGGATCCACCGGCCTATGGCCGTGCGGAAGCGTGCTCTGTGACTCAAGGGATGCCCCACTTCACGATCGGAGATCATCAAACCGAGGCATCCTAGGGCCGAACCGAACCGCGGAGCGATCTCGTCGGGGCTCACCCCTGCCGGTGCCGGTACGGGTTCAGGCGAGACCGTCCCAGCCCCAGCGCGGCGTGGGCCCGGGGTCGCCGAGGTCCGTCCCCGGTGCCGAGGCCGAGACGTCCTCGGCGATCCGGGTGCCCCAGTCGAAGTACTCGACCACCCGGCGGCGCAGCAGCTCGTCGTCCGGCAGCTCCTTCTCCACCGCCGCCGTCATCAGCTCCATCCAGCGCAGCCGCTGCTCCTCCGTGATGCCGAGCCCGAGATGGGCCCGGAGGAGGGCTTGGTGTCCGCCGTGCTCCGCTGTGAACGCGGCCGGTCCCGAGAACACCTCGGCCAGCCACACGGCCACGTGCTCCACATGGGTGGCGGTGAAGTCCGCGAAGACGGGCGCGAGCAGGGGATCGGCCAGGACGGCCTCGTAGAACGTCTCGGAGAGCCGCCGCAGCGCGTCGGCGCCTCCCACGGCCTCGTACAGGGTGTTCGTGTGCTCGCCGCTCATGGAGGGCCTCCGCGATCCGGGATGGGTGCCCCAGCCTTCCCCCAACGGGACGCGAATCCAAGGATGTTCGCTCTGGGCGGTGCGCCGGACCGGTGACCGGCCGACGGAAGTGGCGATGCTCCGGCGGCAGCGCTCAGGACAGGCCGTCCCTCATGCGCAGGGCGTCGGCGGCGGCCGGTGACAACAAGGTGGCGTCCCGCAGGTCGGCGAGGGGAATCCACGCGGCCCCGTCGGTGGAGCCGTCCGTCTCCGTGACCGCCGGCGAGCCGTCCCGGAGGGCGACGGAGTAGAACAGCGCGGTGAGGCTCCAGTCGACGCCGTTCCGTCGTGCCGCGTAGGTGCGCGCGTCGAGCAGCCGGGCCTGAGCGAGCTCGCGCCCGGTCTCCTCCAGGAGCTCACGGGCGAGGGCCTCCACGGGCTGCTCGCCCGGGTCGATCCCCCCACCCGGAAGGTGCCAGAGTCCCGGAGCGAAGACGGGCGAGGCGTCCGACAGCCGTACCGACAGCAGCCGGTCACCCTCCACCACGATGGCGTACACCGACACACGCGTCCGCACCTGACCACCCACGCTGCCCCCTTCCCCGAACTCCTCGACCACCGGGCCGGGCAACCCGGTCCGGCGATGATATGCGGGCGCTGACCGGTGGAGGCGAGGCTTGACTCTCCGGTAAGGGGAGACGTGAGGGTGGGGGCATGAACGGCGAGACGCTCTACTCGATCGGTGATCTGGCGCGGCGGACGGGTCTGACGGTGAAGACCATCCGCTTCTACGCGGACACGGGGATCGTGCCGGCGACCGACCGCACCCCCGCCGGATACCGACGGTACGGTGCCGAGGCCCTCGCGCGCCTCGCGCTGGTGCGCACCCTGCGCGGGTTGGGCATCGACCTGGCCACGATCCGCACGGTCGTGGACCGGGAGGTCTCGCTGACGGACGTCGCGGCGACGCACGCCGAGGCACTGGACGTGCAGATCCGCGTCCTGCGGCAGCGCCGCGCAGTGCTGGCGGCGGTGGTCCGGCGCGGCTCGACTCCCGAGGAGATGGACCTCATGCACACACTGGCACGTCTGTCGGAAGCCGAAAGGACACGCCTGATCGACGACTTCCTCGACGCCGTGTTCGACGGCCTGCGGGAGCACCCCGTAGTCGCGGGGGTCACCCGCTCGCTGACACCCGAACTGCCCGACGACCCCGAGCCCGAGCAGATCGAGGCGTGGGTGGAGCTGGCCGATCTGACCCAGGACCGGGACTTCCGCGCCACCTTGCACGGCATGGCCGAGGACCTGGTGGCCGGCAGGGCCCCTGACGACGCGACGGGCCCGCCCCGGAGCCTCGTCGAAGCCGTCCGGGCCAGGGTCACACCGGCGCTCGGGGCCGGTGTCGCGCCCGACGCGGCCGAAGCGGACCCGATCGTCGCCTCGCTGGTGGACCACTGCGCCAGGATCCTGGGCCACTCCGCCGCACACGGCACCTCTGACCTCCACCGCTGCCTCGCCGACCGGCTGGCGCGGCTGAACGATCCGCGCCGCGACCGGTACCTGTCCCTGCTGGCCGTCGTCAACGGCTGGCCCGCCCCCAGCAGCCTGGCACCCGAACTCGCCTGGTCCGTCGAGGCACTCCGCACCCGGATGCCGTGAGCGCCTTCCGCAGGCCCTTCTTTTCCTGACGAAGAGAATTCCCAAGGGGCGCCTGAAAAGCATCGTTTCTGCTCTCACGCGGCATCAAAAACCCCTGTCCGGCATTGGAGTGAGATGTCGTGTCTCGTGGCCCTTGTGCGGTGTTTGACCGCGCGACAGGCAATTTCTGCCGCGTCATTCGGACACCTTGAGGAGTGGTTATGCGTTCTCTGGCCGCGTCTGTTCTGGCCGTGGGCATTCTGCTGGGCGGCGCCGGTGCCGCGCTCGCGCACGACGGCGTCGGAATCGGGAGCTTCGACGAGGGCGGCGCAGGCTTCAGCTCGCACTGCTCGGTGAGCGGCGTTCCGGCCGTGTACGGCACGATCTTCACCGCCTCGTGTTCGGAGAAGGGCTGGGAAGAGGGCGCGGAGGGCGCCTTCCTCGGCGCCCACTGATCTGCGGCACAGACCCCGCGTGTCCCGTGCCCGCGCACGGGACACGCGCCCGGCCCGCCCTCGACCCCGAGGGCGGGCCGGCTTGCTGCGCGCCGGACTACTGCCGCCGCAACCACGTGCCGAGAGCCTCGAAATCGTCGTCGTTCAGGCCACGTCGGGCCTGGACGCGGTGGAGCAGCGCGGGCCCCGGATGACGAGCGGCGACCCAGGTCCTGTCCACGTCCGTGAGCTCGTCGTCGACCCACACGAAGGGCCTCCCGGCCGCCCATGCGACGAGGGGGCGCGTCTTCCAGTGCAGTCCGTCGCGCTCGTCCCGCGCGTCGGCAGCGGACGGCTTCCGGAGCCCGCTTGAAGGCTTCCGTAGGGTCCGGCAGGTTGAGGGGTATGACATGGACCGCGCCGAGCGTCGAGCGCACGCAGCAGTTGCGTGATCTGGGAGCCGTGACCGAGCGTCGGATGCTGGAGGGGTGGCTGGGCCGGCATCGGGAGACGCTGCTCGCCAAGTGTGCCGGGCTGGCGCCGGCCGCGCTGGCCAGGGCGACGGTGGAGCCCTCGGGGCTCAGCCTGCTCGGCCTGGTGCGGCACATGGCCGAGGTCGAACGGTGGTGGTTCCGGCGGTGTGTCGCGGGTGAGGCGGTCGCAGAGGTCTTCACCGGCCCGGGTGAGGGTGACGAGGGGATGGCCGGGGTCGACGAGGCCCACGCGGAGCGGGACTTCGCACGGTTCCGTACCGAGGTCGAGGCCTGTGACGCGGCGGCGCACGGGCGGGACCTCGACGAGACCTTCCTTTCCCCCCGCGGCGTTCCGCTCAGCCTGCGCTGGGTCTACGTGCTGATGATCCAGGAGTACGCCCGCCACAACGGTCACGCCGACTTCCTGCGGGAGCGGACCGATGGCGTGACCGGGGACTGAGCCGGCCCCGCTCAGGCGAGTACGAGCGGAAACCTCACGCCCGTTCCGGCCAGCGCCGCCCGTTCCGCCGGGGTCGGCACGCGGCGGCCGGTTCCCACCAGGAGCGCGTCCGTGTCGGACAGCTCGGCCGGGAACGGCACGCCGGCGATCCGTTCCAGGAGTCCACGCGCCGCCGCCAGGCCCTCCGCGGGCGGTCGTGGCGCCCCCGGCACCCGTGCCACGAGGTCCAGATGGTGCAGGGTCCATTCCAGGACGTACGCGGAGAGGTAGTCGCCGACCGTCAGCACCTCGCCGCGCGTTCCGACGGCGCGGCCGGTGTCGGCGAGCGCGGCGGCGCGGCCGGCGGCGGAGCCGACGTCGTCGAGGTGGAACTTCAACAGTCCCGGGTCCCCGTACGCGGCGGCGAGCCGTACGGTCAGCGCGTCGAGCGGGTCGTCACCCGTCGGCGGCGCGTCGGCCACCTCCCAGTAGGTCGCCGCGTCGCGCGTCGGCGGCGTGTCGGCCGGTGTCGCGAGGGTGATCAGGACGTCCTGGGCGTCGATGACGAGATGGCACGCCAGGTCGCGTACGAGCCAGCCGGCGCAGCCCGAGGGCCGGGCGAAGTCCTCGTCGGCGAGACCGGCGACGGCCTCGCGCAGGGCGGTCCACGAGCGGGAGAAGTCGTCCACGCCCGCAAGCTACCAACGGCGGGCCACCGAGACGAACGTTCCGGCCGGCCGATCGGGGCTCCGGCACGCCGGCCGTGCCGCCGTTCAGCTCCCGTCGACGAGGTGCTGGATGCCGGGGCCGTAGAGGTCCGCGAGCCGTTCGGGCGTGGCGTGGGCCGTGGCACCGTCCGGGCGGTGGAGGCTCAGGGTGGCGCCCAGGCCCAGGAGCTGGCCGGCGACGAGTTCGGCGCGGAGCCGCGCGTCGGCCCCCGTGAGAAGGCCGGTGAGGTGGTCGGTGACCTGCTCGCGGAAGCGTGCGCGCAGCAGCGTGCGCTCGTCCTCGATGCCGAGCGAGAACACCACGCGCAGCAGCGGATCGCCCCGGAGCCGGTCCCGGAGGTCGACCATGGTCAGGACGAGGTGCCGGCCGAGCCCGGGGAGCGGAGCGCCGAACAGCTCGTCCGCGGCCGGGCGGAAGTCGACGACGGTGTTGAAGAGGGCTTCCTTGGTGCCGAAGCGTTTGACGATCAAGGACGGGCTCACCCCGGCCGCCGCGGCGATGCCGCGCATCGTGACCTCGGCGTACGGCTTGAGCGTGAACGCCCGCCGTGCGGCGCGGATGATCGCTTCGCGGCCGGTCTCCGGGCCGTCCTCCCCGCCTCCCGAAGGGGACCCGGTTCCCGGAAGCGGACCTGCTCCCAGGGGGGAGTCCGAGGCGGCGGTCGGTTCGTCGGCGGTGCTCATGCGGTCCCTCGGGCGGCGCTGGTGGGCGGTGACACCGTGACCGTACCGCCCGGCTGCTCACCGCCACGCGGAGCGCCCCCGCCCGGCCGGTCGGGCGGCAGGAGCAGGGTGGCGACGAGGGCGGCGAGCGCCGCCCCGGCGGCGATCAGGAAGATCAGCAGGTAGGCGTGGAGCGTCGGCGCGGTGCGACCGTCCGCCACGAACGTCACACGCGCGAGGACGGCCGTGACCACGGCGCTGCACCCGGCCTGGCCGACGGAGCGCATCAGGGTGTTGAGCCCGTTGGCCGACGCGGTCTCGCTCACCGGGACGGCCCGGATGACGAGTACGGGCAGCGCGGAGTACGCGATGGCGGTGCCGCAGGCGACCACGGTGGCGCCGGCGACGATGAGCCACAGGCTGTGGCTGGTGAAGAAGCGGACCACGTAGCCCGCGGTCATGACGACCGCCGCGAGGGCGAGCGCGGTGCGGGGCCCGTAGGTGGCGGAGATCCGCGCCGAGACGGGGGACAGGGCCACCATCGCGAGGCCGCCGGGCAGCAGGGCGAGTCCGCTGACGACGATGGACGCGCCGAGACCGTAACCGGTGCTCGTGGGCTCCTGGACGAGCTGGGCGGTGACCAGCGAGTTGGCGTAGAAGGAGAAGCCGATGAGCAGGGCCGCGACGTTGGTGAGCAGGACGGCGGGCCGGGCGGACACCCTCAGGTCCATGATCGGGGACGGGGTGCGCAGCTCGTACCGGCCCCAGAGCAGTCCCACGGCCACCGAGGCGCCGAGCAGGCCGAGCGTCAGCGGTGAGGTCCAGCCCCACCCGGAGCCCTGGGTGATCGCAAGCAGCAGACCGACCAGCACGGCGGCGAGGCCCAGCGTCCCCGGCACGTCGAAGCGCCCCCGGGAGCGGACGCCGGACTCCGGCACGATCGACAGCACGAGCAGGAGGTCGAGCAGGCCGAGCGCGGCCGACGCCCAGAACATGGTGTGCCAGTCGAAGTTCTCCGTCACGACGGCGGCCAGGGGCAGTCCGATCGCCGCGCCGATGCCGAGGGTGGAGCTCATCAGCGCGATCGACGGCACCACGCGCTCGGCGGGGAGTTCGTCGCGGATGATGCTGATGCCGAGCGGGATCACCGCGAGAGCCGTGCCCTGGAGGGCCCGGCCCGTGATCAGTACGCCGATGTCGGAGCTGACCGCGCAGAGCACGGAGCCCAGGGTGAGGACCGCGAGCGACGCCAGGAGGACCCGCCGCTTGCCGTACAGGTCGCCGACCCGTCCGAGCACCGGGGTGAAGACCGCGCCGGTGAGGAGGGTGACGGTCACGAGCCACCCCGCGGCGCCCGCGCTCGCCCCGGTCAGCTCGGGTATGTGCGGCAGGAGCGGTACGACGAGGGTCTGCATGACGGCGACGACCATGCCGCAGAAGGCGAGGACCGGGACGACGAGCCGGGAGCGGACGTGTCCGGACGGCGACGCGGACGAGGAGGGCGGTACGGCGGAGGTCATCGTGCTCCAGAGGCGGTGCGAGAACCGGGAGTGCGAGGGGTGCACACGTGTTCACCCCTACGGTAAACAAGCGTGCACCCCCTGCCAAGGCCGGGGTCCCGGCGTCGGCACCGCACGGCCTCCACCTCGGCCACCTCGCCTCACCGAGCCGCCCCGTCATAGGTCCGCAGACCGGAACGTGCCCGTCCGTCCTCCCCGGCCCGTCGTGCCGGGTGCTCCGGCGCGGGTGATGCTGGGGGCATGGGTGGCGCGTTCCCGAGACGGCCGTCGCCCGCCTACCGGGCGGCGGCGCGCGGCGCCCTGCGCACCACGACCACCGCCGCGGCCGGGTTCTACGTGCTCCTCTACGGTTTCGACTCGGCGGTCGGCGCGACCTACGCGCTGTTCGGCGCGATCGCCATGGCCGGTCTGTCACGGCTCCCCGGCTCCGGACGCCAGCGGGCCACGCTGCTGCTGGGCGTGCTGCCGGTGTGCTGGGTGCTGATCACGCTCGGTACGTACCTGTCCGTGCGGACGTGGAGCGCCGTGCTCGGGATGCTCGTCGTCGGCTTCGCGCTGGCCTTCATGGCCGTCGGAGGCCCACGCTTCGCGGGCGCGGCCACGGGCCTGCAGCTGATGTACATCCTGCCGTCGTTCCCGCCCTACGACCCCGGTTCGCTGGGCGAACGCCTCGTGGGCGCGACCTTCGGCCTCGTCCTGCTGATCATCGCGGAAGTGACCCTGCTGCCCGAGCCGGGGGCGCTGCCCTACCGCGAGACGGCGGCCAGGGCCGCCGACGGAGCGGCGCGCTGTGCGGACCGGCTGGGCTCCGCGCCGTACACGCTGCCGGAGGACATGCTGCGGACCGCCCGGACCCTGAGCACGGGGCTGCGTTCGTCCCGGGTTCCGGAGGCGGAACGCCCGGCCGGAGCGAGCGTGAGGCAGCGGGCGCTGGCCCACACGGGCCTGGCGACGCGCACCCTGCTCGGCAGGCTGACGGCGCTGCCCCCGCCACCCCCGCCGCCGGCTGCCGTGGCCCCGGACCCCTTGCGGGCGGTCGCCGATACGGCGCGGGAGGCCGCGGCCCGGCTACGGGGTGAGGACCCGGACGGCCGGGCCCACGCCCGGCTCCGGGACATCCGGCACGCCCTGACGGCGGCCGCGGGCGACACCCCCGCCGCGCTGCGCCGCAACGCGGCGCTCCTGGAGGTGACGGACGCGGCCCTCGCGATGTCCACGGCGGCGGACATCGCCGTACGGGGCCGCGGGGCCGACGCACCGGCACCGGGCCGGTTCTGGTACGCGCGGAAACGGGCGCCGCAACTGTGGTGGCGACGTCTGTCGGGCCACGCCGGCGGCCGGTCCGTGTTCTTCCAGAACGCGGTACGGATCAGTCTGGCCCTGGCGGCGGCCCGGCTGATCGCGGGCATCGACACGCTCCCGCACGGCTTCTGGGTGCTGCTGGCCACCCTGACCCTGACGCGCACGACGGTACGGGAGACCAGGGCGACGGAACGGAAGGCGCTGACCGGCACGCTCGTCGGCGCGCTGGTCGCCGCGGCGTCGCTGGCGCTGGTCGGTACCGACATCGAGGTGTACGCGGTGGCCCTGCCGCCGCTGATGCTCGTCACCTTCACGCTCGGGCCGGTGAAGGGCGTCGGATGGGCGCAGGCGCTGTTCACCATGGTGGTCGCCCTGGTCTTCGCGCAGCTGGCGCCGGTCACCTGGCAGCTCGCCGAGTTCCGGCTGCTCGACGTGCTGACCGGCAGCGCGATCGGTGCGGTGTTCGGACTGCTGGCCTGGCCGAGGGGCGCCCAGGACGAGTTGCGGCGGTCGGTCGCCGTGCTGCTGCGGATCGCCGCGGAGATCGTGGTGGCCACGACGGCGCAGATGGTGGCGGGCGGGCGGCGCGTGCCGGTGGCCACCGCGCCCGGGCACCGGTCGCTGCAGCACGCCCTGGTCATGGCGGAGTCGGCGTACGCCCAGTACCAGAGCGAACCCAAGGGGCCCGTGCCGTCGCCGGGCGGGCAGGACTGGCAGGCCGCGCTGATCGCCGGACACCACACGCTGTGGGGCGCCGACCGCCTCCTGGTGCCGCCGGAGCCGACGGTGGCGCCGCCGCTCGGGACGCCCGCCGCGGAGTCCGTGATCCGCGCGGGCGACCGGGTCGCGGCGGGCATGCTGCTGACGTCCGCCCGGATGGACCCCACGGGGGACACGGCCGAATCGCCGACAGGGCTCCAGGGGCCGGTGGTTCCCGCCGCCGTCGCCGAGGACCCGCCCGACGCACCGCGCGCCTACTACGCGACGGTGTCCTGGCTGGCCTCGCTGACGAGGGACCTGGTGCGGCTCACGGGCGACGCCGACGCGAAGGCCGCCCCGGACACCGGCGGCTCCCGGCCAAGCCCGTAGGGAACGCCCGACAAGGCCGGTGCGGCGCCGTAGCCTGAGCTCCTTTGCGAAGCTCCGTCTCCCACGGATGACGGATGACCGATCACCGATCACCGATGACGGAACAGCCTGTTCGTACGAAAGGACTCCGGTGACCTCGATACGCAGCGCGCTCGCCCTCCCCCTCGCCGCCGCCTTCCTGACCCTCGCACCCCCGCCCGCCCCCGCGGCCGGTACGGCCCCGGCGTCCGTGGAGGAGGCCCGGCTCGACCGGGCCGCGCCTCAGGAGATCCTGAGGCGCGGCGGACTGGCCTCCCTGGCGCCGGAGTTCGGCGACGCCCTCGCGGACGCCCGCTCGTTCGCCACGGCCGAGCGGACGGTCGTCCGCTACGGGTCGGGCCTCTGGCGGCGAGCGGTGGACCGGGCCCAGGGCAGGGGAGCGGCGGGAGGGGACCTCTCTCGGGACGACGACCGGCCGCTGTACTGGGCGCGACTCGCGCTCACCCGGGAACTGCGCTCCTGGCGCCCGGGATTCACGGTCTCGGAGGAAGGGCGCACGCGGCTGCTGGACGACCTGGAGCGCTCCTCGCGGGGCCAGGACTCGATCCGCTACCCGGCCGGCAAGGGGGTGAAGCGGATCCTGCTGACCGGCTTCGACCCCTTCACGCTCGACCGGGACACCCGCATCAGCAACCCCTCGGGGGCCTCGGCGCTCGCGCTGGACGGCACCTGGCTGCGTACCGCCGACGGCTCCCTCGCGCGGATCGAGACGGCCGTGTTCCCCGTCCGCTGGCAGGACTTCGCCGACGGTACGGTCGAGCGCACCCTGCGTCCGCACCTGCCGCGGGTGGACCTGTTCACCACCGTGAGCCAGGGCCGGCCGGGCCGGTTCGACATCGAGCGGACCAACGGCGCGTGGCGCGGCGGCTTCCCCGACAACGAGAACCTGTCCCGTACGGAGGCCGTGCCCGTCGCCGATCCGGCGACACGGCCCCAGTGGACGTCGACGACCCTTCCGTACGAGGCGATCACCGCGGCGTCGACGGGCCGCTTCCCGGTCTACGACAACACCTCGGTGACCGAGGTGCCGCTCGGGTCCGACGTCCCCGTGGTCCGCCCCGACGGCCCGACGCCCGGCTCCGCGGCCCGGGCGGGCGGCGGCGGGAACTACCTCTCCAACGAGATCGCCTACCGGGCCACCCTGCTGCGCGACCGCCTCGGCCTGACCCGGCTGCCCGGGGGCCATGTGCACACGCCGGTCCTGGAATTCGGCCCCGGCAACACCGATCCGGCGACGGGAACGGTCAGCGACCCCGACTTCGTACGGAACCGGCTCGCCATCATCGCCCAAGTCCGAGCGATCGTCTCCGTGGCCGCCTCCGCCGCCGACCACGGCGGCCGCCGCTGAGACGGGAGGAACCTGGAACGTGCAGCGCCCATACGGGAGTTGAATGCGCGAGGGGTTGACGGGGGACTGGAGTCTCCATAACTTCACACCTTGATAAAAGCCTTGCCGTCTTGCGGTGCCCGCACCGGTCCGCTGTCGGACCGTCCGTCGGCGTGCCGTGAGCGTCCCCCACCGAAAGGCATGTCAGGTGATGAGCAGTTCCTGGTCGTACCGGCGGCGGCGCGGGTCGTCGCGTCCCCGTCGGCTCGCCGCCCTCGTGTCCGGTGTCCTGCTCGCGAGCGGACTGGTCGTGACCGGGCCCGGTGTCGCGCAGGCCGCCGGTGAGCGGGTCGACGTCTGGCTGACGACGACCTCCGACGCCGGCGGCCGTACCGTGACGCGCGGGCTCGCCCCGCAGGCGCCGGTCGCCTTCGGCCCCGCCGGCGGCAGCGCGGGTCACACCGTCGCCGTGGACGAATCCGTCACCTACCAGCAGTTCGAGGGCGGTGGGGCCTCCCTCACCGACACCACCGCCCACCTCCTGCGCGGCGGCGCGGTCAGCGCCGCCACCCGCGACGAGGTCATGCGCAAGCTGTTCTCGCCGTCCGAGGGGATCGGCCTCTCCTTCGTCCGCAACCCGATCGGCGCCTCCGACCTCTCCCGTCCCGGCAACGTCTCCCTCGACGACACCTGCTGCGACCTCACCGACTTCGGCTCCAACGGCTACGACACGAACGTGCGGCTGCTGACGGTCCAGGCCAAGCAGCTCAACCCGGCCCTGCGCGTGAAGGGCGTGCCGTGGAGCGCCCCGGGATGGATGAAGGACAACGGCCGGATGGACCAGATGGGCTGGCTGAAGTGGGAGTACTACCCGCTTTACGCCCAGTACCTCGTCAAGTACGTCCAGAGCTACCAGGCGGCCGGCGTCAAGGTCGACTACCTCTCCGTCCAGAACGAGCCGAACTGCTGCCAGGCCGGCAACCCCACCGCCATGAACTACCCGGGCATGAGCTGGAACCCCTCCGGCCTGGTCGAGTTCACCAAGAACCACGTCTACCCGGCCTTCCGGGCCGCCGGCATCACCACCAAGGTCCTCGTGCACGACTGGAACTACGGCGACTACGCGAACTTCGGCGCGGCCGTCCTCGCCGACAGCGGCGTACGGAACGACCCCCTCTTCGGCGGCATCGCCTGGCACGGCTACGCCGGAGACCCCGCCGTCGGCAGCCAGGTCCACGACCAGTACCCGTCCGTACGGCAGTTCAGCACCGAGCACTCCGGCGGCACCTGGATCACGAACCAGCACAACGAGGACCTGAAGGACATCGTCTCCTACGCCCGGAACTGGAGCAGCAGCCTGGTGAAGTGGAGCCTGGCGCTCAACCAGGACATGGGCCCGCACAACGGAGGCTGCGGCACCTGCACCGGTCTGATCACCGTCCAGGAGGGCGGCGCCCGCGCCGGACAGGTCGACTACACCGTCGAGTACTACACGACCGGCCACCTCACGAAGTTCGTCCGGCCCGGCGCGTACCGGATCGCCTCCACCGACGACCCCACCCTCCCGAACGTGGCCTGGCGCAACCCCGACGGCTCGAAGGCACTCATCGCCCACAACGGCGGCACCTCCGCGCAGTCCCTCCGCGTCGACTGGGGCGGCCAGTCCTTCACGTACAGCCTGCCCGCCCGGACCACCGCCACCTTCACCTGGTCCGGTACCAGCACCGGAGCGCCGGCCGGACCGCTCACCGGACTGGCCGGGAAGTGCCTCGACGTGGCCGGAGGCGCCACCGCCGACGGCACGCCCGTCCAGCTCTACACCTGCAACGGAACCGCCGCCCAGCGCTGGACGCTCGCCGCCGACGGCACCGTCCGGGCCCTCGGCAAGTGCCTCGACGTCACCGGGGCCGGCACCGCCGACGGCACCAAGGTGCAGCTCTACGCCTGCAACGGGACCGGCGCACAACGCTGGTCGTACGACCCCACGACGCACGACGTCGTGAACACCGCCGCCGGCAAGTGCCTCGACGTGACGGGCAACTCCTCGGCCGACGGCACCCGCACCCAGATCTGGACCTGCACGGGCGCCGCCAACCAGAAGTGGACCCACCAGCCCTCCTGACCGGACCCAGCGCCCCGCACCGCCCTCCCGAGGAGCCCGCATGCCGCACCCGCGCCACCGAAGAAGGGCGAGCGCCGCAGCGCTCGCCGCCACCGCCGTCCTCGCCGGACTGCTTGCCGCGGCCGCGCCCAGCGCCGCCGCACCCGACGCCGACCCGGACCCGGCACCCCAGGCCGTCGACCGCTTCGAAGGCGAGGTCCCCTTCGCGGGGCCGCCCGCCGAAGGCCTCTTCACCTGGGGCAGCGACACGGACGACCACCCCGCGCTCACGCTCGCCGAACGCCCCGACGCCCCCGCGGGCACCCGGGTCCTCGAAGGCCGCTACGACATCAGCGGCTGGGGCGGATTCACCCACGACTTCGCCTTCGACAGGCCGGCCCAGAACTGGACCGCGCACCAGGGCATCCGCTTCTGGTGGTACGGCCAGAACACCGCACCCCTGCCACCCGGCTCCGGAAAGCGGATCAACTTCGAGATCAAGGACGGCGGGGCGAACGGCGAGGCGTCCGAACTGTGGACGACCTCCTTCACCGACGACTGGGAGGGCTGGCACCTCGTCGAGATCCCCTTCTCCGACTTCCACTACCGCGCCGACTACCAGCCGGTCGGCGGCATCGACCAGGTCCTCGGCCTCGACCGCATGTGGGGGTACGCGCTCACGCTGCCGACCGGAGCGCCCGGCCGCTTCGCCCTCGACCAGGTCGAGCTGTACGGGAAGGCCGACCCGGCCCTGAACACCCGCGTCGTCACCGGCGCCGTCGTCCACCCGGTCGACGAGGGCGGCACCGCACGCATCGACGTCTCCGTGGCCACCACCGGCTCCACGCCGACCGACGCGCCCGTCACCGTCACGTACAGGACCGACGACAGCGGTCCCGCCCAGCCCGGACAGGACTACCGGCCGGTGTCCGGGAGCATCGTCTTCCCGGCCGGGACGGCCTCCGGCACCACCCGCACCCTCACGGTCACGACGCTGCGCGACCGCGTCGGCGAAGAGGCGGAGACGATCCCCGTCACCCTGTCGGTCGACGGCGCGAAGGCACCCGCGGAGACGCCGGTCGTCGCCGTGAACGCCCATGGACTCCCGTACCTCGACAGCCGTCTGCCCGTGAAACGGCGCGTCGCGGACCTGCTCTCCCGGATGACGCTCGGCGAGAAGGCCGGCCAGATGACCCAGGCCGAACGCAACGCGCTCCGCTCGCCCGGCGACATCGCCGGCTACGCACTGGGCTCCCTGCTGTCCGGCGGCGGCTCGGTCCCCACCCCGAACACGGCGGAGGCGTGGGCCCGGATGGTCGATGCCTACCAGCTGCGCACCCGGGCCACCCGGCTGCAGATCCCGCTGCTGTACGGCGTGGACGCGGTGCACGGGCACAACAACGTGGCCGGTTCCACGATCATGCCCCACAACATCGGCATCGGCGCCTCACGGAACCCGGCGCTCGCCGCGCGGACCGGCGCCGTCACCGCGAAGGAGGTGCGGGCCACGGGCGTTCCCTGGGACTTCGCCCCCTGCCTGTGCGTGACCCGCGACGAGCGCTGGGGGCGTTCCTACGAGTCCTTCGGCGAGGACCCGGCGCTCGTGACCGCGATGGAGACCGTGATCGAGGGGATGCAGGGCGCGCGGGACGGCCGGGACCTCGACCGCGACGACAAGGTGCTGACGACAGCCAAGCACTTCGTGGGCGACGGCGGGACGGCCTTCGGCTCGTCGACGACCGGTTCGTACACGATCGACCAGGGCGTCACCCGCGTCACCCGCGAGGAGCTGGAGGCGGTCCACCTGGCACCCTTCGCCGAGGCGGTGAAGCGCGGAGTGGGCACGGTCATGCCCTCGTACTCCTCCCTCGACATCCTCGGCGACGACCAGGGTCCCGTGAAGATGCACGCCAACGCCGAGATGATCAACGGCGTGCTCAAGGACCGCATGGGCTTCGAAGGCTTCGTCATCAGCGACTGGCAGGCCATCGACCAGATCCCCGGCGACTACGCCGGCGACGTGCGGACCTCGGTCAACGCCGGACTGGACATGATCATGGTGCCGACGAACTACCAGGAGTTCACCCGGACCCTCGTCGCCGAGACGCAGGCCGGGCGCATCCCCACCGCGCGCGTCGACGACGCCGTCGCCCGCATCCTCACCCAGAAGTTCCGCCTGGGCCTCTTCGAGAAGCCGTACGCGGACACCACCCACCTCGCGTCCGTCGGCTCGGCCGAGCACCGCGCGGTGGCGCGGGACGCCGCGGCCGCCTCGCAGGTGCTGCTGAAGAACGACGGCGGTGTCCTCCCCCTGAAGCCGACCCAGAACGTGTACGTCGCCGGCTCCAACGCCGACGACCTCGGCAACCAGGCCGGCGGCTGGACCATCACCTGGCAGGGCTCCTCGGGACGGACCACGACCGGCACCACCGTCCTGGAAGCCATGCGGAAGTCGGCGGCCCCCGGCACGACGCTCACCTACTCCAAGGACGCGACCGCGCCCACCACGGGACACGACGTCGGCGTCGTGGTGGTCGGCGAGACGCCGTACGCCGAGGGCGTCGGCGACGTCGGCAACGGCCACGACCTGGAACTGAGCGCGGCCGACAAGGCGGCCGTCGACCGCGTGTGCGCCGCCATGCCGTGCGCGGTCCTGATCGTCTCCGGCCGTCCCCAGCTGATCGGCGACCGGCTGCCCGCGATCGACGCCCTGGTGGCGTCGTGGCTGCCCGGCACCGAAGGAGACGGCGTCGCGGACGTCCTGTACGGGCGCAAGCCCTTCACCGGACAGCTGCCCGTCAGCTGGCCGCGCGCGGCCAGCGCCCTGCCGCTGAACGTGGGCGACACGCGCTACGACCCGCAGTTCCCCTACGGCTGGGGCCTCACGACGCTCGGCGCCACCCCGCGCGGAGGGGAACTGACGCTGCGGGCCGTCGGGATCGCGGCCCGAGCCCTCCAGACGGCCGGCCTCGGGGATTCCGCCGCCGCCCGGCAACTCGTCGCCAGGGCCCGGCTGATCGCCCAGGACCGGATCGGACAGAACGTCACCGAGGCGACGGCCAAGCCGTTCGCCGAGGCGGACCACCTGCTCCTCACCGGTGACCCGACGGCCGCCGTGACCCGACTGACGGAGGCGTTCCGCGCCGCCGGCTGACCGTCGGGCCCCCGTGCGGGCCGTGCGCGACGTACCGGAGGCGGGCGGGGCCCGCCTCCGGTACGGGCACGACTACCTCCGGTCGGAGAGAGGAGACGGCGCCGACGGCAGGTACCGGGGTGCCCGCCAGGCCCCGAGGCGCTGCTCGACCGCCGCTCCCAGCGACAGCAGAGCGGTGTCCTGCCGGTCGCCGGCCATCAGGAGCAGACCGACCGGCAGCTCGCCGACGAACCCGGCCGGCACGGACAACGAGGGGTACCCGGCGACCGCCGCCGGGGTGGACGACGGGATCACGTCGTTGTCGCCCCGCGCGCAGTCGGTGGTCCAGGCGGGCGGGTTCGCCGGAGAGGCGATGGCGTCCAGGTCGTGGGCGGCCATGGTCTCGTCGATGGACCGCCGTGACAGGTCCTTCAGCTCGGCGCGCATGGCCCGGTAGCGCGGGTCGGTGGTCGACGGTGCGGCGAGGGCCTGCTCGAACAGCTCCTGACCGGCGAAGCAGGTCCGCTCGGCCGGGTGCGCGCGGTTGAACGCGATCAGCGCGGCGAGGTCACGGGGCCCCTCGCGCGAGGCGAGGTACGCGTCGATGTCCCGGTGGAACTCGCTGAGCAGCGCCGGGAACTCGAGCTCCGCGAGCCGGTCCTGGTACGGCGGTGACACCTCGACGACCTGGGCGCCGGCAGCACGCAGCCGCGCCGCGGTCCGGGTCATCAGCGCGTCCACGTCGGGACCGAGCGAGGGGAGCCGCCACAGCCCGATGCGCTTGCCGCGCAGGCCCGCGCCGCCCGGCGCCGCCTCGCCGGTCCACGCACCGCCCCGCGACGCCTCGCCGGTCCACGCGGCCGCCTCGTCACCGCTGAGCACCGCGAAGGTGAGCGCGGTGTCGACGACGTGACGTGCCAGGGGGCCCGCCGTGTCCTGCTCGGCGGAGATCGGGACGACGCCCGACCCGCTCACCAGACCGAGACTGGGCTTGTGCCCCACGACCCCGTTCATCCCGGCCGGACAGACGATGGAGCCGTCCGTCTCGGTGCCGATCGCCACCTGAGCCAGCGAGGCGGCGACGGCCGCGGCCGAACCGGACGACGATCCGCACGGATTGCGGTCCAGGACGTAGGGGTTGTGCGTCTGTCCGCCCACCGCCGACCAGCCGGACGTCGGCTTCGCCGCGCGGAAATTGGCCCATTCGGACATGTTGGCCTTGCCGAGGATCACGGCCCCCGCCGCGCGCAGCCTTCCGACCAGTTCCGCGTCCGTGTCCGGCGGGCTGCCGGCCAGCGCCAGGGACCCGGCCGTCGTCGGCATGTCCCGGGTGTTCACGTTGTCCTTCAGGAGGACGGGGATGCCGTCCAGCGGCCCGCGCTCCTTCCCCAGACGATGCCGGGTGTCGCTGGCGGCCGCCTGTCCGAGCGCGGCCGGGCTGACGCGCAGCACCGCGTTGATCTTCGGGTCGAGGGCCTCGATCCGCCGGAGGTACGCGCGGGTCAGCTGCGTCGAGGTCAGGGACCCGCGCTTCATGCGCACCTGTAACTCGGGGATCGTGACCGTGTCGAGGTCGACGCCGCGCGGGAGCCCGGTCACGGCGGGGGAGGCCGGGGCACCCGCGTGCGGCGCCGCGGCCGGCGCGGACCGCCCGGGTGCGCCCGCCGTCAGGAGGGGTGCCAGGGCCAGGGCCGCGGCCAGCAACGTCACGCTTCTCTTCATCATGGGGACAGCCCACTCCAGGAGGCCGGGGCGCGCAAGAGCGTCGCGGCGGCGCGCCACGGCACGGGCCCCCGCGCTCGGCGCTACCGTCATGACGTGACAGGGAGCAACGCCGACCGCCGGTGGTCCGAGTCCATGCCGGCGGCGTACGAGCGGTACCTCGTGCCGGTGGTCTTCCGGCCCTTCGCCGAGGACCTGGCCACCCGGGCGGCGGCACTCCACCCGGGGCGCGTCCTCGAACTGGCCGCGGGGACCGGGGTACTGACGTCCGCCCTGCTCACGGCGGCGTCCGCCGCCGAGGTGACGGCCACGGACCTGAACGGGTCCATGGTCGCCCTCGGGGTGACCCGGGCCCCGGACGCGGTGTGGCAGCAGGCCGACGCACAGCGCCTGCCGTTCCCGGACGGAGGATACGACCTGGTGGTCTGCCAGTTCGGCGTGATGTTCTTCCCCGACCGCGTCGAGGCCTTCACCGAGGTGCGCCGGGTGCTGGCCCCGGGTGGCCGGTTCCTCTTCAACACGTGGGGACCGCTCCGTACGCACCCTTTCCAGGCCGCGCTCCAGGCCGGGCTGGAGCGGGCCCTTCCGGACGACCCGCCCCGGTTCTTCCCGACCGTTCCCCACGGGTACGCCGATCCCGCGGCCGTCGCCGCCGACCTGGCGGCCGCCGGCCTGACCGTCGAGGACGAGCGGGAGCTGACCCTGCGGGGCCGGGCCGCGTCGATCGCCGAACTCGCCACCGGGTACCTCGCCGGCACCCCCGTACGCGCCGCCGTCGAGCGACACGGCGACGAACAGGCGGTCCGGGCCGTCGTCGTCGAGGAGATGACGGCCCGCCTGGGCCCGGGCCCGGTGAGCGCCCCGATGACGGCGTACGTCTTCCGCGCCGTGGCGTGAGCGGGGGCAGCGGCCGGCGTGCGGCTTGCCGCGCGGGCCCGGGCGTGGAACGTCAGTAGGCCGGGGCCGCCTTCGGGTTCGGGCCGTAGGCGTTCTGCTGTCGCTCGCCCTCGGTGGCGAGGAAGACGACCAGGATGACGGCGCCGACCAGGGGGATCAGGCCGAGGAGGATCATCCAGCCGGAGCGGCCGGTGTCGTGCAGGCGGCGGACGGTCACGCCCAGGTGCGGCAGCAGCACGGCCAGGAAGTAGATCGGGTAGAGCAGCGGGAACGTGCCGATCGCGAGGTCGACCGACGCGACGATGATCACCGCGATGATGTTGACCAGTAAGAACATCCAGTGTTCCTTGCGGCGCGCACGCCCGCTGAACGCCACGTACTTCTTGAGCACTTCGAGGTACCAGTTCACTTGCTTCCCCCAACGACGGAGCGGTGTGAGCGGGATCGTGTCCCTGTCAGGGCAAGCTTTACGCAAGATCGATCGGATTGCTTTCGCTTCGCGGAATCCTGGCGTGAACGTCCTCGGCACGTGCGGTCCCGGGGGCCGGGGAGCGGACTCTCCAGGCCCCCGGGACGGGGTCGGACGACGAGCCGGGGGGCTACGCCTCCCGCTGGGCGCGGACACCCTCCGCGATGCGCTTGCCGAGGGCCGCGTCGATCTTCGTCCAGTACGTGAAGGCGCGTTCCAGGACCGGCTCGGTCACGCCGTCGAGGAGGTGGCCGACCACGTTGTCCACGAGCCGGTCGCGGGCCGCGTCGTCCAGCACCTCGCGCACGAGGGTGCCGGGCTGCCCCCAGTCGTCGTCCTCCGGATGCGAGACGTAGGCGGCTCGTGTGATCTCCCCGTCCGCCGACCAGCCGGGCGGGGTGCCGTAACGCTCCGTGTCGGCCGCCGGTCCGCCCTTGGAGTTCGGCGCGTATACCGGATCGGAGGTCTTCCGGTACGCCATCGCTCCGTCCTTCGAGTACGTGTGGACGTCGACGACGGGAGCGTTCACCGGAAGCTGCTGGTAGTTGGTGCCGATTCGGGCCCGATGGGCGTCCGCGTACGAGAAGAGCCGGGCCAGCAGCATCCGGTCGGGGCTGGGCCCGATGCCGGGGACGAAGTTGTTCGGCTGGAAGGCCGCCTGCTCGATCTCGGCGTGGTTGTCGGTCGGGTTGCGGTCCAGCGTCATCCGGCCGACGGGAATGAGCGGGTAGTCCCCGTGCGGCCAGACCTTCGTCAGGTCGAACGGGTTGAACCGGTAGCCGGCGGCGTCCTCGTACGGCATGACCTGGACGTGCAGCGTCCACGACGGGAAGTCGCCGTCGCGGATGTGCTCGAACAGGTCCCGCATGTGGAAGTCCGAGTCGGCCCCCGCCATCCGGTCCGCCTCGTCCTGCGTGAAGAACTCGATGCCCTGGTCGGTCTTGAAGTGGTACTTCACCCAGAAACGCTCACCCGACGCGTTGATCCACATGTACGTGTGCGAGGTGTAGCCGTTCATGTGCCGCCAGGTCCGCGGCACGCCCCGGTCGCCCATCAGCCAGGTGACCTGGTGCGCGGACTCCGGGGACAGCGTCCAGAAGTCCCACTGCATGTCGTGGTCGCGCAGATTGCTGTCCGCCCGGCGCTTCTGGGACCGGATGAAGTGCTGGAACTTCATCGGGTCCTTCACGAAGAAGACCGGCGTGTTGTTGCCGACCATGTCGTAGTTGCCCTCGGACGTGTAGAACTTCACCGCGAAGCCGCGCGGGTCCCGCCAGGTGTCCGGGCTGCCGCGCTCACCGGCCACGGTGGAGAACCGCGCGACCAGCTCCGTGCGGGTTCCCGGCTGGAACAGGGCGGCCTTGGTGTAGCGGCTCACGTCGTGCGTGACCTCGAAACGGCCGAAGGCACCGCTGCCCTTGGCGTGCGGCTGGCGCTCCGGGATCCGCTCCCGGTTGAACTGCGCCATATGTTCGATCAGGTAGGCGTCCTGGAGGAGGATCGGCCCGCCGGGGCCCACGGTGAGCGAGTGCTCGTCGCTCTCCACCGGGGCTCCGGAGTCGGTCGTCGTCGCAGGTCGGCTCTCGGTCATCGCTCTGCCCTTTCGTCGTCGCGCATGCCCACCCTCTGACGCCTCGCCGAAAGCCGCTACCTGAAACACCCCGCCGCGTCACCGCCCGGGTCCGCTCAGGCGTCGTGGGGGAGCGGCGCGGACGGGCTGACCAGGCCCGCGGCGCGGAGGTCGGTCCAGAAGGCGGCGGGCACGGTCTCGTCGAGGGCCGCGACGTCCTCGGCGATGCGGCTCGGGCGGGTGGCTCCGGGGATGACGGCGGCCGCGGCGGGGTGGGCGAGGGAGAACTGCAGAGCGGCGGCCTTGATGCCGACCCCGTGGCGCTCGGTGAGGGCCTTCAGCTTCTCGACGCGCTCGACGATCTCCGCAGGGGCCTGCTGGTACTCGAAGTGGGTGCCGCCGGCGAGGATGCCGGAGCTGTACGGTCCCCCGACGACCATGTCGACGCCCTGCTCCTGGGCCATGGGGAGCAGGCGCTCCAGGGCGTGCCGGTGGTCGAGCAGCGTGTAGCGGCCTGCGAGCAGGAAGCCGTCGGGGCGCGGCTCGTCGAGCGCGAGGGTCAGCTCGATCGGTTCGGTCCTGTTGACGCCGAGGCCCCAGGCCTTGATGACGCCCTCGTCGCGCAGCCGGGACAGGACGCGGAACGCGCCGGTGCGGGCTTCCTCGTACTTCCGCAGCCAGAGGTCGCCGTGGAAGTCCTGGGCGATGTCGTGGACCCAGACGATGTCCAGACGGTCGGTGCCGAGGCGCTTGAGGCTGTCTTCGACGGAGCGTTCGGTGGCTTCGGCCGTCCACTCGTGCACCATCCTGTTCGGATTGCCGTGCTCGAACAGGCCGCCCTTCTCGCCGAGGTCGCGCGCGGCGGTCTCGTGCTCGTCGAGGACGACCCGGCCGACCTTGGTGGACAGGACGTAGGAGTCGCGGGGCTTGCCGGCGAGGACCCGGCCGAGTCGCTCCTCGGCGAGGCCCGCGCCGTAGAAGGGGGCGGTGTCGTAGAGGCGGATGCCCTGGTCCCAGGCCGCCTCGACGGTGGCGAGGGCCTGGTCCTCGGGGATGGCGCGGAACATGTTGCCGAGCGGGGCCGTGCCGAAGCCGAGCCGGCCGGGGAGGATTGCGGTGAGCGACATGGTGGTTGCCTTCTCGGTTCTCAGGGGGGGAGCCGGGGCGGGCGCGACGGGCCCGCCCCGGTCCCGGCGGGGTGGGGTTCAGTTCAGGTGGTCGGGGTGCGGGCCCGTGCGCAGGTCGCGGTCGAGGCCGGCGATCGCCGCCATCTCCTCGTCCGTGAGGACGAAGTCGAACACGTCGATGTTGGCGCGGATCCGGGCCGGGGTGACCGACTTGGGGATGACCACGTTGCCGAGCTGCAGGTGCCAGCGGATGACGACCTGTGCCGGCGACTTGCCGTGCGCGGCGGCGATCGCGACGATCGCCGGATCGTCGAGGACAGCGCCCTGCGCGAGCGGGCTCCACGCCTCGGTCGCGATCCCGTGCTCGTCGTGGAAGGCGCGCAGCTCGGCCTGTTGGAGGGCGGGGTGCAGCTCGATCTGGTTCACGGCCGGAGTCAGCGTGGCGCCGTCCATCAGCCGGCGCAGGTGCTCGGGCTGGAAGTTGGAGACGCCCGCGGCGCGGATCCGGCCCTCCTCGGCCAGTCGCTCCAGGGCGCGCCAGGAGTCGCGGTACAGGTCGCGTGCCGGGGTCGGCCAGTGGATCAGGTACAGGTCGACGTAGTCCAGGCCGAGCTTGGCCAGGCTGCTGTCGAAGGCCCGGAGGGTGGCGTCGTAACCCTGGTCGGCGTTCCACAGCTTGGTGGTGACGAACAGGTCCTCGCGGGCGAGACCGGACGAGCCGAGGGCGCGCCCGACCCCGGCCTCGTTGCCGTAGACGGCGGCGGTGTCGATGCTGCGGTAGCCGGCATCGAGGGCCGCCGTGACGGCGGCCGTGGTCGCGTCGTCGGCGACCTGGAAGACCCCGAAGCCGAGCTGGGGGATCTCGACGCCGTTGTTCAGCGTGACGGTGGGGACGGAGGGGGTGGACGCTGCCATGGTGTGCGGTGCTCCTTGAGGGGGTGAGCGCGGTGCGCTCGATGGTGCGGGTGGTGTCAGTGGTGTACGGGGACGCGGTCGCCGGCGAGCTGGGCGGCGGCGACCGTGGGGGCGGGGGTACGGCGCTCCAGCGCGGCGGACCAGAAGGCGAGGAGGAGTGCGGCGGCGGCGAGGGCGGCGCCGACCCAGTTGGGGGAGGTGTAGCCGAAGCCGGCGGCGATGACCATGCCGCCGAGCCAGGCGGCGAGGGCGTTGCCGAGGTTGAAGGCGCCGATGTTGACGGCGGAGGCGAGGGTCGGGGCGCCGTGGGCCTGGTCGAGGACGCGCTTCTGCAGCGGCGGGACGGTCGCGAAGCCGAGCGCTCCGACGAGCAGGACGGTGATCGCGGCCAGGACCTTGTGGTGCGCGGTGAGCGTGAACAGGGCGAGGACGAGCGCGAGGCCGCCGAGGGTGGTGTACAGCAAGGGCATCAGGGCGCGGTCGGCGAAGCGTCCGCCGAGCAGGTTGCCGAGGAACATTCCGACGCCGAACAGCACGAGCAGCCAGGTCACGGCACCGTCCGAATAGCCGCCGACCTCGGTCATCATCGGGGCGATGTAGGTGATCGCGGCGAACACGCCGCCGAAGCCGAGCACGGTCATCGCCATCGCGAGCAGGACCTGTGGGTTGCGGAAGGCCGTCAGCTCGCCGCGCAGCCGGGCTCCCTCGGGGCGGGGCATGGCCGGGACGAGCCGGGCGATGCCGAACAGCCCGATCACCCCGAGGGCGGCGACGATCGCGAAGGTGGTGCGCCAGCCGACGGCCTGCCCGATGAAGGTGCCCAGCGGCACGCCGACGATGTTGGCGACGGTCAGTCCGGTGAACATGGTGGCGATGGCGCCGGCCTTCTTGTCCGGGGCGACGAGCCCGGCGGCGACGACGGAGCCGATCCCGAAGAACGAGCCGTGGGCGAGCGAGGCGATGACCCGGCCCGCGAGCATCATCCCGAAGGTCGGGGCCAGGGCGGAGACCAGGTTGCCGATCACGAACAGACCCATCAGCGCCATGAGCATCCGCTTGCGGCTGACCCGGTTGCCCAGGACGGTCAGGAGCGGCGCGCCGACGACGACGCCGAGGGCGTAGCCGGTGACCAGGAGGCCCGCGGTGGGGATGGAGACGCCGTAGTCGCCGGCGATCTCGGGCAGCAGTCCCATGATCACGAATTCGGTGGTGCCGATCCCGAAGGCCCCGACTGCCAGGGCGAGGAGTGCGAGCGGCA
Source organism: Streptomyces sp. NPDC096079 (assembly GCF_040303145.1). NCBI lineage: Bacteria > Bacillati > Actinomycetota > Actinomycetes > Kitasatosporales > Streptomycetaceae > Streptomyces > Streptomyces sp. NPDC096079. Next base: position 275,491 of record NZ_JBEOST010000006.1, read on the forward strand.
TGGCTCAACCCTTCCAGATTGCTTGAGTGGGCTCTTTGCGTGCTTCCACAATAGTTGCATGCGCGCGATAAGTGCAAACGCGGGCATGGTGTGTGGGCGTGGAGACCGCAGAGGCGTTCTGCTTGCGGACGCAACGAAGAACCCCCGTCCGAGCGTGAAGCTCGGACGGGGGCCGGGTGCCGTGCGGGGTGCCGTGGGGGGGCCTGTGGGGCTCCGTGCGCTGTGCCGGTACGGAGGCGGGCGACCAGGCGCGTGCAGGGCCGTCGCCACCGTCAACGTGCGCCGGGCTCCGCGGTCCCCGGTTGCCGGCCCCAGACGGTGAGCATCCCGGCCGACAGCGCGGCACACGCGTCCGAGTCCAGATAGCGCACCGCCGCGTCGATCCCGGCACCGTCGATCAGCCCCGTGGCCACCATCGACGCACGGCTCCGCTCCCACGTGTCGGCCCAGAAGCGGCTGATCGGGCTGCCGCGCAGCAACGGCGGCACGTACATCTCCGCGCCCACCTCCCGCAGGCCGGCCGTGCGCAGCAGCTGTGGATACGAGGGCACCCAGGAGACGTCCGTGCCGATGGACCCGCGCAGACCCCGCCACATCGCGCGCATCGCCGCGGCGTACGGCGTGTCCGCCGCCGCCCCGCCGTCCCGGGCCGGGGCCGCCGCCCCCGTACGGTCGCTGGTGAGGTCGACCGCGTCGCTGAGGACCAGGACCCCGCCCGGTGCGACCAGCCCGGCCAGGACCGACACCATCCGCTCGTGCTCCGGCAGGTGCATCAGCACGAACCGCGCGTGGACCAGATCGAACCTGCCCGGCGCGAAGCCCGGGGCGGTGATGTCGGCCTGGAGCACATCGAGCCCGGGTACGGGCCGTTCGGCGAGGAAGCGCACGTCTCGGTCGACGGCCAGGACGCCCGCCACCTCCGCCTCGGACAGAAGCCGCCGCGACACCGTCCCCGTGCCGGCACCGATGTCCAGACAGCGCCACCCCGGCCCGGCGCCGAGGGCGCGCAGCCGGGTCAGCGTGAGGTCGTCGTACGCGAGCGCACCGAGGTCGATCCGCTCGGCCTCGCCGGGCTGCTCGGGCCGGAAGGCGTCCCGGCCGTAGCGGCCCCCGTCCGCCGCGTCGTTCCCGCCCCGGGCACTCACGGGGACATCCGGGGCGACGCGTGGGAGGGGGAGACGGACGACATCCACGACGTCATGGCCGGACCTTTCCTGGAGGCGCTCGGGGCGCGGCGGCACGCGGGGGGCCGCCGGTCCCCTCCATGCTCGGTGCCGTGCGCGCGGGGCGCGCCGTGCCTGGTCCGTACGGGTCAGGCGCGCCTACCGGAACCGGCCCGCCACCGTGTGGAAGGACAGCTTGGGCTCCCACCGGCCGGTCTCCGCGTAACCGCGCCGGGTCCCCGAGGGGAAGGTCTTGACGAGGGCGAAGCTGGCGATGTCCAGGTCGTCGCGTCGCCGCGGGGAGTACGGCGAATCCGGGGCGATGAAGTTGTAGACGAAAGCGCCGTCCACGCCCTCGGCCGCGTAGAGGTCGAGGAGCGCCCCGATCTCGTCGGCCTGTTCCCGCTCGTCGCGGACGTAGCCGTCCCTGACCCGCGGAGGCACCCGCTCCCAGTCGACGGCGTTGAAGCCCGCCCCGCCGTGATCCGCGGCCCCGGTGAAGGTGCAGCAGCCGAACTCGGTGATGACGACGGGCTTGCCGTGCCGCTTCAGGGCGCGGAGCCTCCGGGCGTAGGTGGCCTTGTTGTCCGCGTCGCGGTAGAGGTTGGCCCCCACGACGTCGAAGCCGCGCCAGTCGACCGACTCCCACTCGCCCGAGCTGTACGTGACGAGCCCGCCGAACCGCGGCCGCACGGCCGTCAGCGCCCTGCCGAGGAAGGCGTTGAGCCGCTCCTGGTAGCCGGCCGACTCCGGGCGCCCCAGTGCCTGACCGCGCTCGTTGTAGTCCTTGCCCGGCACCAGGCCGGACATGAAGATGGTCAGCTCGGTGCCGACCGAGAGGCCCACTCCGGGGTGCCGCGAGCGGAGGCGCTCGGCGGCGCGCGCCACCGCACCGAGGAACGCGAGCGTCTGCTCCGCGTCCTGGTCGAACCGGCGCGGCTCGAACCAGACGAAGAGGCCGTGGGCCGCCGCGATGGCCGCGGCCTCCGTCAGACGGTCGAGGTCGTGGCCGAGCAGCAGGACGGCGTTGCCGTGCAGCCGCTGCCGGATGGCGGCGATCTCCCGGCGCACGTACGCGGTCCGCCAGACCTCGCGGTCCGTGTCGAAGTTGACGCCCCGGTAGGTGAACGCTCCGGAGGGCCGCGTGGAGGCCGCCACGGCGGTGGACCTGGTCGGGGTGTGCGCGGTGCCCGCGACGCAGGCGGTGGACAGGGCCGCGGCTCCCGCGAGCAGGGTCCGGCGGGCGATCGGTGTGGAGGTCATGTCGCCACTCTCTTCGGCCCGTTGGGCGGGCGCGTCGGCCGAAGGGCTCGATCCCCCCGACCGAAGTCGCTGCCGGGTGAGACTTTCGGCGCGACGGGTCGGCAGCCTCCGGGAACACCGGCGGAGCGGTACGGCGGAAGCGTCGCTGTCCGCCGTCTGGCGATTAGGTTAGGCTGGCCTTGCCCCGCGGGTGGGAGCCCGGAGGACGGAACAGGCAGAGGCAGGGTACGGGTGGCCAGGATGAGGCGTCGTGGATGAGATCGCGCTGACGGCCGGCGCCCTGTACGTCATCGTCCTGCTCCGCGCCGGCGGGACCTTCGCCGTCGGATGGCTTGCCGGCGCCGGGGCCCGGCGCAGCAGGTTCGCCGGCCGGATCTCCTCGGCGAGGTTCCAGCGCGCCGAGCGGGCGATCCAGCGGTGGGGCGCTCCCGTGGTGGCCGTCTCCTTCCTGACCGTCGGATTCCAGACCGCCGCCAACTTCCTCGCGGGCAGCATGCGCATGCCGCTGCCGCGCTACCTCCCCGCACTGTTCGTGGGCGGAGCGGCCTGGGCGCTGGTCTACGCGACCGCGGGGCTCGGCGTCCTCGAAGTCCTCGGAAGGCTCTTCGCCGAGCGGACGGCCTTCGGCGTGGCCGCCGTGGCCGCCCTCCTCCTCGCGGTGTGCGGGGTCGTGCTGTACCGCAGGCGAAGGGCGTCTCCCCCCTCGGGCGACACCGTGGCCGAGGAGGCCTGAGGGGGAAATCGCCCGTCCCGGCGCGCGGCGGCACGCGGGGGAGGCGACCGGGGCCCGAAGTCGCGCAGGCCCCCCGAAGCGGGGGTGATCCCTCGTCCGCCTGGGCGCACCGGCGCATGAGCCCGGACCCGTTCGGGCAGTCGGTCGTCCAGACTGCCCCGTGCGGGGCGGCGACGGGACGAGGTGGCACGTGGCGCGCGGCGCGGGACGGCACGACCGGGACGACGGGCTGCTCACACGCCTCCGCCGCGACCCCTTCGCCGTCCAGACCGTACGGTCCACCGCGGCGGCCACCCTCAGCTACGTCGTCGCCCTCCGGCTCAGCAGCGAACCGGTACCCCTCACCGCGCCACTCACCGCCCTCCTCGTCGTCCAGGTCACGCTCTACTCCACCCTCACCACCAGCCTCCGCCGGGTGAACGCGGTCGTCGTCGGCGTCCTCATCGCCATCGCGTTCAGCGTCGTCGTCGGTCTCTCCTGGTGGAGCCTCGCGCTCGTCATCCTCGCCTCACTGCTCGTCGGCCGTCTCGTCCGGGTCGAGGAGTTCATCCCCGAGGTCGCCATCAGCGCCATGCTCGTCCTCGGCGTCACCCAGGTCTCCGACACCGCCTGGGACCGCGTCCTGGAGACCCTCATCGGCGCCGTCGTGGGCCTGCTGTTCAACCTGTTCCTCGCACCGCCCGTCTGGGTCGACACCGCCGGCCACTCCATCGAGGACCTCGCCCGGCGCATGCGGCTGCTGCTCCTGGACGTGGCGGACGAGTTCACCGGCGCGCCCCCCGTGGAGCAGGCGGCCGCCCGCCTCCACGAGGCCCGCCGCCTCGACAACGACGTCGCCGACGTCGACGGGGCCCTGCGGACCGCCGAGGACAGCCTGCGGTTCAACCCCCGCGTCAAGGAGGGGCTCCTGCACCGGGTGGTGCTGCGCACCGGCCTCGACACCCTGGAGATCTGCGCCGTCGTCCTGCGGGTCCTCGCCCGCACCCTCACCGACCTGGCGAAACACCGCGACGGCAACCAGCTGCTGCCGGAGCGGGCCGCCCTCGCCATCCGGGAGACCGCCCAGTACACCGCCGACGCGATCGTCAGCTTCGCCGTCCTCGTCACCGCGCTGGGCAGCGAGGGCGCCGAGGCCGCGGAGAGCCGCCTGGCCGGCGAACTCCGGGCGGCCAGGGCCTGCCGGGACGCGGCCGCCGACCGGCTCCTCGCCCTCGCGCTCTCCGACCCGGGCCGCTGGCAGCTGTACGGGGCGCTGCTCGCCGAGGTCGACCGGATCCTCGACGAACTCGACCCCGAGCACCGGGGCCGCCGGCTGATGGAGGAGCTGGACCGGCAGGTCCGCGAGAGCCGTGACCGCCGGCGCCGCATCGCCCTCCGTGACCGGCGGAGTCCGCGCACCCGCCGGGCCGACGGATGACCGCTCGCGAGGGGGGTACCCGCAGCTTCGGAGAGAGGAGAACCATGCGCGCGACGTCTGCTTCCACGGAGTCCGGGACGGGCACGGTCACCACCGCCGTTCCGGCCCGGCTCGACCGGCTCCCCTGGTCCCGCTGGCACTGGATGATCGTCATCGGTCTCGGCACCGTATGGATCCTCGACGGGCTCGAAGTCACGATCGTCGGCAACATCGCCGGCCGGCTGGCCGAGGAGGGCAGCGGCCTCGACATCTCCGCGGCCCAGGTGACGGGTGTGGCCGCCGCGCTCTACGTGGCGGGCGCCTGCTCGGGCGCGCTGTTCTTCGGGTGGCTGACCGACCGCCACGGCCGCAAGAAGCTCTTCATGATCACCCTGGCCGTCTATCTGGGCGCCACGGCGATGACGGCCCTCTCCTTCGAGTCGTGGTGGTTCTTCCTCTTCCGCTTCCTCACCGGCTTCGGCATCGGCGGCGAGTACGCGGCCATCAACTCCGCGATCGACGAGCTGATCCCGTCCCTCTACCGGGGACGGGTCGACCTGATCATCAACGGCAGCTACTGGCTGGGCGCCATCGGCGGCGCCCTGCTGTCGATCGTCATGCTGGACACCGACATCTTCCCGAAGGACGTCGGGTGGCGGCTCAGCTTCGCCCTCGGAGTCGTACTCGGTCTGGTCATCCTGCTCGTGCGCCGGCACGTCCCGGAGAGTCCACGCTGGCAGTTCATCCACGGCCGCGGCGAGGAGGCGGAGGAACTGGTCGGCTCGGTGGAGCGCGAGATCGAGGCGGAGAAGGGCGCCGAGCTGCCGCCCCCGGCCGGCCGGATCACCATCCACCAGCGCACGAGCATCGGCTTCGGGACGATCGCGAAGACCGTCTTCCGCCGCTACCCGCGCCGCGCCGTCCTCGGCCTGGCCCTCTTCATCGGGCAGGCCTTCCTCTACAACGCCGTCACCTTCGGCTTCGGCACCATCCTCATCACCTTCTTCGACGTGCCCACCGGGAGCACCGGCTACTACTTCGCGGTGATCGCGGCGGGCAACTTCCTGGGGCCGCTCCTGCTCGGCCGGCTCTTCGACACCGTCGGCCGCCGCATCATGATCGCGGGCACGTATCTGCTGTCGGGTCTGCTGCTCTTCGGGACCGCCTGGCTCTTCGACCGTGGCTCGCTGACCGCGACCACGCTCACGGCCTGCTGGTGCGTGGTCCTGTTCTTCGCCTCGGCGGGCGCCTCCAGTGCCTATCTGACCGTCTCCGAGATCTTCCCGATGGAGACCCGTGCCATGGCCATCGCCTTCTTCTACGCGCTGGGAACGGCGGCCGGTGGCATCAGCGGCCCGCTGGTGTTCGCCGAACTGACCGAGTCGGGCGTGGTCGGGGACACGGTGCTCGCCTTCCAGATCGGCGCCGCGCTGATGTGCGCGGCGGGGATCGTGGCCGCCTTCCTGGCCGTGAAGGCGGAGCGCCGCTCCCTGGAGGACATCGCCGAGCCGCTCTCGGCCGTCCGGGACGGCGAGGAGTCAGCCGGAGTCTGACCCGCCGGCCGCGGGCCCCCTTCCGTGCGGGAGGCCGTGGGCGTCCGCGGCACCCGGCCGAGCGGCCCTGCGGGCGTGCAGGACGTGGGCCTCAAGAGGCAGGGGAGTACGGTCCAGGAGCTCGAGACCGGCGTCGGCGAGCAGACGGGCGTAGTGCTCGGCGCTGCGCTCACGGCCTCCGACGTTGCACATCATGTGGAGGTCCCAGGCCGTGGCCAGCGACGGAGAGCCGTCGGTGGGGAGGAGCCGTTCGACGATCAGCAGGTCGGCCCGGGCGCCCATCGCGCGGGCGCAGTGGCGCAGGATCTCCCGGCACCGGTCGTCGTCCCAGTCGTGCAGGATGCGGGACAGGACGTAGACGTCCCCGCCGTGCGGCAGATCGGCGAAGGTGCCGCTGCGGTAGTCGCAGCGGGCGCCGCAGCCCAGGGAGCCGAGCGATCGGCGGGCGGCCTCGATGACGTGGGGCCGTTCGAGGAGCGTGCCGCGCAGGGACGGATGCGCGGTGAGGATGCGCCCGAGGAGTTCCCCGTTGCCGCCGGCCACGTCGACGACGGTCCGCGGGGTGGGGGCCTGGGCGGCCGCGGTGATCACCGGGTGGTCGGGGAGCGGGCCGAACATGCGGGAACTCGCCGCCATGGAGCGGTCGAAGAGATCGGCCAGCTCGGGGTCGCGGGCGAAGTGGTCGAAGTGGTTCTCGCCGAAGAGGTGGTCGAAGGCGGGCCGGCCTGTCCGTACGGAGTGGTCGAGCGCGGCGAAGGACCCGTAGAAGGGGCCCGCGTACATCAGGGCCAGCGGGCGCATCGTGTCCGGGGCGTCCGCGCGGAGCAGCCGGCCCAGGTCGGTGAGGCGGAACGCGCCGTGTCCGTCGGCGGCTTCGGTGTGCTCCGCGTGCTCGGCCTCGGACACGACACCGAGCATCGCGAGGTAGCGGAGCAGGGTGGCGAGGCTCCGGGGGTCGGTGGCGGTCCGCCGGGCGAGTTCCCGGGTGCGGGAGGGGGCGGTGACGTCCATGGCCTCGGGCAGGCGGAGGCGGGCGAACGCGGCGAGGGCCTGGGTGGTCCACGCTCCGGTGAGCAGATGGAGGAGCGTTTCGGCGGGCCGGTCGGCGCCGGGGCGTCCACCCGTGTGGGCGGCGAGGGCCTCGCGGTGGTCGCCGGGTGCGTAGAGCTCGATCCGGCGGTATCCGCACCTCGTGTCAGGGGTGGCGAAGTAGAGGACGGTTCCGTTCTCGTGCGGGTTGTACCCGCCGCCGTCGGGGCGGGCTCCGAGCCGGGTGAGCACGGCGCACAGGCCGCGCAGCACGAGCGGGTCGGGGTGCTCCAGGGCGAAGGCCAGGTGAGCCTCGTGGTCGAGGGCGCGTTCGTGCGCCGCGACCTGTTCGAGGGCGGACCCCGCGGGGACGGTGAGGGCGAACACCTCGACCGCGCGCGGTTCGTCGGCCGGGCCGTGGACGCGGGGCCGCAGGATGCGGACGTCGAGCTCGGCCACGTCGCGGCGGTGGCGCCGGGCCAGACGCTCGCGTACGACGACGCTGGGGCAGGACGGGGTGTCCTCGGCGAGCCCGTTCACGGCGAGCAGGTCCCGCAGGTGCCGCTGGTCCCGGGGGAAGACCAGGAGGCCGACGTGGGCGAACCGGCAGTTCGCGGCCACGGAGGCGAGTTCCGGACCGTGCAGACCGGGCAGGAGGAGGGGCAGCAGGGTGTCGCTGTCGTGCCGCCGTACGAAGTCCGCCGCCGCGCGCAGACGCGCCGCGTCGTCGAGAGGCATCGTTTCGCCGCGTGGGGCGGGGGCGTCGGGGAGGTGGGCTTCCGACGGAAGGGTCGTGGTCGTCACGGGGTGTCCTCAGGTGGGTGCCGGGGCGATGGGAGGGGGCAGGGCGGGCCGGGGCGCGGTCCGGTGACGGGCCGGCCGGGGCCGGGAGTGGGGGCCTCGGGTGGGGGACCGGGGCCGGTGCACGTCGGGTGGGGGACCCGGTCGGGGCACTTCGGTGGGGCCCGGCGCGGGGCGCCGGTTCAGACGCCGACGTAGTTCTCGGCGAACCAGTCCTGGTGCGCGCGGGAGGTGCGCAGGGAATCGAGGCGGGCACGCCGCAGGGAGGCGTGGAAGAACGATCCTTCTGACCGTTCCTGTCCGGGGATCGCGTGGAGCAGCCCGGTCATCCACTGGGTGAACTCCTGTGCCCGCCAGATGAAGGCCAGGGAGCGCGCCGAGTAGCGGTCCAGGCCCGCCTCGTCGTTCCGACGGAGGGCCCCGGTCAGCGCCTCGGCCAGGAGCTCCGCCTCCAGGACCGCGAGGTTCGCCCCCTTCGCCGCGGCCGGGGCCGTCAGGCTCGCCGCGTCACCGGCGAGCAGGAGGGAGCCGTGCCGCAGGGGTTCGACCACGTCGCACGTCAGGTCGACGACGCCGCGCTCGATGATCGGCCCCCGGCGCAGCGGGCCGTACTCCTCGGCCCGCATCCTCAGGTCGAGCTCCTCCCAGATCCGCTCCTCGGACCAGGAGTCGGCGGAGAATCCGCGTCGGCACTGCAGGTAGTAGCGCGTGACGTGCGGTCCGCGTGCCATGTGTCCGGCGAAGCCGCGGTCGTGGACGGCGTAACCGACCGCGTCGAGGCTGGGCGGGGCCTCGGCGAGCAGCCCGAGCCAGCTCACGCCGTGGTCGTGACGGTGGCGGACGGCGTTCGGCGGCAGCGAGCGGCGGGCGCAGCCGTGGCGTCCGTCGCACCCCGCGACGTAGCGGCCGTCCCACCGGACGGGACGGCCGTCGGGCTCCCGGGCGATCACATGGGGGTGGCGGCCGGAGGCGTCCTGCACGGCCAGCGCCTCGGTGTCGAAGCGGATCCGCCCGCCGGCCTCGGCGTACCGTTCCAGGAGGTCGGACACCAGGTTCTGCTGGGGGTAGACGGTGTGCCGTTCCCCGCGGCCGAGGGTGCCGTAGTCGAGTCGGAAACGACCGTCGGCGGTACGGAACTCGCAGGTGCCGTGGGTGCGTCCGTCGCGGTGCAGGCCGTCTGCGAGGCCGTGGCGGTCCAGGATCCGTACCGTGTTGGGCGCCAGGAAACCGGCCCTGGCCCGGTTCAGGACGTGGGTGCGGGTGGCCCGTTCGAGGATGACGCAGTCGACCCCCGCCGCCAGCAGGAGGTTGCCGAGGAGGAGGCCGGCCGGGCCGGCGCCGAGGACGACGACATCCGCTGATTCACGCGATGCCCGCCCCTTCTGATCTTGTGTCATAGACCGGGAATGATAAGCACGGAATGCCGCGCGGATGATCATGACTCATTCGGATGCGGTAATAGGGAGAAAATCAGAAGAACAATCTCCCCGTGCCCGGGAGTTCGGAACGGCCGGCCCTCAAGTGGCCGGATCGGAGCGGCCGGACGGAGGGCGGACGGGAAAACGGCACCCCGCGTTCTCCGCCTCGGGAACCATTCCTCCGGCCGCTCTCCTCCTGTGGTCGGACGCGGCGCCGTCCGGGGGAGGGATGCGGCCAACTTCCCCTTGGGAAAGGGTTCATGGGACGGATCGTCCACCTCCCGCAAGGATCTGACTCACTGTGCGCAGCAGGCGAATAGCACCCCTCGTGGCCCTCGGCGCGGTCACGACCCTGATCCCCGCCCTCACTCCCGCTCTCGCGTTCGCGGACACGCAGCCGGCCCGGTCGACGGCATCCGCCGACCCCTTGGCGCCCTACACCCGCCAGACACCGCGCTGGAAGCGCTGTGACGCCGAGGCGCCGGCGAATTACCAGTGCGCGACCCTCAAGGTGCCGCTCGACTACACCCGGCCGAACGGCGGAAAACTCGACATCGCCCTCTCACGGATCAAGGCGACCAGCCCTCAGAAGCGCCACGGCGTCCTGCTGCTCAACCCCGGCGGACCCGGCGGCCCGGGTCTCGACATGCCCCTGTACATGGGCGCGGAACTGCCGACCGCGGTGAAGGAGCGGTACGACCTGATCGGCTTCGACCCCCGGGGCGTCGGCCTCAGCTCGCCCGTGAGCTGCGGCCTGAACGACGACGAGCTGAACTGGCAGCGCCCGTACAAGCGCGAGACGTTCGCGCGGGACGTCCGCTGGGCGCGGACCGTGGCCGACAAGTGCCGGACGAAGGCCGGTGACGTGCTGCCCCACCTCACCACGCGCAACACCGCACGGGACATGGACGTGATCCGCGCCGTGCTCGGCGAGAAGAAGATCTCGTACCTCGGGTACTCCTACGGCACCTACCTGGGCGCGGTCTACACGCAGATGTTCCCGAAGCGCTCCGACCGCATCGTGCTGGACAGCGCGGTCGACCCGCAGCGGATCTGGCGCGGCATGATCCAGGTGTGGGCGGAGGGCGCGGAGCCGGCGTTCGAGCGCTGGAGCAGGTGGACCGCCGAGCGCGACGCCACCTACGGCCTCGGCGGCACGCCCGCCGCGGTCGCCCAGACCTTCTGGGACCTCGTCGCCCAGGCCGACCGCAAGCCGATCGACTTCCAGGGCACGCTCCTGACCGGCGACGACATCCGGTCAGGCCGCGCGGTGTTCTTCGACGTCAAGGGCGCCGCCGAGGCGATCGCCGAGCTGAAGAAGGCCGCCGAGGGCACTCCCTCCCCGGCGCCGTCGAAGCGGAGCACCCCGCCCCGACCCGTACCGCCGTCCTTCGCCCGCGCCGTCCCCTCGGACAACTCGGACGCGGCGTTCTGGGCCGTGGCCTGCGCCGACACCCGGGCGTGGCCGCGCGACCCGGAGCAGTACCGCCGCGACGCGATCCGCGACAAGGCCACCTATCCCCTGTACGGGGACTTCGCGTCGAACATCAAGCCGTGCGCGTTCTGGAAGAACGGCTCCGAGCCCGCCACCAAGGTCGACAACGCGGTCGGAGCGCTCGTCCTCCAGAACGAATGGGACTCCCAGACGCCGCTCGTCAGCGGACAGGGCCTGCACCGGAGCATGAAGGGCTCCCGGATGGTCACCGTCCTCGACGGCCAGGGCCACGGGGTCTACGGCTCCAAGTCCTGCGCCGACAGGACCGCCACCGCCTATCTGACGACCGGACGGCTGCCGGCCGCCGACCTGACCTGCCGGGCCACGCCCGCCCAGGCGCGGAACCGCACGGCCCTCCCGCTCCCGACGCCTCCGGGCCTCCCGGCCCGCCTCTGACGGCCGCGGGCGACCGGGCGGGACGTGGGGCCCTCGCGGCGCGGGGGCCCCACGGCCGTCACCGGCCCCGCACGCCCTCCGGCACCACGTCGACCAGGAGGCGCCGAACGGCCCGGGAGCGGTTCACGAGGGTGAGACGGCGTCCGCGCCGGGGCCACCAGTCGAGGACGGCGAGCAGACTGGAATCGCAGCAGGCGACCCGCGCCGTGTCCAGGACGAGCAGGGTGTACCCGTCGGCCGCCGCCGAGGCCAGCAGCGCACGCAACGGAGCGACGCTGAAGGCGTCGATCGTTCCGACGAGGCGGACGACCAGGGTGGTGCCGAGAGAGGTGCAGGAGTCGACGACTATGACACCGGGCGCGCTGTCCGCGCCCGAGTCGTGCGCGACGGGAACGGTGGGCGCGGCGAGGTCGACGGGCAGTATCGGGGCTGTGCTCGAGGTACTCACAGCCCCATCAACGCCCCGCACCGGCCACGGGGTGACGAGCCCGCCGCCCCTTTCACCCCATCTGAGCAGCACCGATACCCAGCACGAGCGAAAGTTTCCACCCGTACGAGTCAGCTACGGGAGTGTCCGGCCGAGTCCGGACGGGGACACGCGCTCCGGGACCCGGCCGGGTCAGAGCCAGCCCTCCCGGGCCGCCTTGAGGCCCGCCTCGAAGCGGCTGGTGGCGTGGAGGCGTTCCATCAGGGCGGCCATCTGGCGTCGGACGGTGCGCAGCGACACCCCGAGGCGCTTGCTCGCCGCCTCGTCCGTCATGCCCGAGGCCAGGAGCCTGAGCAGCTCCAGTTCGGGCGCCGTGGGCCGGGCGTCGGTGGCGCGGGGGCGGTCCGCGCCGAGGGGGACGGCGGACTCCCACGTCTGCTCGAACAGGGTGACCAGCGAGGCGACGATGCCGGGCGCCCTGGTACACAGGGCGCCCCTGCGGGAGTTGCCGGGGTCGATGGGCACGACCGCGACCGTGCGGTCGAAGATCAGCAGGCGCGGCGGAAGCAGCGGACTGGTGCGCACCTGCCCTCCCTGCTCGGTCAGCCACCGGGCGTAGGCCAGCGTCGCCGGGTCGTTGCGGGCGCTGTCCTGGTACACCGAGTACATCTCGATGCCGCGCGCGAGCGCCCGCTGGTCCAGCGGGCGCGAGGCCTCCAGGCTGGCCTCCGACAGTGCGCCGCCCGGCAGGATCGCCAGGCATTCCCGGGCCAGTCCATGGGCGAGCTCTTCCAGCCGGCTCTGGATGGCGTCCATGCCCACGAGCCGCTCCGCGCCGTCGACCTCCGTGTTCGGTCGCAGCTCGGCGAACTCCGAGACCACCTGCGCCGCGGCCGCCTTGCTGTGCTCCAACTCCTGCTGCTGCCGAGCGAGTTCCGCCTCCTGGCGGCGCAGGAGCACCTCCAGGCCCAGTTCCGGCCGTACCGCCCGCAGCGCACCCGGACTGTCCCGTGAGGGCTTGAGCAGACCGAGGTCGACGAGCTGGTCCAGGCCCTCGCGGACCTGCGTCTGCGTGAGCCCGAGGCGCGCACTCAACTCGCCGACCCCTCCCGAGGGGTCGGCGAGCATCCCCCGGTACACGGCTTCGACAGTGGCCCCGAGTCCCAGCGCCTGCAGCATGTCCCAGCCCCCCAGCTGTGTTCCGGCCGCCCCTCACGAGCGCCCTTCGCCGAGATCGTAGACGGCGTCTGTCACCAAGGTGCCAGACCACTTGGTGACAGCGGGAACTCCTTCCTCACCCGTGCCGCGGACAGCAGCATGGTGAGCACCGGAACGGAGGGGCGGAAGTCCCTGGTCCGGCCGGAGCCGCGAGGACGGTCCGGAACAGCACGCGGAGCGGCACACCGCACCGAACGCACCGCCACCCGACTCTCGACCAGGGGGACTCCCATGTTCCGCACCGCCCGCACGCGCCGCCCGATCCGTACGGTCCGGCCGCTCGCCGTCGCCGCCGTCCTCCTCGCGGTGGCCGGCATCGGAGCCGCCTCCGTCTCCGCCTGCTCGGGAGACGACGCCCGACACCACGTCAGCGCCTCGGACGGCAGCATCAACTGGGACACGACTCCGGCGTCCTCCGACGGGAGCGTCGACGGGGACACGACTCCGGCGTCCTCCGACGGCAGCATCAACTGGGACTGACCAGCGTGCGCGTCATCCGGGCCTCCCTCGAAGGCCCGCACCACGGCCCCGCCTTCCCCACCGTGCTCGCTGTTCTCTCCGACCTCATCTGGGCCCACGCGGCCACGGGGAACGGGCTGGAGCACGTCCGTGCCAAAGCCTCGGACGACGGCGTGGACGTGTACCTCTTCCTGCGCGCCGCCTCGGAGGCGGCCGCCCTCGACCAGGCCCGCGCCATCCTCGACGGCGCCCGCGCCCCGCTCCGCGCGCACGGCTACAGCACCGCCGCACCACAGCACTGACGACGACCGGCACGCCCCGTACCTGTTTCCCGCCTCCGCACGCGGACACCCCAGAAGGAACACAGTGACGACCACCCTCCGCCAGGCCGCCCGCAAGGTCACGATCGCCACCCTCTCCGGCGCCCTCGGGGCCGGACTCCTCACCGCCGCGGCCATGGGCGCCGCTCCCGCCGCACACGCCGCGAACACCTGCGACGGCACCGCCTCGATCTACGGCATCCTGCCCGACGGCCGCCTGACCTTCAGCACCATCACGCCCGCCACCGGCGAGCTGAAGAAGGTGGTGATCGGCGCGGACCTGGGCTTCGAGCCGAAGGCCATGGCCACCCTCAACTTCAACACCGTCCTCGTCACGTCGACCACCGGCGCCCTCTACCGCGTCGACGTGCTCACCAACAACACGTCCCTGGTCCTGGAGCGCCCGCCCGTCAAGCTCTTCGACAGCGGCTGGACCCACGACAAGCTCGCGTACGACGGACACGGCCACCTCTACGGCACGGCCGGGGGCGTCCTCATCCAGTACCTGGTCTCGCAGCCGAAGCCGACCGGCTCGGCGCACATCGGCCAGCGCAAGGAGATCGGCGGCGGCTTCGTCCTGAAGACCCTCACCGCGGCCGGCGACGACCGGCTGCTCGCCACCACCGCGGCCGGCGCGCTCTACTCGTACACGATCGACAGCGACGGCGGCTGGAAGCGGGACGATCTCAAGACCTCGGGCTGGTCCGCCTTCGACCAGGTCCTCTCGCCCGGCGGTGGCCTGTACTACGGCCGGATCGCCACCACGGGCGCCATGTACTGGTACAAGGACGCCGACCCGGCCGACGGTTCCGGCACCGACATCGCGTACCACAACGACACGCCCGTCAACACCGGCGGCTGGACGCAGCAGTTGCTCTCCGCCCAGCCCGGTACGTTCCACTGCACCACGGGCGCCGGCCCGCTCGACGGCACCGACATCCCCGCGGTGAAGGCGGCCGGGCGCGAGCTGATGAACGCCTACGACGGCGGTGTCTGGAACAGCTCCACCCAGTGGAACTGCCTGGACCAGCTGTGGACCAGGGAGAGCGGCTGGCGCTACTGGGCCGACAACCCGAGCTCCTCCGCCTACGGCATCCCCCAGGCACTGCCCGGCTCGAAGATGGACGCGTTCGGCGACGACTGGCGCACGAACCCCCTCACCCAGATCAAGTGGGGACTCTCCTACATCGACGGCCGGTACGGCACGCCCTGCGCCGCCTGGAACCACTTCCTGAACAACAACTGGTACTGAGCGCCACGGGCCACGCACCCACGCGCCCCCCACACTCCCACCCCTTCGCCTCACTCTTCCCAGCCCGAGACGCGTACGTCAGGGCTGCCCGCATCCGGAGGACCCATGCTCTCGTCGTCGTCCCGCGCACTCCGACTCGCCGCCGGCCTCGCCCTGGCCGCCTCGTCCCTCGGCCTGGCCACCCTCGGCCCGGCGACCCCGGCCCAGGCCGCCGCCCTCTGCGGCGGCGACGTCTCCGTCTACGGCACCCTCGCCGACGGGCGCCTCACCTACACGGCGATATCCCCCAACACCGGCGACCGGGTCAAGACGCTGATCGGCCCCGACCTCGGGTTCACACCCAAGGCGATGGCGACCCTCAACTTCAACACGGTCCTCGTGACGTCCACGACCGGCGCCCTGTACCGCGTCGACGTCCAGACCAACGACAACGCCCTCGCCCTGGCCGGAGTCACCAGGATCTGGGACAGCGGCTGGACCTTCGACAAGATGACGTACGACGGCGCCGGCCACCTCTACGGCACGGTCGCCGGCCAGCTCCACCGCTACAACGTCTCCCAGGCCAAGCCCTCCGGCCCTGCGCACATCGCCCAGCACGTGGTGATCGACGAGGGCTTCGTCCTCAAGACCCTCGCCGCCGCGGGAGACGACGTCCTCGTGGCCACCACGACCGACGGCAAGCTGCTCTCCTACCAGATCAACGGCGTCGGCGACTGGGAGCGTTCGGACCTCAAGGGCTCCGGCTGGTCGGCGGTCGACAGCCTCGTCTCGCCCGGCGGCGGCCTCTACTACGGCCGCACGAACGGCGGACTGTACTGGTACCACGACGCGGACCCCACCGACGGCAAGGGCGACGACATCGCCTACCACTCCGACGACCCGGTCGACGCGAGCGGCTGGACCCAGACCCTGCTCTCCGCCTTCGCCGCCGACTGCACCTACCAGCCGCCGGCGCCCCCCACGCCCACGCCCTCCACCCGGGGCGGCCAGATCGCCCGCAGCGAGGTCCTCAGCCGCGCCGTGAACTGGCTGAACCGCGACATCCCCTACAGCCAGAGCGCGTACGCCGGTGACCCGGACGGCGACCACACCTACCGCACCGACTGCTCCGGCTTCGTCTCCATGGCCTGGCACGCCGCCACCAGCTACACCACCTCCACCCTCCCGAGCGTCAGCGCCACGATCTCCAAGTCCGACCTCCAGCCCGGGGACGCGCTGAACACGGCGGACGGCCACGTCGTGCTGTTCGAGCGGTGGGTGGACAAGGCCGCCGGCAAGTTCTCGTACCTCCACGAGTCCAACCCGAGCGACGACATGATGCGCGGTCAGGACTACCTGAACGGCGGCACCGACGGCCGCATCGCCGGCCACGCCGCCTCCGGCTACGTCGCCCTGCGCTACGACAAGGTCGTCAACGGCTGACGGCCCGAGGTCCCCGAACGCGTGAGCCGCCACCGCCGCAGGCCCGTCAGGGCCTCGACGCGTCGGCGGCCTGCGCGGTGACGATGCGGGGGAGGGCCCCGGGGTGTTCCCGCGTGAGCCAGCCGACGAGCTCCTCCCGCACGGCACAGCGGGTCGTCCACAGGTCGTCCGCGTCCTTGGCGGTCACGAGGGCGCGGACGGTGATGCCGGTCGGGGAGGTGTCGGTGACGGCGAGGTCCCAGGCCCGGCGGTCCCAGCCGGAGCAGCCGTCGAGGAACCGCCGCAGATGGGCGCGCATCAGGTCGACGGGAGCGGAGTGGTCGCAGTGGAGGAACACGGTCCCGGTCAGCTCGTTGCCGCCGCGCGACCAGTTCTCGAAGGGCCGGGAGGTGAAGTACGAGACGGGCAGGGTGACGCGGCGCTCGTCCCAGGTCCGGACGGTCAGGAAGGTGAGCGTCACCTCCTCGACGGTGCCCCATTCCCCGTCGACGACCACGGTGTCACCGATGCGGACCATGTCGCCGAAGGCGATCTGGAAGCCGGCGAAGAGGTTCCCGAGCGTCGACTGCGCGGCGACGCCGGCCACGATGCCGATGATTCCGGCGGAGGCGAGCAGCGACGTCCCGAGCCCACGGAACGCGGGGAACGTAACGAGCGCGAAGGCCGCGGCGATCACGCCCACGGACACCGACACCACCCGGGTGAGCAGCGTGACCTGCGTCCGCACGCGGCGCAACCGTGCCGCGTCGCGCGTACGGCCCGCGTACCGCGCGTAGGCGGACTCGACGACGGCCGAGACGACGCCGACCGTCAGCCAGGCGCCGCCCCCGATCAGACACAGCAGGAGGATGTGATCCACCGTCACGGCGCGGTCGAGGAGCGGAGGCCACTCGGTCACGCGGTACGACCACCGGAACGCGGCGCACAGCAGGACGGCGTACAGCGGTGTACGGCAGCGCCTCAGCAACCCCCACAGAGGGGTCTCGGGGTGGCGCGCGTCCGCGTGCCGTGCCAGGAGGTCCGCCGCTCGGCCGACGGCCAGCACCACGAGCACCGATCCGCCGAGGACGATCGCCAGTCGGACAAGGCTTTCCATGACTCCCCAGTCGACGAAGGGAATGTGGTCGTCCCTCCCGCCTCACCGCCGGCCCGCACGGCAAACACGCCGGGGCGGGGTGAGAACGGCGGACGGGGGTAGCCGAGACACCGTCCGAACCGATGAGGGAGGAAGACATGGGCCTGGGAGTCTGCATCATCCTGATCGCGGTGGGAGCCATCCTGACCTTCGCGACCGACTGGCAAGCCGACGGGGTGAATCTCGACCTCGTGGGACTGATCCTCATGGCCGTGGGCATCATCGGCACCGCCGTGTACACGAGCATCCTGCGCCGCCGCCGGATGGTCGTGCCCCCGGTCGCCCCGACGGTGACCGAGGACGACCGCCGCGACCTGCTCTGAGACGGCCGCGAGCACGCCGTCGAAGGTCCCCCTCAGCGCGGTGGATGCCATTCGACGAGGAGGATGGTGGCGTCGTCGCTCAGGCGTTGGTCCTGGTGCACGAGGATCTGATGGATCAGACGGCGCAGGGCTTCCGGGGCGGGGAGGCCGTCCGTCAGGGCGCGGACGACGGCGTCGGTCAGGCGTTGCTCACCGAACAGCTCACCGGCGGAGGAGCGTGCGTCGGTGACACCGTCGGTGAACAGCAGCAGCCGGTCGCCGGGCTGCAGGGAGACGGTGTGGACGGGCGGGACCGGGATGTCGTACCCGGTCAGCCCGAGCGGCGGGTGCGGGGTGCGGTCGAGCGCGCCGGCCACGACGTGGCGGTCACGGATCAGCAGCGGGGGAGGGTGGCCGCAGTTGATCCAGTCCAGCCGGCCGGTGGTGGTGTCGAGATCGGCGATGACGCAGGTCAGCAACCGCTCCGGGATCCAGCGGTCCAAGGTGCGGCCGATCTCCACCGCGATGTCGTCGAGACGGCCGCCCGCACGGCGGCTGGCGCGGCAGGCCGCCAGCGCGGCGGCGCTGCACCCGCCGGACGCGAGGTCGTGGCCCATGGCGTCCAGGAGCGTCAGGTGCAGCGTCGCCCCGGCGAGGCTGTGGTCGTAGGCGTCCCCGCCCGCCTCGTACGCGGGTTCGAGCACGGCGCTGGAGGTGACCGCCGAGGTGCCGATGGTGCGCGGGGGCAGGAACGCCCACAGCAGCTCGGCCTGCAGGGTCATCGGCCGGGACCGCAGCGTCTCGGCGAGGAGGTCGCTGTACGGCTGCTT
This sequence comes from Streptomyces sp. NPDC096079, assembly GCF_040303145.1. Lineage (NCBI taxonomy): Bacteria > Bacillati > Actinomycetota > Actinomycetes > Kitasatosporales > Streptomycetaceae > Streptomyces > Streptomyces sp. NPDC096079. The sequence goes on from NZ_JBEOST010000006.1 coordinate 294,103, forward strand.
GGTCGCCAGCACCAGGGCGACCAGGCCGGCGAGGGCCTCGCACCGGCGCAGCAGGGGCGCGTCGAGTTCCGGCGCGGTCACGCGCAGCACCCCCACCCGGCCGATCCCGTCGACGACGGGGACCCAGCCCGTCCGTGCGGGGTCGTCGGCGTCCGGCCGGGTCAGCTGCACGGTCTCGGTACGGTAGGCGCGTCCGGCGAGCGACGTGTCGATGGGCAGCGTCTCCGGAGCGGCGGACCCGCCGTCGGTGGCTCCCTCCCGCGCGTGCTCGGGAGCCGGGAGCGCGACCAGCTCGTGCTGCTGGAGGTCGGCCATGTACACGCGGGCGTCCGTGAGTCCCAGCCGCCGCCCCGCGTCCCGAGCGAGATCGGGGATCGCGCGGGGCGCGAGCCGGTGCGACGCGGCCAGCACATCGGCCAGGACCGAGCCCAGAGAGTCGTCCGACACCTACGACCGCCCGCCTTTCTCCGCCGGTCACCGGCCGACCCCGGTGACCTCCTCATCATGCGCCGGAACGGGGCGGACGCCGGTGGCGCCGCGCGTGGCCGGCGCGCCGGTTCAGCCCGCTCGACGCCGGGGCCCGGGGAGCCGCGCCCCGGGAGGGACCGCATGATCCCCGGCGACCCGGGTACGCGGACGCTGTCCCACCCGCAGGGAACGACGTACACGAGGCACAGCGACAGAGGAGTGACAGCGATGACCGACCATCTCTGGGCCTACAGCACGGAGTCCGGCCACCTGGCGGGCACCGACCTCACCGGATGGCGGGTCGAGGCGTCCGACGGACACATCGGCAAGGTGGACAAGCACTCCGACGAGGTGGACGACGCCTATCTGGTCGTGGACACGGGCGTCTGGATCTTCGGCAAGGAGGTGCTGATCCCGGCGAGCGCGGTGACCCTCATCGATCTGGCGGGGAACGTGGTCCACCTGGCCCTGTCCAAGGAACAGGTCAAGGACGCGCCGGAGTTCGTCTCCGACAAGCACCTCGCCGACGTGCAGTACCGCGAGGAGATCAGCCACTACTACCAGGCACACGGTCCCTTCCCGGGCGGCACGGGAGCCTTCTGACGAGCCGCCGCCAGGGCGCGGACCCGCGACCGCCCCGCACCGGATTCCCTTCGGCGCGGGGCGGTCGCCCGTCCGTGCGCGGGGCGCGGAGGGGCCCGGTACGCTCCGGACAGGGGGTGCCGGGCCCCTCCGCGCGACGCGTCACCGCGGGTGTGATCCCCGCTGCTCGCGGTGTGGGGACCATGAAGAGGGGAAAGGCGGGGTACGAGGTGGTCAGCGCCCACCCATCGGACGAGGGGAGTACCAGCGCCATGTCGGACGCGACCACCGCGGAGTGCGCGGCACCGGAGCCCCTGCTGTCCGCGACGGCCGTCTACGACACCGCCTCCGGCGGTGGCGCGATCGCCTCCGCCCGCGCCTTCACGGCCGACTTCCTCGCCGCCGCCCCCTCCGTGCGGTCCGGCCCCGTGGCGGAGGAGCGCGTGGAGATGGCGCAGCTGGTGGTCAGCGAGCTGGTGACCAACGCGGTCAGGCACACGGTCGGCCCCTGCCGACTGCTCCTGGAGCTGCGCCGGGACACCCTGGAGATCTCGGTGTTCGACCGCGCGGCCGCCGCCGCACCGGTACCGCGCGGACACGATCCCCGGCGCATAGGACAGCACGGCGTCGAGATCGTCGTCGCGGTCTGCGAGAGCCTGAGCGTGGAGCCGGACCCGGAGGGGAAGCGGGTCCGGGCGTGTCTCTCCCTCCTGCCGGAGTAGGCCCGACGCGCCCGCCCCGACGGCTCCCCGGCATCGGCGCCCGGAATCGTCGAGGCACCGCGGAGATCTCCCCCTCGCCTTCACGAAACCACGACGCCATCGGCACGGCCGACGCACGGGGCACGAGGTGTAGCGGGGGCGGTACGGGTCAGGCGGACACCGCACGTGCTCGCCACGCCCGTCAGCCGGAGGACCTCATGTCACATCCCCCCGTCGCGCCGATGCCCGCCCCGCGCGTCCTCACCCGGACCCTGTCCATGGAACTGCTCACCGCGGACGTGACGGTCTCCGTCGAGACCACCGTCACCTACACCTCCCGCGACCCGCACGCACTGAGCGTCGTCTTCCACCTCCTGGGCGACGCACCGGTCCTGTGGCGCCTCGACCGCGAGATGATCCTCGCCGGATCGCTGGCCGCCACCGGCGAGGGCGAGGTCCACCTGAGGCCCGGCGCCCACGGCAAGCTCCTCCTGCGCCTCGGCCCGGCCGGGCACTCCGCCACGGTCAGGTGCGACCAGGACGCGCTCGCCCGCTTCGTACGGGACACCTTCGCGCTGGTGCCGCAGGGCACGGAGGAGCGTCACATCGACTGGCAGCCCCTGCTCGCGTCCCTCAGGCCATGACGTCACCGGCCTGCTTCGGGCCGGCCGGGCGCGGGCGGCCGGAAGCAGGCGGTGACGTCCTTGCCCCGAGGGCAGGAATGCGTCCGCACGTCGTCGGCGAGGGCGCCGATCAGAAGCAGCCCGCGCCCGCCCAGCGCGTCGTCGTCGGGACGGCGTCGCTCGGGAACCCGGGACGACGCGTCGTGCACGGTCACGTGCAGACACTCCTCGTCCCAGGTGAGGATGAGCTGTGCGTCGCTGCGGGCGTGGACGTGGGCGTTGGTGACCAGTTCGGAGACGGTCAGCACCACGGAGTCCACCAGACCCGGTGCGTCTCGGTCCCAGCCGAGCGTCGCCAGGTGCTCGCGCGTCCAGTCACGTGCCGTCTTCACGTTGCTGCCGAGGGGCAGTGACCGCGCCCACCCGACGGCTCTCAGTGCGGGATCCCGTGCCATGTCTCTCCTTCGAACGACGGCCCTGCACGTTCCGTGTGCCCCGGGACCAACCGGGGAAAGGCTGTTGAGCGACCCTCACCAACACTGCGCACAACCTGACGAATCCGTCGACAAATTCGCCCGTGTGGACGTGGCGACTCCGGGTAGGCGACCTGGCACGGTGCCACGATCCCGGCTCGGGACACACGTGAAAGGGGAATGGTGTGACAGTCACGACGATGACGGCCCAGCGAATCGAGGCCGGAACGGGAACACTGCCGCTGGTCCCGGACGCGTTGGCGGTCGCGCCGAAGGACGCACGGACCCTCTCGAAGGTCTTCTTCCGGCAGCTCGCGGTGCTGGAGGAGGGGACCCACGAGTACCAGTACGCGCGCAACACCCTCATCGAGATGAACATGAGCCTGGTCCGCTACGCGGCCGGGCGGTTCCGGCACCGCGCCGACGAGATGGAGGACATCGTCCAGGTCGGCATGATCGGACTGATCAAGGCGATCGACCGCTTCGAACTCTCGCGGGAGGTCGAGTTCACCACGTTCGCCGTGCCCTACATCGTCGGGGAGATCAAGAGGTTCTTCCGGGACACCTCCTGGGCGGTGCACGTACCCCGCCGCCTCCAGGAGGCCCGGGTGGAACTCGCCAAGGCGACCGAGGAGCTGAGCACGCGCCTGGGCAGGAACCCGACGGTCGGGGAACTCGCGGAGCTGATGAGCCTCACGGAGGAAGAGGTCACCGAAGCCCGGCTGGCCTCCAACGGCTACAACTCCGCCTCGCTCGACGCGGCGCTGAGCGGCGAGGACGAGGACGGAGACGCCTCGCTGGCCGACTTCATCGGCAGCGAGGACCCCGCCATCGAACTGGTCGAGGACTTCCACGCCCTGGCCCCGCTCATCGCGGACCTCGACGAACGCGACCGGCGGATCATCCACCTGAGGTTCGTCGAGGAACTCACCCAGGCTCAGATCGGGGAACGCCTGGGCTGCTCCCAGATGCACGTCTCCCGACTGCTCGCGCGCACCGTGCAGCGCCTGCGCGAAGGCCTGCTCGGAACGGGCTGATCCGTCCCGGTGCCGTCCGTCGCCTCCCCACGGGAGGCGGCGGGTACGGGAACGGCCGAGGTCCCGCCGCCCCCCGGGCGGATCGGAGCGTCTCCAGGGCGTCTGCCGGGCGAAAGCCTGCGCCGGCGCCCTGGAGACGCTCTTCCGCTGAGGCGGGCTCGGATCGCACGGGGGCCCGACCGGGGTCGGGTTCACCCGTAGACGACCGTCACCCGCTCGAAGCCGAGGCCCCGCAGGAGCTTCTCGAGCATCTCGGTCGTGTTGCGCTCCGCCCGGGACACCAGACCGGACTCGCGGGCGGCCGCGTCGATCCGCTGGACGGCGAGGACGTTGACGGCCTGCTCGCTCGCCGGGTTGTCCGAGAAGAGGTCGCCCAGCCGGTCGAGCAGACCGCGCTCCTTGGACACGGTGTACGAGCGCTCGGGATCGAGTGCGGGAGCGGCCGTTCGGGCGTGCGGCAGCCGCAGGGTCGCCTCGGTCCGGTCGGCGTCGACCGTCACGGCGCCGTCTCCGAGGCCGCCCAGCTCGACATACGCGCCGACGCTGCCGGTCGCCACGTAGAGGGTGCGGGTGCCGCGGATCGAGTCCGGCAGCAGCCGGGCGTCGTGCTCCAGGTCGACCACCACCTGGTAGGTGCCCGCGGCTCCCTCGTACCGGCTCAGGTCCTGGACGGACTTGAGGACGGCGGGACCGGAGCGGTCCTTCACCTCGGTGCCGAAGACGTCGAGGCCAGGAAGCCGGAGGAACTGGCCGATGAGCATGAGGGCGACGGCGAGCACGAGCAGACCGCCGGCGACGAGGCGCCACCTCCCGCTGCTGCGCCTGTCCGTCCCGTGCGTGGGCGAGGGGCGATTCCGCGTGTCTTCTTCCATGGCCGTCGGGTGCCCCCGTAGCCCGCCTCCATGCTCAACTCACGCCGAAATACGTGGAGTTGGGGCTCCTGAGGGTGTTGTGCCGGACGTGGGGGCCTCGATGACGCACACGGCATACAGCGACCGCTGCCGGGTACGCGGGGCTCGTCCGCACACGGTCTCTCGGAGGAGGAAGGCGCATGATCGGTCGGAGAGGATGGGGGAGACGAGCGGGAACGGCGGCCGCGGTCCGGGAAGCTCCGGACAAGCGGGCGGAAGGAACCGTCGCGGTCCGGAGTGCCCCGGGGCGACGGGCGCGAGCGGCAGCCGCGGTCCGGCGCGCCCCCGGGCGGCTCGTGCGGGCCCTGGCCGCCGTCGTGGCGCTCGCGGCCATGGTGGCGTTCGCCGTGGTCCTGTCCAGGCTCACCCTGGAGGCCTCGCCGGAATCCGTACCCCTCACGCACAGCAATCTGACACCGGGTCGCTCGATCCGGAACTACCTCGACCAGCCGGGCTTCATGGAGACGGTCAAGCAACTCGGGGGCAACATCGCCCTCGGGGTCCCCTTCGGGATCCTGCTGCCCCTGCTGTCCCGCTCGGCACGCGGCTTCGTCCGGGTGGCGCTCGTCACCGCCGCGACCATGCTGCTCGTGGAACTGGTGCAGGGCGCGCTCGTCACGGGACGCGCCTTCGACGTCGACGACGTCCTCCTCAACACGACGGGCGCCCTGCTCGGCTATGTCCTCATCGGCCGGCGACTGGGGCGTGCCGTCCATCCCCGCCCCCGACCCCACTGGTGGAAACGCCGGAGCCCGGACGGCTCCTCGGCGTGAACCGGTCGGCCGACCGGCCAGGCGTGACCGGTCAGTCGACCGGCCAGGCGTGACCGTTCAGTCGACCGGCCAGGTGTGCGCCGGCGCGTTCAGGTGCATGTAGTCGAGGTACATCCGCGTCATCCGCCGCAGCGCCTGGTGCCGGTCCACGTGGTCGATGTCCTGGATGTGGTGGAACATCTCCGACTGCCACGTCGCGCCGTTCCGGCCGGTGACGCACCGCTGCTCGATGACCCCCAGGAGCGGCTCCCGCCAGGCGCTGTCCAGGCCGGACCGCTCCAGTCCGCGGTCGGCGAGCGGCAGCAGGCGGCGCAGGACGAGTTCGGTCACCGGAACCTCACCCATCCCGGGCCAGTACAGCTGGGCGTCGATCCCGTGCCGGGCCGCCGCGTACAGATTGTCCTCGGCCGCCGAGAACGACATCCGCGACCAGACGGGCCGGTCCTCGTCCACCAGGGCGCGCAGCAGGCCGTAGTAGAAGGCCCCGTTCGACAGCACGTCGGCCACCGTGGGCCCCGCGGGCAGGACGCGGTTCTCCACCCGCAGGTGCGGCACGCCGTCGACGACGGCATAGACGGGACGGTTCCACCGGTAGACCGTCCCGTTGTGCAGGGTGAGCTCGGAGAGGCCGGGGATCTCTCCGCCGTCGAGCATCTTCTGGGGGTCCTCGTCGTCGCACAGCGGCAGCAACGCCGGGAAGAACTGCACGTTCTCCTCGAAGAGGTCGAAGACGCTGGTGATCCACCTCTCGCCGAACCACACCCGCGGACGGACGCCCTGCACCTTGATCTCTTCCGGCCGGGTGTCGGTGGCCTGTTCGAACAGCGGAATGCGCGTCTCGCGCCACAGCTCCTTGGAGAAGAGGAACGGCGAGTTCGCGGCCAGGGCCACCTGCACGCCGGCGACGGCCTGCGCCGCGTTCCAGTAGTCGGCGAACTCGTCCGGTGACACCTGCAGATGGAACTGGGTGCTGGTGCACGCCGCCTCGGGAGTGATCGTCTCGGCGTACGTGCGCAAGCGCTCCACTCCGTCCACCGAGATCAGCAGGTCCTCGCCCCGCGCGGCGAAGATCTGCTCGTTCAGCAGGTGGTACCGGGGGTTCTCGGACAGCGAGTCCGGGCCCACGTCCTTCAGCTCCAGCGTCGGCAGGATGCCGATCATGACCAGGTGCGTCCCGATCGCCGCGGCTCGCTCCTCGGCGTGGTTGAGCGCGTCCCGGATCTCCTGCTCCCAGGATCCGGGACCGCCCGCGGTGAGCTGCCGCGGCGCGACGTTGATCTCCAGGTTGAACCGCCCCAGCTCCGTCGACCAGGACGGGTCGGCGAGCGCCGCGAGGACGTCCGAGCTGCGCATGGCCGGCTCCGCGGTCCCGTCGACGAGGTTCAGCTCGATCTCCAGCCCGACCTGCGGCCGCTCGAAGTCGAAGCGGGACTCCCTCAGCATCTGGGCGAAGACGTCGAGGCAGGTGTGCATCTTGTTCCGGAACCGGCGACGGTCGTCACGGGTGAACTCCAGCGCCGGGACGTCACGGCCCATACGGCCCTCCCGAGACTCGTCGGCACGGACCCTTCTCTTCAGCGTCCCACCTCAGGGGCGACCCAACCACCGAGGGGCGGGGGAGTGCCTCACCGGTGGTCGCAGTCCCAGTGGCCCTTCACCCAGACGTGGTCCCAGTGCCCGGGAACGTAGACCCACTTGTAGGTCTTGTGGTGCTCCCAGTAGCCGTGGTGCCACTTGCCGTGGTTGTCGTGCCCGGCCTTGTGCCAGGTGTCCTGGTGGACCCGCTTCTTCTCCCAGTGGCCCTTGACCCACTTCTTCTCCCAGTGCCCCTTCTTCCACTCGCACCGGTCGTGGTGGTCGTGACGGTCACCCTGGTCGGAGGTCACGACAGAGGTGGCGACGGTCGTCGGGGCGGGAGCGGCCGCCGCCGAGCCGGAGAGCCCGAGCGCGGCGCCGCCGGCCAGCAGGCCGGACGCGGCGGCCCCCGCCACCAGCCGGCGGACTCGTACGGTCCTGGTCATGGAACACACCTCCTGCGCGCGAGCCGCAAGGAGAACGCACCGGCGACAGCGGTTCCGAAGCAGTGGCGCGGTGGATGAAACGGTGCCGAATGGTTGAAATGCCCGTTTGTGAGGCCTTTCGTCCCAGTGTGGCACGTTCGCCGTGCGCTGTCGGTTCGGTTCCGAGGACCGGTCCGGCCCGCGCGCCCCGGACGCTAGCTGAGCGTCTTCACGGCGGCCGCGTCGTACGGCTTGAGCTCGTCGGTCCGCCCCGCCAGGACCTTCGCGGCCCACTCCGGGTCCTGGAGCAGCGCGCGACCCACGGCGACCATGTCGAACTCGTCGCGCTCCAGGCGGTCGAGGAGGTCGTCGATGTTCTGGACGGGCGCGCCCTGGCCGGCGAAGGCGTGGATGAAGTCGCCGTCGAGGCCGACGGATCCGACGGTGATGGTGGGCCGGCCGGTGAGCTTCTTGGTCCAGCCGGCCAGGTTGAGGTCCGACCCCTCGAACTCGGGGATCCAGTGGCGGCGGGTGGAGGCGTGGAAGGCGTCCACACCGGCCGTGGCGAGCGGGGTCAGGATGGCCTCCAGCTCCTGCGGGGTGTGGGCGAGGCGCGCGTCGTAGGCGTCCTGCTTCCACTGGGAGTAGCGGAAGATCACCGGGAACTCCGGCGAGACGCGCTCGCGGACCGCGGCGACGATCTCCGCGGCGAACGTCGTGCGGGCGACGGGGTCGCCCCCGTACGCGTCGGTACGGCGGTTGGTCCCGGCCCACAGGAACTGGTCGATCAGGTAGCCGTGGGCCCCGTGCAGCTCCACGCCGTCGAAGCCGATGCGCTCGGCGGCCGCGGCGGCCTCGGCGAAGGCGCCGATGACGTCGTCCAGGTCGCTCCGGGTCATGGACTTGCCCGTGCCCTCGGTGCCGTCCGTGCGGATGCCGGAGGGGCCCATCGCCGGGGCGTCGGGGTAGGGCGCCTGGCCCTGCTCGCGCACCATGCCGATGTGCCAGAGCTGCGGCACGATCGTGCCGCCCGCCGCGTGCACGTCCTCGGCGACCTTGGCCCATCCCGCCAGCTGCTCCTCGCCGTGGAAGCGCGGCACGCGGTCGCTCTGCCCGGCCGAATCGTGGCCGACGTAGGTGCCCTCGGTGACGATCAGACCCACGCCGGCGGCGGCGCGGCGGGCGTAGTAGGACCGCACGTCCTCACCGGGGACGCCGCCGGGGGAGAACATCCGCGTCATCGGCGCCATCGCGATGCGGTTCGGGACGGTCAGGCCGTTCAGGGCGACGGGGCGGGACAGGATCTGGGCTGCGCGGGACGTGGGGGACGCGGTGACGGTCACGGGGGACGCTCCTCGGGGCAACTGCGAGAACTGCTTGACAACCTTGATGCTTGATAACCTCATGCAATAGGGGGACGGTAGAGGTCAATGCTTGAGGTAGTCAAGTACCTGTCGGTAGAGTGGCCCGCATGACAGAAGCTCCCCGCGTGCACACGGCCCAGCTCATGGAGCTGCTCTCCGTGTCCCTCGGCGTCTACTACGGCGATTTCACCGTCGCGGCGGCGAGTGAGAACCTCACGGCGAGCCAGGGCAGGGCCCTGACCGTGCTCCGCCGGGGCCCGGCCGCGATGCGCGCCCTGGCCGAGACCATGACCTGCGACGCCTCCAACATGACCGGCATCATCGACCGGCTGGAGAAGCGCGGCCTGGTGCGGCGAGAGGCGGGCGCCGCCGACCGGCGCGTGAAGTACGTGACCCTCACCAGCGAGGGCGAGCGCGTCACGGACGCGATCCGCGCGAAGATGCGGACCACGCACGAGGGCCTGGACGGACTGGGCGACCAGGACAGGGACGCCCTGTACTCCCTGCTGGAACGCGTCTTCGTCCCACCGCCCGCCCCCTGACCCGGCCCCCGGACGCCTCGGGCGCGCCACCCTGAGGTCAGGTGGTGCGGGCGCCGCCGCGGGTCAGCGCGAACACTCCCAGGACGATCAGCGCGATGCCCGCGAGCTGAGGCAGCAGCCACCAGCCGGACCGCACGTGTTCCTCGTACAGCAGGACACCGAGGCACAGGCTCACGGTGGCGTCGCCGAGGGTCAGGGCGGGCTGCGAGGCGATGAGCGGTCCGCCCTGCATGGCGTGTTCGAGCAGCAGAAGGGCCGCGATCCCCGCCACGCAGAAGGCGTAGGTCTGCCAGGCCGTCAGGAACGCACCGATGCCGCCCTCGGTGAGGATGTGCATCGAGGTCTTCATGAGGGCGGCGGTGAGCGCGTAGCAGATCGCCGTCGCCGCGCCGAGACACCCGGCCCGCGCGCGTCCCGGAGGTCTGCGGAGTCCGAAGGCGGTGAGGACTCCCACGGCGGCGCCGCAGGCCACCAGGGCCGGCACCCAGCGGTCGAGCTCCAGATGGGTGCGGTTGCCGGCGGGGGACGCGGCCGCGAGCGCCACCCCCAGCCCGGCCACGACCGCGGCCACGGCGGCCCAGAGCCGGCCGGGCAGACGCTCGTGCGTCATGAGGGAGGCGATCAGCAGGGCCAGGGGCAGTTCGAGCACGAACAGCGGCTGCACCAGGGCCAGTGGGCCGGTCGCGAGCGCCGCCGCCTGTCCGACACCGGCGGCGATGACGGCGAGGATGCCGGCCAGCCACAAGGGCCGGCGCAACAGGTCGAGGACGAGTCCGAACCGGAACGAGTCGGACTGCGGGACCGTGAGCGCCGCACGCCGCTGGAGCACCGTGGCCAGTGCGTTGCTGAACGCGGCGAGCAGTGCGAAGAGAACCGGCAGAACGACGCCCATGCACCGATCCTCACCGGCACGGCATCCGCCCGCGGGCCGACACCGGCGGGTACGACGACCTGGGACCCGGTCGGGCCAACGCCCGGGGACGGCGGACCGCGCGCACGCTCCGAGGAGGCCCGGTCAGCGAACCGGGCCGCTCTCCGGACCGATGCCCTTGATCCTCGTCGGGGTTCCCTCGGGGTCGAACGAGTGGTGGAAGGTGAAGGCGTCCGGCGTGGCGCCGTGCTCCTGGAGGTGCTCCAGCCGGGACACCCCGTCGCGCCAGAGGGGTATCACGCCCTCCCGGACCCACCAGAACACGTGATTGGGGTGTGCCGACCTCTCGAACCAGTCGGAACGCCTGGCCAGCGCCTCCCGGTGCAGACCGGTGTAGACGGCGTCGAAGGCGGAACGCGCGTCGGTCCAGAGCGAGAGGGTCGTGGCCAGGGCGACGGTCTCCGCGGTGCGGCCCTTGCCGTACCAGGGCGGCACGGCGAACTCGCCCCACACACCCCAGTCCAGGTCGAAGTGCGCGCCCCGGCCGCCGGGAGACGGTTCCGCGTGCGCGAGGTACCCGGGGTGCCGGCTGATCCTCTGGTAGATGACCTCGCCGCTGTCGTGGAGGTCACGCGTGAGGGGGCCGGGGTCGGCGAGTGGCGATGACAGGACGCCGAAGGTGTACAGCGCGAGATGGGGCATGCGTCTCTCCGAGGCCGGTGCGGTGGCGTACGCGTCGGGGCGCGGGTTCGTGAGGGCGTGAGCGCGCCCGTACGGGGTGGCTCAACCGGAACGAACTCCTGCGCGACCGTGGGCGATCGCCGAAGTCCAGGTGAAGGTAGCTGGCTCCACCGGCCCTGTCGAAGTTGCGTTTCTCGCGTCAAAGTGGCTTCGTGCGCAGGTCATTGCGGGCCCCGGGGGTGACGGGCGGGGCAAGCCGCTTCGGTGCGCCGGGGCGGGCGGCCGACCACAGGGGTCAGGCGGGCCTGCGCCACACGGAGATGTGCTTCGAGGAGTCCTGTGTGAAGGCCGTCCCGTCCCAGTCCCCGACGCGGCGCTCCAGCTCCAGTCCGGCGATCCGCGCCATCAGGTCGAGCTCCGCGGGCCAGGCGTACCGGTGCCGGGAGCTGTCCCGCCGGTAGCGGCCCTCCGCGTCCTCGCGCGTGAAGTGGTGCGAGACGAGGACCTGCTCGACCAGGTCGAAGGTGTCGAAGCCGAGGTGGCGCTCGGAGACGTCGAACGGCACGGCGACCTGGCCGGGCGGCAGGAACCGCAGGGGCGGCACGCCCAGTTCGATGACGAACCGCCCGCCCGGTGCCAGGTGCCGTGCGGCGTTGCGGAAGCACTCGACCTGCTCGTCCTGGGTGAGCAGGTTCGTGATCGTGTTGTAGACGAGGTAGACCAGGGAGAACTCACCGGGGACGACGGTGGTGGCCATGTCTCCGATGGTCACCGGGAGGAGGTCGGCGTCGGCCTTCCGCCGGAGAACGGCTGCCATGTGCGCGGACAGCTCGATGCCGGCCACCGGCACGCCGCGTTCCCGGAGCGGGACGCCCACCCGTCCGGTTCCGATGGCGAACTCCAGTGCCGGGCCGTCTCCGGCGAGGTCGGCGAGGAAGTCGAGCGTCGGTCCGAGGACGGCGGCCGAGGACATCTCGGTCTCCTCGGCGTCGTAGCGGTCGGCGGTCGCGCGGCTCCACAGTTCACTGCTTGTCACGGCAGGCCACTCTGCCCGGCGCGGAGGGGCGCTGTCGACCGGAATACCGGGGGCGAGGCGTCCCGGGTCACGCGAGGGCGACGACTTGGGTGAGGCGGTCGGCCGCGTCGACGGCGGCCTTGGCGAGCCGGGCGCCGGGCTGCCGGGTGAGGCGCTGGATCGGCCCGGTGACCGTGACGGCGGCCACGACGCGGTCGGACGGGCCGCGGACCGGAGCCGAGACGGAGGCCATGCCGGGCTGGTGCTCACCGATCGACTGGGCCCAGCCCCGGCGTCGTACGCCGCTGAGCGCGGTGGCCGTGAAGCTGGCGCCCTGCAGCCCTTCGTAGAAGCGCTCGGGGTCCTCCCAGGCGAGCAGCACCTGGGCGGCGGATCCGACCTTCATCGGGAGGGTGGCCCCCACCGGCACGGTGTCGCGCAGGCCGGAGGTCCGGTCGGCGGCGGCGACGCAGACGCGCAGCGCGCCCTGGCGCCGGTAGAGCTGCGCGGTCTCGCCGGTGGCGTCCCTGAGGGAGACGAGGACCGGACCGGCCGCGGCCAGCAGGCAGTCCTCGTCCGCGGCGGCCGAGAGCTCGGCCAGTCGGGGGCCGAGGACGAATCGGCCCTCGATGTCCCTGGCCACCATGCGGTGGCGTTCGAGCGCGAGGGCCAGTCGATGGGCCGTGGGCCGCGCCAGGCCGGTGGCGGAGACCAGCCCCGCCAGAGTGGCCGGGCCCGCCGCCAGCGCGCCGAGGATCACGGCGGCCTTGTCGAGGACGCCGACTCCGCTAGAAATATCCGAAATGTCCATGAGGGGGTACTCCAGTCTCGATCCGCGAGCGACCGGCTCGCGGAGGCCTCGTGCGGGGAGGGTGGGGATGATCAGCGGGGAAGGGCCGAAGCGGTCGGCCGATATGCCGTGGTGATCACGAGACGGGTACGCGACATGCGCGGGGCGGACAGGGTGAGGCGGGTACGCGACAGGCCCGGGGCGGACAGAGCCGGGGCGAAAGGCAGCACAGAGAGCACCGTGTCTCCTCATCTTTTCCTGCGCCACGTTGGCGCAGGCCGGAGTTGGCACTGATCCCGACGGCGCGGCGCGAACGATGAGCGCCGAGTCGAACGGGGAGTTGCCGGGGCTTCGTAGGGCCGGTCCCTCCACCCCTCTGGATGATTCGCGGAGAACCATACAAGACTCCGGGGGGTGGCTGCCAACGGCTTCCCGGGCGCGTCGAACGCCAGGTCAGGTCGGTCGGCGCCGTCGTCGGCACGGGGGCGGGTCGCGGTGTCACGCACGACGTTCGGGTCAGTGGATCTGACGATCTGTCAGTAGTGGCCGGAAACCTGCCTGGACACCCCTACCGGCCGGTTCTACTCTCTAGTCACTTTGCGCGTCACCCCCCACGCACCATGCGTACACACCGTGCGCAACGGCACCCCGCGCACGGCACCATGCGACGACCCGCACCTCCTCGCACCCCACCGTCGATCAACGAGGAGATCTCATGTCCAAGCTGCTCGTGTCCCTCACCGGCCTCGCTGCCGCCGGCGCCCTCTCCTTCGGGGCCGCCGGCACCCAGGCCGCCTCGACCACCGTCCTGCCGGCCGGCCACTCCTTCTCCGCCAAGCTCACCGGCAAGGCCACCTTCGTCGCCGGGTCGACCACGATGACCTGCACCGTCTCCGCCTCCGTGCCGACGAGCGGAGCCAACAACGCCATCCCCGCCGCCCCCGGCAACCACAACGCCGCGGGCCCCGTCTCCGTACCGGTCAATCCGCCCAGCTTCAGCGGGTGCAGCACCAGCATCTTCGGCGTGAACGTGACCATCACGAGCAACGCGACCAACGGCCCCTGGACGCTCTCCCTCCAGAACGGCGCCCCCGTCACGGGCGGCTTCACCATCCCCAAGGGCGGCGTCGTCCTCAAGACCAGTGGCCTCGCCAGCTGCACCATCACCGCCTCGCCGGCCGGACCGACCGCCGTCAACGGCACCTGGACCAACGGCAGTCCGTCCGCGCTGGCCATCGTCAACGCCCCGTCCCCGCGACCGCCACGGGCGGCTTCCTCTGTCCGACCGGCAATCAGTCCGCGACCTTCAGCGCCACGTACCAGCTCGGCGACACCACGGACCCGGCCCAGCAGATCACCGTGACCGGCTGACCGAGACGCGCCACGTCGAAGGCCCGCCCACCGGCAGACCGGTGGGCGGGCCTTCCGGCGTCGGCCCCGCGGCACCGCGACGCGGGCCGCCACGGGAGTGCCGGTCGGCGCGGAGCGGGACGCGGCGGGTACGCGTCCCTCGGGTTCCGTGTGCGCGAAGCTGCTCGTAACCGTGTCCGTTCGCGCACTTGACGTCATGCACCTGTCACTGCTGCCATGTCTCACGCCCCGACAGGAACAGCTCCAACGACCGCGCCGCCGCACCCGCCGACGCCGCCGACCTCGTGAGGAGAACCAGTCGCATGACCGCCGCCGTCCCGCGCGCCCTGCCACGACCGAGCCTCAGACGGATCGCGCTGACCCTGGCCGCGACCTTGATCGCGGCCCTCCTGGCCGTCGTCCTTCCCGCACCGGCCGCCCAGGCGGCCACCGCCGGCAACGCCACCGGCGTGAGCCGCTCCGGCGACACCTTCACGATCACCACGTCGAGCGGAGCCGCCGCCCGCGTCGTGATCGCCCGCGCGGACGTCCTCCGCGTCTGGCTCTCGCCCAACGGCTCCTTCACCGACGACCCGGCCGGGGGAGACCTCGCCGTCAACACCGCCTTCGGCGCGGTGGGGGCGACACTCACCGACACCGGCTCGTACTACCGCATCGCCACACCGTCGATCAGCCTGCGCGTCAACAAGGCTCCGCTGACCTTCGCCCTGTACCGGGCGGACGACGCGACCCTCCTGTGGGCGGAGTCGCAGCCCACGACCTGGACGGGCTCGCAGACCACCCAGTTCCTCACCCGGGCGGCCGACGAGCAGTTCTACGGCACAGGGCTGCGGCTCGGCGAATGGGCCCTGAGGGACAAGACCGTCCCCGTCGCCGTGTCCAACCAGTGGACCGAGAACAGCAACGCCAGCCCGGCCCCCTTCTACATGTCCACCAACGGCTACGGCGTCATGCGCAACACCTGGTCCCCGGGGTCGTACTCCTTCGGCGCGCCCACCTCCCTGCGCCACAACGAGAACCGCTTCGACGCCTGGTACTTCGCCGGCAACTCCCTCAAGGACGTCCTGAACGGCTACACCGACGTCACCGGCAAGCCGTTCCTCGCCCCGATCTGGGGCCTCGAACTCGGCAACGCCGACTGCTTCAACGCGTCGAACCCCGCCTACCAGGGCGACCACGACCGGCTCCGGCACCAGACGACCCCCGACGTCGTCGGCTACGCCGCCGACGCCCGCGCCGCGAACATGCCCTCCGGCTGGTTCCTCCCCAACGACGGCTACGGCTGCGGCTACACCGACCTCCCCGGCACGGCCGCGCAGCTGAAGGAGAAGGGCTTCCGGACCGGACTGTGGACGTCCACGGGCCTGTCCGGCATCGGCTGGGAGGTCGGTACGGCGGGCTCGCGAGCGGTGAAGACGGACGTCGCCTGGATCGGAGGCGGCTACAAGACCGCCTTCAACGGCGTGAAGCAGGCCGTGGAGGGGATCGAGAACAACTCCGACGCGCGCCGCTTCGTATGGACCGTGGACGGCTGGGCGGGAACGCAGCGCAACGCCGTCGTGTGGACCGGAGACACCTCCGGCACCTGGGACGCCATGCGCTGGCACGTCCCCGCGATCGCGGGGGCCGGTCTGTCCGCCCTGAACTACGCGAGCGGGGACGTCGACGGCATCTTCGGCGGGAGCCCGCGGACATACGTGCGCGACCTGCAGTGGAAGGCCTTCACCCCGGCGTTCATGACCATGTCCGGTTGGGGCGCGACCAACCCCGCGGCCGGCTACCAGGACAAGCAGCCGTGGCGCTTCCCGGAGCCCTACCAGTCGATCAACCGCAAGTACCTGCACCTCAAGATGCGGCTGATGCCCTACCTGTACACGATGAGCCGCCACGCGTCCGACACCGGCGTCCCCTCCACCCGGGCGATGGTGCTGGAGTACCCCGACGACCCCGTCGCGCGCGGGAACCGGACCAGCGGGCAGTTCATGGCGGGCGACTCCTTCCTCGTCGCCCCCGTCGTCTCCGACACGTCCACCCGTGACGGCATCTACCTGCCCGCCGGCAACTGGACCGACTACTGGACCGGGAAGGTCTACACCGGACCCGGCTGGCTCAACGGCTACTCCGCACCCCTCGACACCCTGCCGCTCTTCGTCAAGGCGGGCGCGATCGTGCCGATGTGGCCGCAGATGAACTACACGGGCGAGAAGCCCGTCTCCACCCTCACCTACGACATCCAGCCGCGCGGCAACTCCTCCTTCAGCCTCTACGAGGACGACGGCGTCACCCGGGACTACAAGAACGGCGCCTCCGCACGGCAGCGGGTCGACGTCACCGCACCCACGACGGGCACCGGCGACGTGACGGTCTCGGTGGGAGCGCCCACCGGCACCTACACGGGCAAACCGGCGTCCCGCGGATACGAGTTCACCCTGCGCAGCGCGAGCGCCCCGGGCGCGGTCCGCGTCGGCACCACCAGTCTCCCGGCACTGAGCGGCAAGGCCGCGTACGACGCCGCCACCACCGGCTGGTACTACGACGCAGCCGATCGCTCCGGCACGCTCTGGGTGAAGACCGGAACCACCGGCGCCGCGTTCACGCTCACGGCCACCGCCCTCACCGTCCCGACCGGCACCACGGTCGGCGGATCGGCCCCGATCAGCCAGACGGGCTGGAGCGTCGTCCGGGCCGACAGCGAGGAGAAGGCGGCCGAGAACGGCGCCGCGGCCAACGCGATCGACGGCAACCCCGCCACCCTCTGGCACACGAGGTGGTCCGGCAACGCGGCCGCCCTCCCGCACGAGATCCAGATCGATCTGGGCGCGCGCTACGAGGTCGACTCCGTCACGCACCTTCCCCGCCAGGACGGTGGCGTCAACGGCCGCATCGGCTCCTACGAGCTGTACGTGTCGGACAGTACGAGCTCCTGGGGCACCCCCGTGGCCACGGGCACCTTCCCCGACACGGCGGCGGCGACGCGGGTCGCGTTCAGCGCGAAACCCGGCCGCTACCTACGCCTGAGGGCACTGACCGAGGCCGGCGGCCGGGGCCCCTGGACCAGTCTGGCCGAGCTCACCGCGACCGGTCGCCCCACCGGCTGACAGCGCTCGACGGACGGGCGCCGCTCGGCGACGCCCGTCCGTCCGTCGGTACGTCCGAGGGAGCAGGACCCCGCCCCCGGCCGTGACGGCCGGTCAGGCCCGAGGGGCGCGTGGCTCAAGACGGAACTCGAAGCCGAGCGTGCCCGGGTCGAGCGCCGTCGCGCCACCGTCGACGGTGAGCACCGCACCGTTCACGAACGAAGCGGCGGGGGACAGCAGCCAGGCGACGGCCTCCGCCACCTCGCGCGGCTCACCCGGCCGCCCGGCGGGCAGGACCCGGGTCACCTCCTCGTACGCCGCCTCCAGACCGTTCCCCTCCAGGCCCGCCTCGTCGGCGAACCGGTTCATCCGGCGGTCCGCCATGTCGGTGCGCACCCAGCTCGGGCACACCGTGTTCGCGCGCAGGCCCGCGCCCCCGTAGTCGACCGCGAGCGAGCGGCACAGCTGGAGCAGCGCCGCCTTGGAGGTGGCGTAGGCGGCGTTCCCGACGCCGTTGCGCAGTGCGGACACCGAGGCCACCGCGACCACCGCGCCGCGGGCGTCGAGGAGGTGGGGGAGCGCGGCGCGCAGCAGCAGGAACGGACCCGTGAGGTTGGTCCGCATGACCTCGTCCCAGTCCTCGAGCGTCACCTCGCCCACCCCGCCGCCCCGCCCGATGCCGGCGTTGAGGACCAGACCGTCGAGCCGTCCGTACGTGCCGACCACGGTCTCCACGAGCGAGGTCACCGCGGCGGGGTCCCCGATGTCCGACGGTACGGGCAGGGCGCCGCTCTCCTCCGCGACCAGCCGCAGCGGCTCGGGCCGCCGCCCGGACACCGCCACCTTGTGCCCCTCCCGGGCCAGTGCCAGCGCGGTCGCGGCCCCGATCCCCGTTCCGCCGCCGGTCACCAGGTACACGCGCTGGTCCGCCATGTCCGCCACCTCTCCCGTGTGTTCCCGGTGATCTTAGGCGCGCGAGCGACACCGAGGGCTCGTGACGGAACTCTTACGGCACGGTGCGGGAGCGGGCGCCGCGTAAGCGGAGTCCGTAGCGTGCCGGGCATGCGAGTACTCGTCACAGGAGGAGCCGGATTCATCGGCTCGGAGGTGGTCGCCGCGCTGGCGGCCGGGGGACACACGCCGGTGGTGCTGGACGCGTTGCTGCCGGCCGCCCACCCGAGGGCCCCCGAGGTGCCGGACGCCGAGTTCGTCCGGGGCGACGTCCGGGACGCGGAGACGGTGCGCGGCGCGCTCCGCGGGGTGGACGCCGTCTGCCACCAGGCCGCCATGGTCGGTCTGGGCAAGGACTTCGCGGACGCTCCGGACTACGTCGCCTGCAACGACCTGGGCACGGCGGTGCTGCTGGCCGGCATGGCCGAGGCCCGGGTGCGCCGGTTCGTGCAGGCCGGGTCGATGGTGGTGTACGGCGAGGGACGCTACGAGTGCCGCGCACACGGTGTGGTGCGGCCGGGCCCTCGGGCGGTGGCGGACCTGGAGGCCGGCCGGTTCGAGCCGCGCTGTCCGCGCTGCGCGGCCGAACTGGTGCCCGGGCTGGTGGGTGAGGACGCGCCGGCCGATCCACGGAACGTCTACGCGACGACCAAGCTGGCGCAGGAGCACCTGGCCACCGCATGGGCACGGGCCGTCGGGGGTACGGCCGTGTCGTTGCGGTACCACAACGTGTACGGGCCGGGCATGCCGCGGGACACCCCGTACGCGGGTGTGGCCTCGTTCTTCCGGTCGGCGCTGGCACGTGGTGAGGCCCCGCGGGTGTTCGAGGACGGCGCTCAGCGGCGGGACTTCGTCCACGTCCGCGACGTCGCCGGGGCCAACGCGGTCGTGCTGGCGGGCATCGGGGACCTGCCGGCCGGCGGCCACACGGCGTACAACGTGGGCAGCGGCGACCCGCACACGGTGGGGGAGATGGCCGCGGCGCTCGCCTCGGAGCACGGCGGCCCGGCACCCGTGGTGACGGGCGAGTTCCGCCTCGGGGACGTGCGGCACGTCACCGCCGACGCGTCACGGCTGCGGCGCGACCTGGGCTGGCTCCCCGAGACCGGGTTCGCCGAGGGAATGTCCGAGTTCGCCCACGCGACCCAACGGGCTTCGGCGGGGGTGGGGTAGCCGCCCGCCCCGCGCCCCCGCCCCCCTCAGGCGTCGGCGGCGCCCGCGAGCGGTAGCGTCACCTCGAAGCGGCAGCCGCCGGGGACGTTGGACACGCGTGCCCGTCCCGCGTGCGCCTCGACGATGCCGCGTACGATCGCCAGGCCCAGTCCCGCGCCGGCGGGCGGCGTCCGGGCGGGGTTGCCGCGCCAGCCGGTGTCGAAGACCTTCGGCAGGTCGTCCTCGGGGATGCCGCCGCAGCCGTCGGTGACGGAGAGCACGGCGGTGTCCGCGCTCCGGCCGACGCTCACGGCGACGGTGCCGTCGGCGGGGGTGTGGCGGATGGCGTTGACCAGGAGGTTCGCCAGGACCCGGGTCATCTCCTTGCCGTCCACGTCGACCGGTACGTGCGCGAGGTCGTCGCCGCACAGCCGTACGCCGCGTTCCCGGGCGAGCGGGTCGGCGCCCAGCAGGGCGTCGGCCGCCAGGTCCTGGAGGGAGACACGGCTGGGGGCCAGTTCGAGGGCACCGGCATGTATGCGGGACAGCTCGAAGAGGTCGCCGACCATGGCGTCCAGACGCTCGACCTCGGTGCGGATCCGGCGGTGGTACCGGGCGGGTTCGGCGGCCACCCCGTCCTCCAGCGCCTCGGCCATGGCCCGCAGTCCGGCGAGCGGGGTGCGCAGGTCGTGGGAGATCCAGGCGACGAGTTCGCGGCGGGAGGCCTCCAGGGCGCGTTCGCGTTCCCGGGACGCGGCGAGCTTGGCGCTGGTGGCGGCGAGTTCGCGGGTGACGGCGGCCAGTTCCGCGGTGGACCGGGCGGGCGGCGCGGCGAAGCTGCCGCCCTCGCCGAACTCCCGGGCCGCGCGGGCCAGATCGCGGCCGCGGGCGACGACCCACCGTCCCAGCACGAGCGCGGTCGCCAGCGAGACGACGGCGGCCATGGCGACGACGAGCGTGACGACGGTCAGGTCGTGCGGGGACAGGAACATCGCCCGGGCGACGGCGAGGGTGCCGGCGAGCATCGCGGTGACGGCCACCCCGGCGACCACGGTCAGGGAGACGGCGACGGAGCGGTGGCGCAGGAACCTCAGCGCGACCGCGCCGAGCCCGCCGGCACAGGCCGCACCGCCGAGGGCGAAGGCCGCGATGAGCAGGACGTCCTTCATCGGGTGTCCTCCGGTCCCGTCCCCGCCGGGTCGAAGCGGTAGCCGATGCCCCAGACGGTCCGGATGAGGCGGGGGGAGGCCGGGTCGTCCTCGATCTTGGCGCGCAGGCGACGTACGTGGACGGTGACGGTGGACAGGTCGCCGAACTCCCAGCCCCACACGTCCCGCATCAGCTCCTCGCGGCCGTGCGCCCGGCCGGGGTGGGCGAGGAAGTGCGCGAGGAGGTCGAACTCCCTCAGGGTGAGCGTGAGGTCCCGGCCGTGCTTGGCCGCCCGACGGGTCCCGCGGTGGACGTCGATGCCGGCCGCGCTCAGCACCGCGGCAGTGGTGGCCGGGGCGGTGGCGCGGCTGCGCCGCAGCACGGACTCGACGCGCAGGACCAGCTCGCGCGGGCTGAACGGCTTGGTGACGTAGTCGTCCGCGCCCAGCTCCAGACCCGCGATCCGGTCGTCCTCGTCCCCGCGCGCGGTGAGCATGATCACCGGTACGGGACGCTCGGCGCGCAGCCGGCGGCAGACTTCGAGGCCGTCGATGCCGGGCAGCATCAGGTCGAGGACGACCAGTTCGGGGTGGGTGCGGGCGGCCGCGTCGAGGGCGGCGGGCCCGTCGGCGGCCTGTTCGACGTCGTGGCCGGCGCGGCGCAGATAGCCGGTGACGACCTCGGCGACGGTCGGGTCGTCGTCGACGACGAGGACACGGGCGGGTGGCATGGCCAAGGACGTGCTCATGGGGGCAAGCCTGGCAGCCCGCGGCCCCCGTCGGCCGCACCGGGGCTCCCCGAACAGCCGACGTCCGAGTTTCGTAAGGAGTCGATGTCCGCTATGTCCCGTGGGAATTCCTACGGTGGCAGTCGTGACCGAACACACCGTGGACGTCGTCCTCCCCTGTCTGAACGAGGCCGGGGCACTGCCCTGGGTCCTCGCGCGCATCCCCGCCGGCTGGCGGGCCCTGGTCGTGGACAACGGGTCCAC
Source organism: Streptomyces sp. NPDC096079 (assembly GCF_040303145.1). NCBI lineage: Bacteria > Bacillati > Actinomycetota > Actinomycetes > Kitasatosporales > Streptomycetaceae > Streptomyces > Streptomyces sp. NPDC096079. Next base: position 315,625 of record NZ_JBEOST010000006.1, read on the forward strand.
CGACGGGTCCGCCGACCTCGCCCGCTCCCTCGGCGCGACGGTGGTGACGGAGTCCCGGCGGGGCTTCGGTGCCGCCTGCCATGCCGGGCTCATGGCCTCCGACGCCGAGTACGTCTGCTTCTGCGACTGCGACGCCTCCCTCGATCCCGGTCTGCTGGCCGGATTCGTCCGGACCCTCGCGGCCGGGGAGGCCGACCTCGTCCTGGGGCGGCGCCGACCGCAGCGCCGGGGCGCCTGGCCGCCGCACGCCCGCGCCGGGAACCTCGCCTTGTCCCGGATGCTGCGCCGTCGCACCGGGCTCCGGCTGCACGACCTCGGCCCCCTGCGCGCGATGCGCCGCGAGGAGCTGCTGCGGCTGGAGCTGACCGACCGGCGGTCCGGCTACCCGCTGCAGATGGTCGTCAGGGGCGCCGACGCGGGCTGGCGGGTGCGGGAGGAGGACGTTCCGTACCTGCCGAGGACCGGGAAGTCGAAGGTCACCGGCACCTGGCGGGGCACCTGGCACGCGGTCCGCGACATGCGCGCCGTGCTCGCCGAACCGCCGGCCGCCTCCGAGGTCCCCGGTGGTGCGCGGTGACCACTCTGCTCCTGATCGCCAAGGAACCGGTCCCGGGCCGGGTCAAGACGCGGCTCACCCCGCCGTTCACCCCGGCCGAGGCCGCGGCCCTGGCCGAGGCGGCCCTCGTCGACACCCTGGCCGCCGCGGCGGCCACCCCCGCCGACCGGCACGTCCTGGTCCTGGACGGAACCCCCGGCCCCTGGCTGCCGCCGGGCTTCGACGTCGTACCCCAGGGCGGCGGGGGCCTCGACGAGCGGCTGGCGGCCGCCTTCGCCGCCTGCGCCGGCCCGGCGCTGCTGATCGGCATGGACACCCCGCAGCTCACCCCGGAGCTCCTGGCGCCCGCCCTGCGCTTCGAGGAGAGCGACGCCTGGTTCGGCCCCGCGGCGGACGGCGGCTTCTGGGCCCTGGGCCTGGCGGAGCCCGACCCGGCCCTGCTGCTCGGCGTACCCATGTCCGTACCCGAGACCGGCTCCGTGCAGTACGGGCGGCTGCGCGCGGCCGGACTGCGTACGGCCCTGCTGCCCCGGCTGCGGGACGTGGACACCGCCGCGGACGCGGCCGAGGTGGCCGCTCTGGCGCCGGCCGGTCGCTTCGCGGCACGCCACCGGGAACTCACCGCCGACCTGACGGCGGCGCGATGACCACGGCGACCCGCACGACCGTGACCCCACCCGAGCCGCGCGGTGTGCCGGCCCCGGCCTGGCGCGCGGATCCCTACTCCTCGGCCCTGCGCACGGGCGTGGGCCCCCTGTTCCTGCACCGCACGGACGGCTGGCTGCTGCCCCTGGACGTCCAGCGCTGGTGCGCCGGAGCCGACGCCGCCGACGAGAGCGTCCTGGCCCGCTGCCACGGTTCCGTCCTCGACATCGGCTGCGGACCGGGCCGGCTCGTCGCGGCCCTGGCCGAACGCGGCCGCCGCGCCCTCGGCATCGACGTGACCCCGGCTGCCGTGACGCAGACGCTGCGCCGGGGCGGAACGGCGCTGTGCCGCTCCGTGTTCGAGCCCCTCCCCGGCGAACGGCGCTGGGACACGGCCCTGCTGATGGACGGCAACATCGGCATCGGCGGCGCCCCCACGGCGCTCCTGGAACGCGTCGCGGCGCTGCTGGCCCCCGGCGGGCGCCTCCTCGTCGAGGCCGCGCCCGTCGAGGTGGACGAGCGCTGCGAGGTGCGCCTCGACGACGGCCGTGGCACCCTCGGCGCCCCCTTCCCCTGGGCCAGGGTCGGCAGCGGCGCACTGCTGCGCCACGCGGCGGCGAGCGGCTGGCGGCCCGTGGAGAGCTGGACGGAGGACGGCCGGCACTTCGCCGAACTCGTCGCCGTCGCACCGCTCGACCTCACCCCGGTGGAAGCCCCGCCCCCTCCCGGAGCCGCGCCATGACACGTCCCGCCACCTCCTTCCGGGCCACCGCCGTCACCGCCGCCGTCGTGGCGGCCCTGGGCGCGGTGCTCGTCCTCACCGTCCGCAGGGACGGTTACGTCGCGGACCCGGCGGGCCTGTCCTGGATGTACGCCGCCTGCTGGGCCCTGTTCGCGGCCGCCGCCTGGTCCCTGCGCGGGGTGCCCGCCCGGCACACCACCGCCCTGGTCCTCCTCGGCGGCATCGCGGTCGCCGCGACGGGCCTGGTGGCCGCGCCCCGCACCAGCACCGACTCGTACCGCTACGCCTGGGACGGCCGCGTGCAGGCGGCGGGCCTGTCCCCGTACGACCACGCCCCGGCCGACGCCGCCCTCGCGCCGTACCGCGACCGCTGGCTGTTCCCCACCGGGCCGGAGTGCGGCGAGCCCGACCTGGCGGCCGTGTCCGACGGCGTCTGCACGCGGATCAACCGTCCCCGGGCGCACACGATCTACCCTCCGGCCGGCGAGCTGTACTTCCTCCTCGTCCACGCCCTCTCCCCGGACGGTGTCCGGCACAAGGCCCTCCAGGTGGGCGGCGCCGTCCTCGCCGTGGCCACCACACCGGTGCTGCTGCGGATCCTGCGGCGCAGGGGCGACCCTCGGACGGCCGCCTATTGGGCCTGGTGCCCGGCCGTCCCCGTCGAGGCCGTCAACAACGCCCACGCCGACGTCCTCGCCGTCCTGCTGTCCGTCGCCGCGCTGGGCCTGACGGTCCGCCACCGGGCTCTGGGCGGTGTGGTGCTGGGCCTGGCCACGGCCGTCAAACTCCTGCCGGCCGTCCTGCTGCCCGGCGCCCTGTCCGGCGTGCGCCGCGTCCGGGACGCGGCCGCCGTCCTGCTCCCCGTCGCCGCCGTCCTCGCCGCCCTGTACGTGCCGTACATCCTGCTCTCCCACTCCTCCGTGCTCGGCTACCTGGGCGGCTACGCCGACGAGGAGGGCTACCAGGACGCCTCCTCCGGAAACCGGTACGCGCTGCTGCGCCTGCTGTTCCCCGACTCCTGGGCCGTGCCCTGCGTCCTCGCGGGCATGCTCGCCGTCAGCCTGTACGCGATCAGGCGGGGCGACCCGGGGCGCCCGTGGAGCGGTGCCCTCCTGGTCACCGGAACCGCGTTCCTCCTGACGACACCCGGCTACTCCTGGTACGCCCTCCTCCTGGTCGCCCTGGTGGCGCTCGACGGGCGCTGGGAGTGGCTGGGGGTCGCGCTCGCGGGCGCCGCCGCCTACGTCACCGGCCGCGCGGCGGCCGACGCCGGCACGGTCGCGTACGTCGTCGCCGCCGTGGCCGTCATGGCCGGGTGGGCGGCCCGGAAGCGATCCGCGGGACCACGCCGACCCGCCCACCGGCCGACCGGACGGCGCCCCGGCGGCCACGAGGCCCCGCAGCCGGGCCCGCACGCGGCCGGGCGACAGCACGAGGCCACCCGCGTCGGCGCGTCACGAGCCCTCCCACGCAGGCGGAGGGCCATCTTCTTCTCGACGGGGGAGACCCGGTGAGCCCGGCGATGCGGAAACCGAGGAAGCACTCCATGCAAGCGAACAGCAGCGGGACACCCGCAGCCGGCGACCCGGCCCCCCAGGGACCGGCCCACGAGGAATCCGCCCCCGCCGACGGCAGCCCGGCACGGCTCGCCCGGCTCCGCTCGACCCTGGCCTCCGGGTGGGCGGCCGGCCCGCCGAGGGGGCCGTCCCGCCCGGAGTTCTGGCGCAGCCCGCTGCGTGGCCCATGGCTGACCGCCGTGCTCGGGACCGTCCTGCTCTTCGGCATCACGATCCTCTTCGTGACGGGTCTGCTCTCGTACACGGCGTACGATCCGAACCTCGCCGCGGTCAACGACCAGACCCCCGACAAGGGCTGGCTCGGCTTCCACCTCTTCTCCTGGCCGACCTCGCCCTCCTGGCTCTACCGGGTCACGCAGGGCGTCCACGTCACCCTCGGCATCGCGCTCGTGCCCGTGCTCCTGGCGAAACTGTGGTCGGTGATCCCGAAGCTCTTCGCCTGGCCCCCGGTGCGGTCGGCCGCCCAGGCCCTCGAACGGCTCTCCCTGCTCCTGCTGGTGGGAGGCGCCGGCTTCGAGTTCGTCACCGGCATCCTCAACGTGCAGCTCCACTACCTCTTCCCGGGCTCCTTCTACGTCCTCCACCTGTACGGGGCCTGGGTGTTCATCGGTGCCTTCGCCGTCCACGTGACCCTCCGGCTGGGACGGACCGTACGGACCCTGCGCACCGGGCCGCGGCAGCCGGCCCCCGACAGCGAGGAGGCGGCCGGCCTGGTCTCGCCACGCCCGGCGGCACCCACCATCTCCCGGCGGGGCGCGCTGGGCATGGTCGGGCTGGGGTCGCTGGCGCTGCTGGTCGTGACCGCCGGACAGAGCGTGGGCGGCCGGTGGCGGCAGACCGCGCTGCTCGCCCCGCACGGCGGCCAGGACCCCGGCCCCGGCCCGAACGGCTTCCAGATCAACAAGACCGCCGCCTCCGTCGGCATCCGCCCCAGTGACATCGGCCCCGCGTGGCGCCTGACCGTCCGCGGCGCGGGCCGCCAGGTCGAGCTCACCTACGACCGTCTCCTGGCCCTCCCGCAGAACGAGGCGCTGCTGCCCATCGCCTGCGTGGAAGGCTGGTCGACCCCCGACCAGCACTGGAGCGGCGTCCGTCTCACCGACCTGGCCGCCCTCGTCGGGCTGGGCACCCACACCCCGCCGGTCCTGGTCGAGTCCGTGCAGCGGGGCGGGTCCTTCAGCTCGGTCGTCCTGAGCGCCCACCAGGTCCGCGACACCCGCTCCCTGTTGGCCGTACGGGTGAACGGCGCCGTCCTCTCCCACGACCACGGCTATCCGGCCCGGGCGATCATCCCCGGCGCTCCCGGCGTCCACAACACCAAGTGGGTCACCCGCCTCACCTTCGGGGAACCGGCATGACACCTGCTCCGCACGCGGTCACCACGGCCTTCCGCCGGCGTTACGGGGCCTCGCCCCTGCACCTGCTCCTCGTCGTCGTCTCCTTCGCCCTGGCCTGCTACGCCGGTGTGCGGCTGCTCAAGGGCGACGCCCTCGGCGTGGCGGTGTGGTTCGTCGGAGCGGCACTCCTGCACGACCTCGTCCTGCTGCCGCTGTACGCGGTCACGGACCTCGCCGTACAGCGCGTCCTCGGAACCCCCTCGGGACAGGTCCGGGGCAGGCCACGGATCGGGGTCAACCACGTCCGGGTACCGGCGTTCGTCTCCGGCCTCCTGCTGCTCGTGTACTGGCCTCTGATCCTCCGCCGGGTCGGCCGATACACGAGCAGCACCGGGCTGCCGGCGGACGTCTTCCTGGGGCGCTGGCTGCTGATCACCGCCGGCCTCTTCGCCGCCTCGGCGGCCGTCCTCGCCGTGCGCCTCCGGCACGGCGGCAGGGACGCACGGAGGACGAGGGCCCACGCCCGCGCACAGGCCAAGGCGCGAGCGCGAGACCACGGAACCGGGTCCTGAGACCGCGGCGCACACGTCACCGCGCGTGCCTGACGCTCGGGGCCGACGGCCCGACAGCCCCGGCGGGGGAGGCCGGTGTCTCGTCCGCCTGGCGGAACGGGCATCCCTCGTGCGGGGGCGAGCGAACGTTTCCGTTGTTCCGCTCTCGCCACCCGCCTGGGCATGATCACGCCGCCCCGGACCCGCCCCCGGGGACGTTCCCCTGCCTTCCCGCTTCCCGGAGGTGGCCCCCGTGGTCCTCGTCATCGTCGTCGCCGTACTCGCCCTGCTCGCCGGCCTCGCCGCGAACCGCTGGCTGAGGCCACGACTGATCAACGTCGACGACGACGAAGGGATGGCGGTCAAGGACCTGGTCGGGCCCCTGCTGACGATGACCGTCCTGCTGCTCTCCTTCGTGCTGGTCACCGCCAACGGCTCGTACGGAAAGGCCGAGGTCGCCTCGCGCGGCGAGGCCCGGGCGCTGGACCAGCTCGTCGAGACCGCCGAGTACGCCCCCGCGCTCCAGCGGGCCCGTATCCAGGCCGACGCCGTCTGCTACGCCCGCGCCGTACGGGAGCAGGAATGGCCCGCGATGGCGGACGGGAAGGGGTCGCCGGCCCCCAGCGTGTGGTCCACCGACTTCCGGGAGTCCTTCGAGGCCCTGGCGGGGCAGCCGGTCTTCGGGATGCTCGTCGCCGCCGACAACAAGCGCTCCGACGAGCGGGAGGAGCGCCTCACCCAGGCGACGTCCAGCATCCCCAGCACCATCTTCTGGTTCCTCCTCGCCACCCTGGTCATCACCGTCACGGCCCTGGGGATCTGCCTGCCCCGGAGGAACAACGGGGGCCAGATCATCACCCTCGTCGTGATCACCGCCCTCCTGACCACGGCCCTGGTCATCATCCGTGACGTCGACCGCCCCTTCGGCGGTGTCATCAACGTCGCACCCACCGCCATCACCGAGGCCGAGCGTCAGGCCGCACGCGACTTCACGGTCAACCACCCCGGATCCGACGTCCCGTGCGACGAGGACGGAAACCGCCGAGCCGCCTGACGCGCGCAGGGCCATGACGCACCCGCGGTCAGTGGCCCGTTCAGTCGTCGAACCACACCACGAGTCGCACGTTGTCGTCACCGTGCCGGTCTGCGAGTGCGTTCATGGCGTCCCAGACGGGCTGCCACTCGCCGGTCTCGGTGACGGCATCCCTGCGGCAGATGGTGACGGATCGGTAGAGCGTGTCCCCGACGAGCCACTCGCTTCCTTCGGGCCACTCTCGAACCTCGCCAGGTTCGAGGCCGACAGCCTCGGCGAATGCACCACTCCAGGAGGCCTTGCCCGTCATCCTGAGTCCGCTCGGTGTCGGGCGGTACGCGTGAAGCCGGCTGTCGGGTCTCTCCGCGAGCTCGTCCCAGTCGACGGCCTTCACCTCGGCCCAGGTGATCCACGTGGTGCCGTGAAAGCCGTCCTCCCCGTACCACTCGGTCAGCCGGCCGAACCGCGCACTCACGGCGGCCGAGGCGTCGGCGGGAAAACCCCTGCCTGCGGCCACGGGACGGAAGTTCGCGTAGTTGCGGACCCCGAAGAGACAACCGAACGCGTCGTAATTGCGGACGTCGTTCAGGGAGCTGAGGTCGTGTGCGCTGTACCAGGCCGGCTCCTGCTCGTCCTGCGGCATCCGGTACTCGATGAAGCCGCTGATGTCTGTACCCATGCCCGTCATTCTCCCGACGCCGTCAATCGACTTCGTCCGCGCCGGATCGACGACCTCCTCCCAGCGTGCAGGGGCCCGCCCGGGATGCGGCACGATGGTCCGATGCATGCACAACAGGGAAGCACGGCAGAGGAATCCATCGGGGAGCTCGCCCGGCGACTCGTCGCGGCGGACACCGACGGCTGGACGCCGGAGGGCGTGAGGGCCGTGGCGGCCGAGCTGGGGTGGGCTTGGGACGGCACGCCGGACGCACCGGTGCTGCTCACCGGTCGCTCCTCGGGCGACGCCCGCCTGCGCCCCGTCGGCACGTACGAGGAGCGGTACGTCGACGGCGAGTCGTACGTGGAACTCGCGGTCCCGGTGGCGGATCCCGCGCCGGACGCCGCGGCGCAGGCGGCGGCCTTCCGCGCCGCGATGGAGGAGGTGACCGCCGCGCTGGGCAAGCCGTCCGTCATGGGCTCGCACGGCGACATGGGCCCCTTCTACGTCAGCGGGCCGCTGTGGGGCGCTCCGTTCCTGCGCTGGCGCGGCAGGCCGAACACGCTCGAACTGCGGGCGGGGAAGTCGGGGCCGGAGCTGGTGCTCCAGCCCACCGGCCCCGCGGAGAACTGGTTCTGGCGTCAGGGCAGTGGCGAGGAGCACGCCATCAGCGGCTTCTTCGGCAGCAACCGCGACCAGGCCAACGTCGGCCTCGGCTTCCCGGGTGGGTGGACCGCCCGCAGCTGGGAGACCGTCACCCGGACCCTGAGCGATTTCCTGGGAGCCCTGCCCGCCGAGACCACCGCCCTGGGGGCCCGGATCGCGATGCCGTTCTACGGGCGCAACGGCACGAGTGCGCCTCTTCTCTTCGACGTGGTGTGCGGCGACCGGCTGTCGATCGCCTGCTTCGCACCGGACGACGTCGATCCCGCCGCGCTCGGTTGGGGCACGGTCGCCGAGTTCCCGCACACGGAGCCGGTCTTCGGCGACGATCCGGTGTGGCGTGTGGACGGGGGCGGACCCGGTGAGCCGAAGGGCCGCGCACTCGCCGAGATGCTCGTGGCCACGGCCAGGGCGGCGGGCGCGAGCGACCCCACGGACCTGATCATCGGTGGCGAGGCGGGGTACGTGGACGGCTACCACGTGACCTACTACGGACTGGGCCTGCCGACCGGCTGACCCCCTCGCGCCGACCGGCCCGGCGACGGGGCGCCCACCCGGGCGAGTCGACGTGGTGAGCAGGCCGAGGGACGCAGCGGGGATTGTTTTCGAACGATTCCGGCACGACCTGCTTGAAGGGTCCGCCGGCGGGCAGTCGCGCGGGTACCGGGGGCCGCCGGGAGCACCGACGTGCCCGAGGCGGCGCCCGACCCCGCCACCCGCGGGGCCGACGGCGCTGCGGCGGGGGGCGTACGGACCGAGGAGGCGTGATGAAGGCCGTGACCTGGCAGGGACGCCGCACGATCGAGGTGGCGACCGTTCCGGACGCGCGACTCGTCGATCCCACGGACGCCGTGATCGAAGTGACCACGACGGGCCTGTGCGGATCGGACCTGCACCTGTACGAGGTCCTCGGACCGTTCCTGGACGCGGGGGACATCCTGGGCCACGAGCCGATGGGCGTCGTCGCCGAGGTGGGGCCCGAGGTACGGGAGCTGAAGGCCGGCGACCGGGTCGTCGTGCCGTTCAACGTGTCGTGCGGTACCTGCTTCATGTGCGAACGGGGCCTGCACTCGCAGTGCGAGACGACCCAGGTCCACGAACACGGCACCGGCGCGAGCCTCTTCGGCTACACCAAGCTCTACGGGCAGGTCCCCGGCGGCCAGGCCGAGTACCTGCGCGTCCCCTTCGCCGACACGCTGCCGATCCGTGTGCCGGAAGGGCCGCCGGACGAGCGGTTCGTGTACCTGTCGGACGTCCTGCCGACCGCCTGGCAGGCCGTCGCCTATGCCGACGTCCCGCCCGGCGGAAGCATCGCCGTCCTGGGTCTCGGACCCATCGGCGACATGTGCACCCGCATCGCCGCCCATCGCGGGGCCGGCCAGGTGATCGGCATCGACCTCGTGCCCGAACGGCTCGCCCGCGCCGCCGGCCACGGCGTACAGGTCTACGACCTCTCCCTGTACGGAGACCAGCTCGTCGACGCGGTCCGCGACGCGACCGGAGGCCGAGGCCCGGACGCCGTGATCGACGCCGTCGGGATGGAGGCGCACGGCAGTGCCGGCGTCAGGGCCGCGCAGACCGCGACCGGCCTGCTCCCGGACGCGATGGCCTCCGTGGTGATGAGGAAGGCGGGAGTGGACAGCCTCGGTGCCCTGAAGCTCGCCATCGCACTCGTACGGCGCGGTGGCACCATCTCCCTCTCCGGTGTCTACGGCGGTGCCGCCGATCCGCTGCCGCTGCTCACGATGTTCGACAAGCAGATCCAGCTGCGCATGGGGCAGGCCAACGTCCGCCGGTGGGTCGAGGATCTGCTGCCCCTGCTGATCGACACAGACCCCCTCGGGGTCGAAGGCTTCGCCACCCATCACCTCCCGTTGGAGGACGCTCCGCGTGCGTACGCGGACTTCCAGAAGAAGCGGGACAGCATGGTGAAGGTCCTCTTCCACCCCGATGGAACGGACGACGGAACCCGTCCGCACGTATCAAGGCACTCGTGAGGAGACGGTCATGTCCCCGGATCCCGCTCCCCGGCCGACGGCCCCCGCTCCCGAGCAGGGGACCCAGTGCCGACTGGTGCTCGTGCGGCACGCCAAGGCGGTACGCAAGAGCCGGCCGATCGGCGACTTCGAGCGCCCCCTGAGACGGCGCGGGCGGGCCGACGCGCCCAGGACGGGCCGCTGGCTCGCGGACACCGGCCTCAGGTGCGACCTGGTGCTCTGCTCCCCGGCCATCAGGACGCGGCAGACCTGGCAGCTCGCGGCCCCCGCCCTGAGGGACCCGCCGCCCGTCGTCTACGACGAGCGGATCTATGACGCGGCTCCGGGCGTGCTGGCCGCCGTACTGGCGGAGCGGGAACCGGACATCGGCTGCCTGCTGCTGGTCGGCCACAACCCGGGCGTCCACGAGCTGGCCGCCGGCCTGTGCGGCAGCGGAAGCCCGGACCTGCTGGAGCGGTTGGCGGCAGGGTTCCCGACGTCGGGCGTGGCGGTGGTGGACGTGCCCGGCGGCTGGGAGGAGCTTGTCCCGGGAAGCGGCACCCTGACGGCCTTCTGGTCACCAGCCCACTGACCTCGGACGCATCGGCCGTCGTGGTGGCGCGCCTCCTCACCACGGATGAGGGCTCCGTCCGACGCCCGCGCTCTGCACGGCGAATGGCGCCTCGCGGTGCGGGCAGGCGCCTGGTGTGACGGAAGGCGGCGGACATGGGCCGGACCGCACTCATCGCGGACCAGCGGCCGGGCGACGGTCCGAAAACGAGATTGAGACGAAGTGCGCCGGGTACGCGCTCATCGATCACGATTTGTCCTGTACGACACGAAGGAGGAACGATCGTGAGCATGGTGGAGCAGACCATCGACGTGGACGTGCCCCTGCGGAGTGCCTACAACCAGTGGACCCAGTTCGAGGACTTCCCCCAGTTCATGGAAGGCGTGGAGGAGGTCCGTCAGATCGACGACCGCCACTGTCACTGGCAGACCAAGGTCGCCGGCGTCCGGCGTGAGTTCGACACGGAGATCGTCGACCAGCTGCCGGACGAACGCATCGCCTGGCGCACCGTGGGCGGCGACAGCAAGCAGAAGGGTGTCGTCAGCTTCCAGCGCCTCGACCCGGACCACACCCGCGTCCGGCTCGCCATGGACATGGAACCGGAGGGGATGACGGAGAAGGCCGGCGACGCCCTCGGATTCCTGGACCGCCGGGTCAAGGGCGACCTCAAGCGCTTCAAGGGCTTCATCGAGGAACGCGGCCATGAGACCGGCGAATGGCGCGGCCGCATCCGTCCCTCGGACGGAGCGCGGGAATCGGACATGACGGGCGAGGGCATGACGGGCGAGGGCACGGCCGGCCTGACGGGAACCCGCCCCGCGCCCCAGACCTGGGACCTGCCGCCGGAGCCCGGCGGCCCGGGCATGCGCTGACAGTCGCGCGCCACGTGAGCGCGGGGATCCCGCGGGAGGTACGCGGGGCGGCGACAGGCAGGGCGGGCGCCCGTACCGGGTGACGGGTTCGGGGACGGCCTGGGCTGCGGCGCCGGCCGCCGCCCCGGGCCTTCCCCGCACCGCGCCCGCCCGCCGCCCGCCCCGTCAGTCCGTCGGTGCCGGGGCCGTCCGGGAGAAGTGGCGGGAGCCGGGTGCGAGGGCGGCCGCGGTCGGTACGAGGAAGCAGGCGGCGGCGCACGCGGCCAGAACGGGGGTGACCCCGAACGCGTCGACGGCCGGGGCGATCAGGGCGAGGCCGACCGGCGCCAGGCCGTAGGAGACCAGGAAGTCCAACGAGGAGACGCGGGCCAGCTTGTCCGGGGCGACCTCGCGCTGAGTGGCCGTGAACCACGGCACGTTGAACAGCTCGATCCCGATCCCGGCGACGGCGTACGCGGCGACGACCACGAGCGGGTGCACCGGCAGCGCGAGGCTCAGCGGCGCGACACCGTACGCGGCCAGACCGGCGAAGGCGGCCCAGCCCTGGGAGCGCGGACGCAGGCGGGAGATCAGCAGGGCCCCGCAGAGCGCGCCCACGGTGTACGCGGTCATGGACGCGGCCAGCACCCACTCGGTGCCGTAGCGGTCCCGGCTGATCAGGGGCAGTGCGACGCTGGTGGCGGAGTAGCCGAGGGCGATGACCGCGACGAGGGCGGCGAGCCCGGCGAGGAACCACGGGTGGCGGCGCGCTTCCCGTATGCCCTCCAGGAACTCGGCGCGGAAACCGGGGCGGAATCCGCGCCGAGCGGCGGGCTCGACGTTCGGGTCCGGCGCCGTGCCGGCGCCGTTGCCCGGGACGAGGGCGGCCACCAGCCAGGGCAGCCCGATGCCGAGGAGCAGCGACCGGACGTCGAGGAGGGTCGCGAGGAGGGCGGTCAGGGCGGGTCCGGCGAGCGTGGAACTCCGTACGGCCATGGTCATGGCGGCGTTGGCCTGCCGGCGGTGACCGGGGGAGACGGTCTCGGCGGTGAGGGCCTGGAACGCCGGCCGGCAGGCGCCCTGTCCGGCGCCGGCGAGGGCTGCCGCCGCCGTCATCAGGCCGAGCGAGCGGTCGAGTCCGGCGGCGAGGAAGGGTGCGGCGAGGGCTGCCGCGAGGGCGGACCAGCGCACGACCGCGCGGCGCGAGTGCCGGTCGGCGAGGACGCCTCCGACGGCGACGGCGGCGAGGAAGCCCGCGGTGCGGGCGGCGAGGACGAGTCCGAGACCGGCGGCGCTGAGGTCGTGGTGCAGTACGGCGAGCCCGAGGACGAAGGGCAGGGCCCAGGTGGCGAGGCCGGAGGCGGTGGTGCCCGCCCAGAGGCGCAGGAACATGAGGTCGCGGAGTACGGAACGCGGGCGCGGGTTCCCGGACTTGGCCGCGGTGGGCGTGGGTGTGGTTGCCACGGTGTGGTTGCTCCTTGGAGGCGGGGGAGGGGCCCGGCGAACCCCACCCCAGGGTCGTTAATGAAAATGAATTCCATTACAGTACCCTTCCGACGGGGCACACCTGCCCGGTGCACGACAACACCCACGCCCTCCCGCAGACCGGAGAACCCATGCGCCATCCCGCCCGCCTCGGCATCGCCCTTTCCCTCGCCCTCGCCACCGTGGGCTGCTCCACGGGAGCCGGCGGCGGCTCCACGGCGGCGGGCGGGCCGACCGCCAGGTCCGTCGCCGAGCCGACCACCGTCACCAGCTGCGGCCGCCGGATGTCCCTGGTCTCGCCCCCGAAGAGGGCCGTCACCCTGGACCAGACCTCGACCGAGACGCTGCTCGAACTCGGGCTCCAGGACCGGATGGCCGGAACCGCCAATCTCAAGACGAAGATCCCCGCGCCGTACCGGGCCGCGTACGCCGAGGTCCCGGTCATCGCCCCCGAGATCGCCACCGGCGAGCAACTGCGCGCGGCCACCCCCGACGTCGTCATCGCGGGTTCGGCCGATCTCTACACCCAGGACCGGGCCGGCACGCGCGAGGAGCTGGCCGCCCTCAAGGTCCCCACCTTCGTCAGCGCCGTGGACTGCCCGCAGCAGAACCCGCCCGGCACGACCCCCTTCGAGCTCCTCTTCTCCGACTACGAGAACCTGGGCAGGATCTTCGGCGCCGAGAAGAGGGCCGGTGAGCTCGCCGCCGCCCAGCGCGCGGCGGTCGCCAAGGCCGGGAAGAACGCGGCCGGGGCGCCCCGCGGCACGGACCGGCCGACCGTGGTCTTCCTCTACTCCGCGTTCGGCGGAATGCCCTATGTGGCCGGCGGGACCGGTCTGCCCAGCGAGATGAGCCGCATCGTCGGCGCCGACAACGCCTTCGACGACGTGGACGAGGACTGGCCGGAGGTCTCCTGGGAGGAAGTCGCCGAGCGCGACCCCGACTTCATCGTGATCGGCGACCTGTCCGAGCGCGGCCGGCCCGGCGACAGCGCCGCCGAGAAGCGGGCCACGATGGCGGCGCACCCGGTGATCTCCCGCCTGGCCGCCGTGCGCGACGACAGGATCATCGAGGTGCCGGGCATCGAACTGGACCCGTCGGTCCGCTCCGTGCACGCCCTCGGGCTGCTGGCCGCCGGCATGAAGGACCTCGGGTATGTCCGCTGACCAGCACACCCGGGGGAGGGAGCCGCGACCGCCGCTTCCGGACGGACTCGGGAAGGCGGCGGCACAGGACACCACCCGGGTCCGGCCCGGAGGAACCGCCGGGTCCGGCGGTCCTCCCGGCAGGTCCCCGGCGTCACGGGCGGTCCTCTTCCTGCTCGCCGCGGGAGCACTGCCGGCGTCCGCCGTCGCGGCCGTGCGCATCGGGACGACCGACGTGGGCTGGAGCGGCCTCGCCCGCGCCCTCGGCGCCCATGCCGGCCTGGACGTGCAGCCGTTGCCCCCGCTCCTGGACTCCCTCATCTGGGACCTGCGGCTGCCGCGCGTCCTGCTGGCCGCCCTCGTCGGCGCCTCGCTCGCCGTGTGCGGCGCGGTGCTCCAGGCCGTCACCCGGAACGCGCTCGCCGACCCGTACCTCCTCGGCGTCTCCTCAGGAGCCTCCGCGGGCGCCGTCACCGTGGTCGTCCTCGGCGTGGGCGCGAGCACGCTCGGGGTCACCGGCGGCGCGCTGGCCGGCGCGCTGCTCTCCTTCGCCCTGCTCCTGGCACTGCTGCGGCGGACCGGCCTCGACTCCGTACGCATCGTCCTCACCGGCGTGGTCGTCGGACAGCTCTTCACCGCGCTGACCTCGCTCGTCCTCATGGCCTCCGCGGACGCGGACACCACCCGGGCCGTCACCCACTGGCTGCTCGGCTCGATGGCACCGGCCCGCTGGCACACCGTCGCCGTCTGCGCCGTCGTCACCCCGCTGGGACTGGCGGCGGCCTGGCTCTGCTCCCCGGCCCTCGACGGGTTCGCGTTCGGCGCCGACACCGCCGCGTCCCTCGGGATCGGCGTACGGCCCACGCGGATGCTGCTCCTCGTGGTCACGGCCGCCCTCACCGCGGTCGCGGTGGCCGGCGTCGGCGCGATCGGCTTCGTCGGGCTGATCGTCCCCCACGGAGTACGGTTCCTCGTCGGGCCGCTGCACCGGGTGCTGCTGCCGTACGCGGCGCTCGCCGGCGCGGTGTTCCTGGTGTGGACGGACGCGCTGGCACGGGTCGCCTTCGCACCCCGCGAGGTCCCCGTGGGCGTGATCACCGCCCTGCTCGGCGTCCCGCTCTTCCTCCTGGTCCTGCGCAAGCGGGGTGACCTGTGAGGATCACCGCCGAAGGACTGAGCTGGTCGGTGGCGGGCACGCCGGTCGTACGCGGCGTCAGCGCCGACATCGCGCCGGGCGAGACGGTCGGACTGCTCGGCCCCAACGGCTCGGGCAAGTCGTCGCTGCTGCGCTGCCTGGCCGGTCTGAGGACCCCCGACACGGGCACGGTCCGGTACGACGGCGCGTCCGTACGGGACTGGAGCGCCCGCCGGATCGCCCGCCACGTCGCCTTCGTCGACCAGGACGCGCGCGCGGACAGCGACCTGCGGGTCGACGACGTCGTGGGCCTCGGACGCACCCCGTACCGGGACCGCTGGCGCGGACCGGACGCCACCGACCGGGCGGTCGTCGCCGCGGCCCTCCAGCGGCTCGGACTCACCGCGCTCGCCGACCGGCCCTGGAAGACCCTCTCCGGCGGCGAACGCCAGCGCGCCCACATCGCCCGCGCGTTCGCCCAGCAGCCGTACGGGCTCCTGCTCGACGAACCCACGAACCACCTCGACGTCACCCACCAACTGCACCTCATGGAGCTGCTGTCCGGCACCGACCGGACCGTCCTCGTCGCGCTGCACGACCTGTCGCTGGCTGCCCGGTACTGCGACCGGCTGCTGCTCCTGCACCACGGCTGCCTGATCGCGTCCGGCCCGCCCGCCGCCGTCCTGACGGCCGAACGGCTCGCCGAGGTCTTCGAGGTGGACGCCGCACTCACCACCGACGCCCTGGGACGGCCCCAGGTCACCTACCGGGGGCCGCTCCGCGCCCCGGACCCGGTCCCGGCCACGGCGCCGGCCCCCCGAACCGCCCACTGAACGAGGAACACCCCATGGCCACCCAGCCGACCGACGCCCCGTCCACCCCCTCCACCCCGGCCCTCCCACCCTCCGCCGTGACGACCGTCGACGGCCTCATCGCGGCCGTCCTGGCCGGTGAGCACGGACCGCTCCCCTCCGGACTCGTCGCGACCAGCGTGTTCTGGATCCACCACGGCACACGCCTGGCCGGCGGCGACACCACCTACCTCAACCAGTACGTCCTGGTCCGCCTCGGTGGCTCCTTCGGAGGCTGCGCCTTCGAAGCCGGCGAGATCACCCCGGCGGTCTGCCGCGACTCCTCCGGCGCCCCGCTCGACACCCTGCTGCGCGAGGCCCCGCGGCCCCTGCGGATCGCGGCCCTCGACGCCTACCTCTCCGAGACCCGCCCGCACCGCGTCGCCGCCGCGACCGGCACGGCCGAGGCCGTCACCCTCCCCGCCGGCACCCCGGAGGCCCGTGCGAAGGCCCGCGACGCGGCCATCGCCGGCCTCCTCGACATCGAACGGGGCGCCGAGGTCGGCCTCATCGGAGTCGTCAACCCCCTCGTCGCGGCGATCCGCGAGCGGGGCGGTAAACCGCTGCCGTGCGACTTCAACCTCAAGGCCACCCAGTGGGGCGACCCCGTCACCGACGACATGCACGAGGTGCTCGACCGCGCCGAGGCCGTCGTCGCCACCGGAATGACCCTGAGCAACGGCTCCTTCGACACCGTCCTGGAGCGCTGCCGGTCCCGGGGCGTCCCGCTGATCGTCTACGCCCAGAGCGGCAGCGCCGTCGCGCGCGCCTTCCTCGGCTCCGGTGTGACCGCCATGTCCGCGGAACCGTTCCCCTTCTCCCAGTTCAGCGCCGAGGAGACGACCCTGTACCGCTACCGGACGGCGGGCGGCGCGTGATCCCCGCCGCCCGCCCGACGACACCCCGGGACGGTGGACTCCCCACCGGCACCGGGTACGCCCCCTGCCACCACGGCGAGCTCCTCCAGGGCGTCTTCCTGGACGACGACGGCCGCCGGTGCGCGGGCCTGGTCACCCTCCCCATGGCCGGGCCCGGCAGCACCGCCGGGTTCACCCGCCGGCCCGGCACGGCGCCCGACGCGCTGACCGTCGTCCCCGCCGGCCGTACGAAGGCCGCCCGGGCCGCGGCCCTCGCCGTGGCCGAGTGCGCCCGCCGGACGGGGACGCCACCGTGCGGCGGGGACGTGCGGCTCGCCTGCGACGTACCCGTGGGCCTGGGCATGGGCAGCTCCACCAGCGACGTGATCGCCACCGTGCGCGCGGTCGCGGACTCCTACGGGCTGCGGCTGCCCCGCGACACGACCGCCGGGCTCGCCGTACGGGCGGAACTCGCCTGCGACCCGCTGATGCTGGACGGCCGCCCGGTCCTCTTCGCCCAACGGGAGGGCCGCGTCCTGGAAGTCCTCGGCCCGGCCCTGCCCCCGCTCGTCGTGGTCGGCTGCGCCCTCGGCGGCGGCGCACCGGTGGACACCCTCGCGCTGCCGGTGCGCGACGTGGGCGACGACGACGTACGGGACTTCGAGCGGCTGCGCACGCTGCTCCGCCGGGCGGTGGCCGACGGTGACGTCCGCCGGCTCGGCGAGGTCGCCACGGCCAGCGCCCGGCGCGGCCAACAGGTGCTCCGCCACCCGGAGTTCGACGCGCTGACCGGCATCGCCCGCCGGGCCGGGGCGGTGGGCGTGCAGATCGCGCACAGCGGCGCGGTGGCCGGCGTGCTGTTCGACCCCGTCGCACCGGGCCTGCGGCACCGGGTCCGCAGCTGCCTGCGAGCCCTGGACGCCCACGGCATCCCGGCCACCCGGACCTTCACGACCTTCCCCACGACCAAGGAGCTCCCGAATGGACCAGCACATCGCGGAGTCGATCGGCCGGCCGGACCTGATACGGCTCGACGACCGGCTCGTCTGCCTGCGCTTTGAGACGATGAAGGTGGTCTCCGCCCTCGCGGCGGTACGGCACCTGCTCGACACCGGGGCCGTGCGCCGGGGAGACACCCTCCTGGACAGCTCCAGCGGCATCTACGCCTACGCCCTCGCCCTGGCCTGTCACCGGCACGGCATGCGCTGCCACATCGTCGGCTCGACCACGGTCGACCGCACCCTGGCGATCCAACTCGCCGTGCTCGGCGCCACGCTGGAGCGGATGGAGCCGTGCAGCGACCTCAAGCTCGACCAGAAGCGCCGCGTCGAGCGGATCCACGAGATCCTCGCCGAGCACCCCGAGTACCACTGGATGAGGCAGTACCACGACGACGTCCACTACCTCGGCTACCGCGCGGTCGCCGACCGGATCCGTGAGGCGACCGGCGCGGACGGGCTGACCCTCGTCGGCGGCGTCGGGTCCGGAGCCTCCACCGGAGCGCTCGCCCGCTACCTGCGCGAGACCCCCGGAGGGCGCGCGGCCGACGTCGGACTCGTCGGGGTCCAGCCCTTCGGCAGCGTCACCTTCGGCGCCGAACACGTCGCCGACCCCGAGATCATCATCGCCGGGATCGGCAGCTCGATCCCCTTCGGGAACGTCGCGCACGAGCTGTACGACACCCTGCACTGGGTCTCGTTCGACGCGGCCCTCGCCGGCGGCGTGGACCTCCTGCGCCGGCACGCGGTCTTCGCGGGCCTGTCCAGCGGAGCCGCGTACCTCGCGGCCCGGCACGAACGGGACCGTTCCCCGGACCGTACCGTCCTCTTCGTCGCGGCCGACACCGGCCACCGCTACGTCGACACCGTCTACGCCCGGCACTCCGAAGCCGTACCCCTCACCGACCTGGCCCCGCGTGAGGTCTCCCACCGGAGCCGCCTCGCCCTGCCGTGGTCCCGGATGGACTGGAACCGCGCCCCGGCGACGCCCCGGCCCGGGACATCGTGACGCGCCGGCCCCACCGCCGCGGGAGGTTCAGTCCAGGTCCGTTTCCGGGTAGTAGCCGCGTTGGTACGGCGACAGACAGGAGATGCTCAGCTGGCCGTGACCTCGGCAGATGGGACAGAGCTTCGTGGTGGCGCATTCCCTGCACCGGCTCCTGCGACCGTGCCGGTCGGGCACCCACCCGCGGCCACCGCACCCGGGACACCGGCCGAGGCCGTCGCACTCGTAACAGAGGACGTACCCAGGCGTGAGGGTCTCAGGCGTGCGCACCGGCTCCGGCTCCACCGCTGTTGCCGGCGCCGGCCCCGATTCCGGTTTCGGCTCCGGCACTGGGTCCGTCTCCACCTCCGGTTCCGACATCCGGTCCATCCCACCCTCGTCCCCGTGCCCTCCGCCCTCTCGACGGGAGGAGGGCCCCGTCATCGTAGAACGGCGGCATGATGGAGGCCCGGCCCGTGTGGCCGGGGACGGATCGGAAAATGGCTTGAGTGCGGGCGGGCGGTGCCGACAGGATCGGGAGACACCGATGACTTCTTCCCGGCGCTGCGGTCTGCCCATGCGACCTGCTCCACGCGGAGGACGCTCACATGACGGAAGGCACCATGCTCGCTCCCCACCCGGCACCACCCGCCCTCTCGCCCGACCGCGTCAGCGGCGTGCTGCGGATCCTCGTACTGGCCACGTTCGTCGTACTCCTCAACGAGACGATCATGGTGAACGCGATCCCGCGGCTCATGCGCGAGTTCGAGGTCACCGCGGCGGCCGCGGGGTGGCTGTCCACGGCCTTCATGCTGACCATGGCCGTCGTCATCCCGGTGACCGGCTGGTTCCTCCAGCGCGTGACGACCCGGACCGCCTTCGGCCTGGCGATGGCGCTGTTCCTCGCCGGCACGGCGCTGGCCGCGGCGGCGCCCGCCTTCCCCGTGCTCCTGGTCGCCCGCGTCATCCAGGCAGGCGGCACCGCCGTCATGATGCCGCTGCTCATGACGACGCTGATGACCCTCGTGCCCCCGCAGGACCGCGGCCGTGTCATGGGCAACATCACCCTCGTCATCTCCGTCGCGCCCGCACTCGGGCCGGCGGCCTCCGGCGTGCTCCTGCAACTGGGAACATGGCGCCTGCTGTTCCTGGCGGTACTGCCCATCGCCGGAGCCATGGCGATGGTCGGGCACCGCAGACTCGTCAACATCGGCGAGCCGCAGGCGGGCCCGATCGACTGGCTGTCCGTCCCCCTGGCGGCGGCGGGCTTCGGCGCCCTGGTCTACGGTCTGAGCGGCCTCGGCGCCGGGGACGAAGCCCCGGCGGTCGTGCCTCCGGAGGTCACCACGGCGGTCGGCGCGGTGCTCGTGGGCCTGTTCACCTGGCGACAGCTCGCGCTGCAGCGCTCGTCCACACCGCTGCTCGACCTGCGAGCACTGACGTTCCGTCACTTCTCCGTGGCGCTCGCCCTGATGTGCCTGTCCTTCATGGCGCTCATGGGCGCGTTCATCCTGCTGCCGATCTACCTGCAGGAGGTGTGCCGCCTGTCGTCGCTGCAGACCGGGCTCCTCCTCATCCCCGGCGGCCTGACCATGGGCCTGCTCGGACCACAGGTCGGAAAGCTCTACGACCGGCTCGGCGCACCGCGACTGGTCGTCCCCGGAGCCGCGCTCACGGCGCTCTGCCTCGGCCTGTTCGCCTTCACGGGCGCAGAGACCTCGCCGTGGCTGGTGCTGGCCCTTCACGTGGTCCTGAGCGTCGGCATGGCGTTCGTCTTCACCCCCGTCTTCACCTCCGGCCTGTCGGTTCTTCCGCCGCACCTCTACCCCCACGGCTCCGCCATCCTGGGCTCGCTCCAGCAGGTGGCGGCCGCCGCCGGCACCGCCCTGGTCATCAGCGTCATGTCCGGCCGCGCCGCCACGGCGGCGTCCGGTGGCGCCGAGCCCACGGAGGCCCTGGCCACGGGCATCCGGTGGGGATTCGGGGTCGGCGCCGTGCTCGGAGGGCTGGCGGTGCTGGTCGCGCTGCTGGTCCGCACGCCACCCGTTCCGGAACCGCTCGCCGCGCCGGACGTCAAGGACCCGGACGTGCAGGACGGGGACGGCACCACGACCAACAAGACGGCCCCCACGCCGACCTAGTGCTGTCCGGCGTCCGTATGGACGCCCTCGGAAGGGTCCCCTCTAGGATGGCGCAAACTGTTCTACGGGGGGATCTTCGGTGTTCGGAATCATCAGGCCGTGCCGTCATCGGCTGGGCGAGGGCTTGCGCACCGAGTGGATGGCGCACCTGTGCGGGCTGTGCCTCACGCTGCGCGGAGAGTACGGGCAGTTCGCGAGGGTGGCCACCAACTACGACGGCCTGATCGTCTCGGTACTGACCGAAGCGCAGTCGGAGCGGAGCGGGGACTGGCGCCGAGGTGCCGGTCCGTGCCCGCTGCGCGGGATGCGGTCGGCGGACGTGGCGCAGGGCGAGGGCGCGCGGCTGGCGGCGACGGTGTCGCTGGTGCTCGCCGCCGCGAAGATACGTGACCATGTGGCCGACCGCGACGGCCTGTTGGCGCGCCGCCCGGTGGCGCTGGCCGCACGCCGGATCGCCCACGGCTGGGACCGCGCGGGCGCCGCGGGCGGCGAACGGCTCGGCTTCGACACCTCGGTGCTCCTGGAGGCGGTCGAGCGCCAGCCGGAGATCGAGCGCTCGACCGTGCGGGGCGGCTCGCTGCTGACGGTCACGGAGCCCACGGAGACGGCGACCGCCGCCGCCTTCGCGTACACCGCCGTACTCACGGACCGCCCGGAGAACGCGGAACCGCTCGCGGAGGCCGGGCGCCTGTTCGGCCGCCTCGCGCATCTGCTGGACGCGGTGGAGGACCTGGAGGCGGACGAGGCGTCGGGCGCGTGGAACCCGATCGCGGCGACCGGCGCCGACCGCGCCGAGGTGCGCAGGCTCTGCGACGACGCCGTGCACGGGATCCGGCTCTCCCTGTCCGATGCCTCCTTCGTCGACGGCCGGCTCGTCCGGGCCCTGCTGGGCGGAGAGCTGGAGCGCGCGGTCGACCGGGCCTTCGACCCGCGGCATCGGCAGCATCGGCACACCCGCCCGGCGCGCGGACTGCGCATGCTGCCCTGGCTGGGCCGCCGGACCGCGACGGAAGGCCCCTCGGAGACCGGGACGGGCGCGGCGTGCGGCGTCGGCGCGCTCACCGGTGCGGCGCCGCAGGGTGCGCCCACGGCATCGGGCCGGCCGCCGGAGGGGGAGTGCCGGAGGTGTCGCGAGTACCGCCGCCTCTGTGGCGATTGCCGGCTCTGCTACAACTGCTGCCGCTGCGACGACGACGCGGACTCGGGCGACGGCGAGCCCTGGGAGTTCGGCGACGGCAACCGCGGCGGCGGCTCGAACCGGGACGCTTCCGGCGGAGACGGTTCCGGGCGCGGTGACGGCTGGTTCGGCGGACACGGCGGCGGCAACGCGGGAGGCGGGTCCGGCGGCTCTGGTGGTTCGGGCGGTTCGGGCGGAGGCAACTGGCCCAGCGGCTCCGGTGGTTCCGGCGGCGGCTCGGGCGACGGCTGCGGCGGAGGCTGCTGCAACCCGTGCAAGTGCTGCTGCGACTGCTGTGACTGACCGGGGCACCGACTGACTCACTGACTGACCGACTGCTTGATCCAGAGCCCCTCGCGGGGCAGCGGCCCACCAGGTTCCCCTGGTGGGCCGACGTCGTTCACGGGGCGCTCCGCCGGGGGCGACGAGAACGTGTGGAGCGAGCGAACCTGACGTACTCCGAAGCCGCGCAACCGCCCGGATGCCGCCGTTCGCGTCAACATCAGGCTGATTCCCTTCGAAAACCCTCGTACAGCAGGGGTGTTGAGGGGAGCTGTTCACTTGGGCGCCTTACTCTTCCTTGACTCGCCCTTGGGATTGCTTTGGTGAAGCCCGATGAGGATCCGACCGGAGGGAGGAACGCCGAGATGCCATCCGCCCGTGTGTCCGCGGCGCTGCGCGCGGGCCTCCTCCTCGTCCTCGTGTGCGTCTGCGCCGGTCTTCAACTGGCCCCCGTCGGCGCCACGAAGAACGCCGCTCGGCCCTGCGCCCCCCACGTCGCGCCGCCCGCGGCGTACGAATCCGGGCACGCGGGAGGCGGAGAGGCCGACACCGTCGAGGCCTCCGTCCTGCACCGGGACCGGCGCCGACCCACCACCGCGCCCACGCCCGGCGCCGCCCGACAGCCGGTCACCCACGCCGTTCCGCTCGCGGACCGTCCGGCCGACCGCCCCGGCGGCACGGACACCCGGCCGAGACCGCTCCGCTCCCACGACTCCTCCGCCCTGCAGGTGTTCCGCTGCTGACAGACCGTGCCGATCCGCGCCGACCTGTCAGCCCGACGCGCCCCACTGCGCGCCAGGAGGAACCCTTCATGCAGACCCTCATCGACCACGCCCGCCGATTCGGACGGCGCCCCGAGGAGTTCGCCGCGCTCGCCGCCGGCCAGTCCCCGGACGTCCTGTTCATCACCTGCTCCGACTCCCGGGTCGTACCCGCCCTCATCACCGGCTCCCGGCCCGGTCAGCTCTTCGAACTGCGCACGGCGGGCGGCATCGTGCCGCCGTACGCCACGGGCAACCCCAGCGGGGAGGCCGCCACCGTCGAGTACGCCGTCGAGGTCCTCGGGGTCGAGGACGTCGTCGTCTGCGGCCACTCCCACTGCGGCGCGGTGGGCTCCCTCGTCCGCGGCGACGACCTGAGCGCCGTCCCCGCCGTCCGGGACTGGCTCGCCCACGCCGCGCCCGACGGCGCACCGGGCCGCGCCGACGACCCGGCCGTCGCCGAGGCCGTCCACGGCCACGTCCTCGCCCAACTGCTCCGCCTGCGCTCCTACCCGTGCGTGGACCGCCGACTGGCGGACGACCGGATCCGGCTGCACGGCTGGTACTACGAGGTGCACACCGGTGCCGTGCGGGCGTACCGCTCCGAGGCCGACTCCTTCGAGGCACTGTGATGAGGAACGTCCGGATGCCTCGCTCCCTTCCCTCGTTGCGGCAGGACTTCACCGCCTCGCTCGTCGTCTTCCTCGTCGCCCTGCCGCTCTGCATCGGCGTCGCCGTCGCCTCGGGCGTCCCCGCCGAGCTGGGTCTCATCACCGGCATCGTCGGTGGCCTCGTCACCGGCCTGATGCGGGGCAGCAGCCTCCAGGTGTCCGGTCCGGCCGCCGGCCTCACCGTCCTCGTCCTCGAAGCGGTACGCGCCTTCGGCCTCGCCGCGCTCGGCGTCATCGTGCTGATGGCCGGCCTGCTGCAGATCGCCATGGGCCTGCTCCGGTGGGGCCGCTGGTTCCGCGCCATCTCCCTCTCCGTCGTCGAGGGCATGCTCGCGGGCATCGGCCTGGTGATCATCGCCGGGCAGCTCTACGCCGCGGCGGGCACGCCCGCCCCCGACTCCGGTCTCGACAAGCTCACCGGCCTGCCGGGCGCCCTGGTGGAGGCAGCGGGCAGTCGCACCGCCCTCGTGTCGCTCGCCGTCGCCGCCGGCACGGTCCTCCTCATCGTCGGCTGGCGACGGGTCCCGGGCCGGGCCCGGGCGGTGCCCGGCGCCCTGGTGGCGGTCCTGCTGGCCGCCCTCGCGACCGCCGTCCTCGACCTTCCGGTGGCGACCGTGCGGGTCAGCGGCGTACTGGAGGCCGTCCAGCCGCCGGGTCCCGAGGCCCTCTCCTCCCTCGGCGACCCGGCCCTCCTCGGCACCGTCCTCGCCTTCGCCCTGATCGCCTCCGCCGAATCGCTCTTCAGCGCGGCGGCGGTCGACCGGCTCCACTCGGGACCGCGCACGGACTACGACAAGGAGCTCGTCGCACAGGGCGCGGGCAACACGCTGTGCGGTCTGCTCGGTGCCCTGCCGCTCACCGCCGTCATCGTGCGGAGCTCGGCCAACGTGGAGGCCGGCGCCCGGACGAAGGCGTCCCGCGTCCTGCACGGCGTCTGGCTGCTGCTCTTCGTCGCCCTGCTGCCCGCCGTCCTCGCGTACATCCCGCTGGCCGCGCTCGCCGGGATCCTCGTGCACGCCGGCTGGAAGCTCATCCCGTTCAAGGGCGTCCTGACGCTGTGGCGACGCCACCGGGGCGAAGCCCTCGTCCTCGTGGCGACGGCGGCGGCGATCGTCGCGGTCGGCATGTTCGAAGGCGTCCTGATCGGTCTGGTCCTGTCCGTCGGGAAGGCCGCGTGGGAGGCCTCGCAGCTGCGGATCGAGCAGAGCGACGACGGCCGCGGCGTGGTCCGCGTACGGCTCCACGGCACGGTCACCTTCCTCCGGCTGCCCCAGATACTCGACAGTCTGGAAGCCCTGCCGGGCGACCGCCGGGTGGTCCTGGACCTCACCGGCGTCCACCACCTCGACCACGCCTGCCGTGCCGCGCTGGAAGCGTGGGCCGAACGGCACGGCGGCGCCGACGCCGAGGCGGTCCGGGCCGCCACGGCCGCCGACCGCCGCGAGCGCGCGACCGCGGGCCCGGCGAGCGGTCCGGGCTGACGCCGGACGACCGACGGGGGCGCCGCCCGCGGCGTCGCCCCCGTCGGCGTACACCCGTCACCGCGGCCGGTCCTCGACGACGTCGGGGACGGCACGCCCGTCCCCGCCATGCCCTGGATGGCGCACCCGGCTCTCCCGGCCGGGTGACCTGAGTGGCGCGCGTCCCGCGACCACGCATGTCTGGACGGAGGGGGTGCCGGCGGGAAGCGGGAGAGCATGAAGAGGAAACACAAGCGCCTCGCGACGCCCTGGGCCGCGGGAGTGGCCGGAGTGGTGTTCGCGGTGCTGACGGCCACGGCGATCGTCCTGGTGCGCGTCGCCCTGCCCGGCGGCGTCGACGGGGACGACTCCGCCCTGGAACCAGGGCAGCGGAGTGCCGTACGGACGGCGCTGGAACTGATCCCGTTCGCCGGGATCGCGTTCCTCTGGTTCATGGGCGCCCTGCGCGAACAGGGAGGCGAGCGCGAGGAGAGGTTCGTCTCCACCGTGTTCCTGGGCAGCGGTCTGGTCTTCGTCGCCACGCTGTTCGCCGCCGCCGCGGCGGCCTGGAGCGTGCTCGACGAGGGCGGGCAGGGCTCTCCCTTCGGCCGCGACGTCGCGTACGCCCTGCTGACCACCTACGCCATGCGCATGGCCGCGGTGTTCGTCATCACGACCTCGACCATCGGCCACCGGCTCGGCGTCCTCCCCCGCCCGCTCGCCGTCGTCGGCTACCTCGCGGGCCTGACGCTGCTCGTGGTGGGAGCGAGCGTGCCCTGGTCGGAGCTGGTCTTCCCGGCCTGGGTGCTGGTGCTCAGTACGAACATCCTGTGGGGCCGGAACACCTCCGCGTCCAGACCCACAGCACCGGCCTGACCGGGGCGCCCCGCTCACCCCGTGGCCCCGCCGCCCCGTACTGACCGGGCCGTCCCGCTCACCCCGCCGGAACCGCCCCGCTCACCCGATCGGTCCGCTCCCCGTCGCTGTGGCCCTCCCGGACCACGAGAGTGGGCGCGGGGGGCCCGAACCGGCCCGTGGAGAGGACCGATCCCGTGGTGTCCATCGCCGTCGACCTGAACCGCTGCCAGGGGTACGCCCAGTGCGCCTTCCTCGCTCCCGAGATCTTCACCATGCACGGCGACGAGGCGCTGCTGTACGACCCCGACGCCGACGAGGCACTGCGCGAGAAGCTGGCCCAGGCCGCCGCGGCCTGCCCCGTGCAGGCCATCCTCGTCGACGCCGTGGACGAGCCGGCCGAGGCGGTGCCCGGTGCTCGGTGACGGAGCCTTGGAGCAGCTCAAACGCGAAGGCCGGATCGTCGTCGTCGGCGCCTCGCTGGCCGGCCTGCGGGCCGCCGAGACCCTGCGCGCCAAGGGCTTCGCCGGGACGCTGACCATGATCGGCGACGAGCCCTGCGCACCGTACGACCGGCCCCCGCTGTCCAAGGGGGTGCTGCTGGGCAGGGCGAGCGCCGACCGCACCGCCCTGCCCCGGCTCCGATCCGTCGACGCGACCTGGCGGCTCGGCGTCCCCGCCACCGGCCTGGACATGGCCACGAGGACGGTGCGGCTGGCCGACGGCGACGAAGTGCCGTACGACCGGCTGCTGATCGCCACCGGTGTCAGGGCGCGCCCCTGGCCGCACGAGGAGCAGGCGGAACTCGACGGCGTCTTCGTGCTGCGGACCCGCGCCGACGGCGCCGCGCTCGCCCGGCGACTCGACGAGGGACCCCGCCGCGTCCTCGTCATCGGGGGAGGGTTCGCCGGCTCGGAGGTCGCCTCCGCCTGCCGCGAACGCGGCCTCCCCGTCACCGTCGCCGAACGCGGCGCCGCACCCCTCGTCGGCGCTCTCGGCGGGGTGGTCGCCGCGGTGGCAGCCGGCCTCCACCGCGAGCACGGGGTGGACCTGCGGTGCGGCGTCATGGTGACCGCCCTGGAGGGCGACGCCTCGGGCCGCGTGCGCGCCGCGCACCTCTCGGACGGCTCCACCGTGGAGACCGACGTGGTGGTCGTCTCGCTCGGCGCCCTCCGCAACACCGAATGGCTGTACGGCTCCGGGCTCGGCGCCGGGCCCCGCGGCATCGCCTGCGACGCCGGCTGCCGGGCCTTCGACATCCGCGGGATCGTCACCGACGACATCTACGCGGCGGGCGACGTCGCCCGCTGCCCCCATCCCCTTTTCGGGTACCAGTTCCTGTCACTGGAGCACTGGGGCAACGCCGTCGCCCAGGCGGGGATCGCGGCGCACAACATGCTCAGCGAGAGCATCGACCGACTGCCGCACATGGACGTGCCGGCCTTCTGGTCCTCCCAGTTCGGCGTCAACATCAAGTCGGTCGGGGTGCCCTCGCTGGGGACGGAGATCGTGATCGCGCAGGGCTCGCTGGACAGCCGCCGGTTCGTCGGCGTCTACGGATACCAGGGGCGCGTCATCGGAGCCGTGTCCTTCGACCACGGCCGGTGGCTGCCGTTCTACCAGGAACTCATCGAGCGCACCGCGCCGTTCCCGCCGTCGTTCCCCACGGTCGACCGGCACGCGGACGGACAGCGTCCGCTGGACGCGGACTTCCCCGACCCCTCCGTCCCGAGCCACGGCCCCACCGTGACCCTCAGCGGATACTCGCCGGCCGACCGCCGGATGACGTTCACCCCCGCGCACTGACCCGCACGGCCACGAGGACCTGCCATGACGCACACCCTGCTGCACCAGATCCTGGACTACGCCAACCGGGCCGACCCGTACCCGATCTACGAGGAGCTGCGGAAGTCACCCGTCCACCACGACACCGACGGGCCGTACGTGATCAGCACGTACTACGAGATCCGCAGCCTCCTGCACGATCCCCGGATCAGCTCCGACCCCCGCAACCAGACGGCCGGGGGTGCCGATCCGCTGGCGGAGTCCTCCTCCGAGGAGAGCGCCCTGCCGCCGAGCTTCCTCCGGCTCGACCCGCCGGAACACGACCGGCTGCGCCGCATGACGAACCGGCACTTCGGCCCGCCGCACTCGCCGCGCCGGGTCGACGCCATGCGCCCGGAACTCCGGGACATCGTCACCGGCCTGATCGACGGCATCGCCGACCCGGGCGGCATCGACCTGGTGGAGGAGGTCTCCTACCCGTTCCCCGTGACGGTGATCTGCCGGCTGCTCGGTGTGCCGCGTGAGGACGAGGCACGCTTCCACACCTGGGCCGACACGCTCGCCGCCAGCCTGGACCCGGATCCGGACGCCGATCCCGCCGAGCGCGGCAAGGGCGCGCACGAGGCGCGGATGGAGCTGGGCATGTACCTGGCCGGCCTGATCGAGGAGCGCCGGAAGAACCCCGGCGACGACATGCTCTCCCAGCTGGCGACGGCCAAGGGCGAGGACGGTCCCATGACCACCATGGAACTGCTCAGCACGGCGGCCCTGCTCCTGATCGCGGGACACGAGACGACCGTCAACCTCATCACCAACGGCATGCTGACCCTGCTGCGCAATCCCGACGTCCTCCAGCGCCTGCGGGCCGAACCCCGCCTGGCCGTGCCCATCGTCGAGGAACTGCTCCGCTTCGAGCCGCCGGTGCAGCTGCTGCCCGGGCGCACCACGCTCGCCGACGTCGAGGTCCGCGGCGTCACCATCCCCAAGGGCTCCACCCTCTGGCTGATCCTGGCGTCGGGCAACCGCGACCCCCAGCGCTTCGAGAACCCGGACCGCTTCGACCCGGACCGCCCCGACATCCAGCACCTCGGCCTGGGCAGCGGCGTCCACAGCTGCTTCGGCGCACCGCTCGCCCGCCTGGAGGCCCAACTGGCCCTGTCCGAGCTGGCCCGGAGACTGGAGAACCCCCGCCTGCTGGACGACCCGCCCCCGTACCGCCAGAACGCCGTACTGCGAGGCCCGCGCCACCTGCGGATCGCCTGCGACGGGATCCGTCCCTAGTACGGAACGGGTGCGGGGACACCGACAGCCGGTGGCCGGTCGGTGTCCCCGGGGCCGCGCGGGGCTCCGTCCTCACGTCAGACCGGCGGCGATCGCCCGGCGGACTGCTTCGGCACGGTCCCGGATGTGGGCCTTGGCGAACAGGTTGTTGATGTGGGTCTTGACCGTGGCCTCGCTGACGAAGAGCCGTTCGGCGATCGCCCGGTTCGGGAGTCCCTGCCCGATCAGAGCCAGCACCTCGCGCTCACGCGGCGTCAGGTCCTCGGGCAGGGGCCGCGCCGGCGCGGCGCGTGGCGCACCGGTCACGGCGGCCAGGAGACGGTCGCGCACCTCCTGATCGAGTACCGACTGCCCGGCCGCGGCGGCGCGGATCGCGCGGGCGATGTCCTCTCGGCCGGCGTTCTTCGTCAGGTATCCGCGGGCGCCCGCGGCCATGGCGGCCATGATCGAGTCTTCGTCGGCGAACGTCGTGAGGACCACCACGGCCACGTCCGGGTGGTCCTCGCCCAGCCGACGCGTCGCCTCCGTCCCGTCCATCTCGGGCATTCTCAGGTCCATCAGCACGACGTCGACCGGCCGGTCGGCGACCGCCTCCAGGACTTCGCGGCCGTTGGCAGCGGTCGCGACGACGCTGATGTCCGCGGCGAGCGCCAGGACCATCGCCAGGGGCTCGCGGACGGCTGCCTGGTCGTCGGCGACGACCACGTTGATGGTGACCGGGGGAGTGTCCGCGGCTGACTCGGTCATGCCGGAACCACCACTTCGACCTTCCAGTTCCCTCGCTCGGGGCCGGACGGCACGAGACCCGTCGTCACCGTTCCGCCCATGAGGGCGACGCGCTCGCGGATCCCGATCAGCCCCATCCCGCTCCCCGTGTCCGCAGCGGACGCCGGCATCGTTCCCGGCCCGTTGAGGATGCTCAAGGTGGTCGTCCTCTCGTCGTACGACATGGTCACCCGCACCCTGCCCCCGGGCGCGTGGCGCGTGGCGTTGGTCAGGGCCTCCTGGGCGATCCGCAGAAGGTCGTGCGCGGTACGGGTCGGCAGCTCACGAACCGTTCCCGTGACCGTGAGCGCCGCGTGATGCCCGGAGGACTCGAGCATGGCGGTGAGGCTCTCCAGGAGGGGCAGCGCCTCCTCGCGCAGCGCGCGGACCGTCCACTGCGCCTGCTTCAGGCTTTCCTTCACCAGGCTCTGCGCCCGCGCGGTCGCTTCCCGCGCCTTCTCGGGTTCACCGACCTCGATCAGCGCGTCCGCCAGTTCGAGCTGCATGTTGATGCCCGCCAGGGAGTGCGCGAGCACGTCGTGCACGTCCCGCGCCACCCGGCTCCGCTCCGTGAGGACCAGCGTCCGGGCCTCGGCGCGCGCGGCCCGCTCGGCTGACTCGGCGGCGGCGATCGCGGCCTCGACGGCCTGGGTGCGGCTCCGCCCCGACATCCCCGCCAGGACGAGCGCGCCGGTCGACAGCCCGGCCATGAGCAGCACCCCCTCCTGCCCCGGCTCGGCGCGGAACACCAGAGCGGCACCGCACAGCAGACTCAACGCCACCGCGAGTACCGTGGCCGGCCGGGCGCTCAGCCGGTAGCCGATGAAGGCGGCGAGGAAGAAGGCGAAGAGCGACGCCGTCCCCGTGTCCGCGACCGCCGGCAGAGCCGCCGCCGCCCCGACGCCGACCACCATCACCGGCAGGAGCCGGCGCTCGGGAAGGAGGCTCCTGGGGACGAGCCGTAGCGCGAAGATCCCGAAGTTGACCACGAAGAGCAAGGTGACGGCGAGACCACGGCCACTGAGGCCCAGGGGCCGCAGCGTGAGCACCTCGGCGACGAAGAAGACCACGGCCCACGCCCACTGAGCGAGCCGTACACGCTCCGTGGCCCCAGGACCGGTTCCGTCGGCCAGCTCGGGAATCCCCCGGTTCCTCAGTGGCATGCTGTGACGATACGGCATGATCACCTCACGCGAACGGCGAGAGGCTCACTCGGAGCCCCGAGCCGCGTCGCCCGCGCCACCCTCTGACCGCGCACGTAGATCGTGGCCAGACGGGCGACGACCTCGGCGACGGCCATCAGCAGGAGAGCCGTGACCCACGCCTGCTCGCCGGTGATCCGATGGTCGACGCTGAACCGGCCGACGGTGGCGGCGCCGCCGTGGTCGACCCACAGCTGGAAGGCCAGCCGGGAGCCCATGCCGAGCACCCACAGGACCGCCGAGACCGCCCCGGCCTTGATCATCAGATCGCCGTTCAGCACGCGGATCCGTGTGAACACGCCACCGGCCACTCCGAGCGCCGCGCCCACGCCCGCCGTCACGCCGACGAGCCAGAGATCGTTGCCCTCCGTAGGTATGCCGTCGAGGTACTGGGAGGCGAAGAACGCCACGATCCCCAGCGGGATCAGATAGGACTTGGGCCCCAGTCGCCCTTCCCGCAGCTGCCGGAAGACGATGAGGACGAGTGCGATGTCGACGAGCCAGTCAGTGAAGGTCATGGCTCAAGCATCTGGAAACGTCCCTCCCGACACCTGCACCCACGGGTGGAGGTCCGGGTGGAGAAACCCTCCGCGACCGACAGCCTGGCGCCGTCAGCGCGGACGGGGGCGAGAGGCAGCGCCCGTGGCGGGCGAAGTCACCACTCCAAGCCCCTCTCACCTGCTGCTTTCGCCCGCTGCTCCGGCTGCTGAGTGGCTCGTTGAGTGTGCGGTGCCTGCTTACCGGGCGCCGCCCCCTCGTCGTCCTCGGCCAGAACCCAGTCATGCAATCCTTCCCCGCCCTCAGGGGTCGCGCCGGCGGTGGGTCCACCGGGACCCGGGCCACCACCACCGCCGCCTCCACCACCTCCGCCACCGCCTTGGTTGAGCAGCTGGGCGGTGTTGGACACCGCCTTGATGCCGAGGTACGCGGTGGTCATGGTGCTCACGGCACCGAAGGCAGCGGTGACGAGCGCGATGGCTTCGGGTGCCTTGAGTCCACCGAGTGTGTCCACACCCCAGATCGTGACCAGGACGATCGCGGAGTCGCTGACCAGGACGGCCAGGAGGCCCGCCAGCGTCCGGATCCGCTCCCGCGAGGCGAACGGTGCTCGGGAGGCGTTGCGGGGAAACACCAGCAGCGCGTAGACGACTCCTGATACCAGCACCAGGACGGCGAGACACAGGATGATCTGAACTACGAGAGGCATGGGAAGCCTCCTCTGGGGGCGGACACGTCACGCCCCAGTCGTGAAGTCCCCTACCTGTAAGTCTGATCCATCAGCCGCACTCGTGCACCTGCTGCCTCTCGACAACCACTTACGCGTCGGGATGCCGCGGCAGGGCGAGCCAGTCCGACCAGGAGATCTCACGGCCGAGGAAGCGCGGCTGCTCGAACGGCCAGTCGGCGGCGATCCACTGCGGCACCAGCTCGTCCAGGGCCTGCTCGACCTTGCTGCCCACCAGGTCGTCCACGACCCACCAGGCGATCTCGCCGTCCGCGCCGGCCCTCTCCGGCGGGTCGATGTAGACACAGCCGAGCAGAACGGTCTCCGCCGCGTCGAACAGCGCGTAGTTGAAGGACTGGTGCGCGGCGATCTCCTTCTCGTGCCGCAACAGGTCGGCCCGGTCGGCCTCGTAGGTCATGGTCTCCGCGGGCCAGCCCCAGGCCGGGCCGAAAAGGGTCCACAGCCGCTCGCGCGAACCCATCACAGCCGGATAGTCGAGCGGGGCGTCCGCCTCCCGGATCGGCCGCAGGTGATGACCACCGCCCGGCAGCGGCACCAGGACGGGATGGACGAAGTCGTCGGGAAGCCAGCTCATGGAGCCCGACCCTAGCAGCGCGCGGCCGTCCGCTCACCTGCACTTTTCCCGCAGACCGCAGGCTCTGCTCTCCCGCCGGGCAAGCCCCGCGGTGACACATGGATGGTGGCGTGCGAGGCGGCCGCTCAGTCCGCCGTCGGTCCTGTCGCTCCACCGGCGGGGGCAGGGGCCACGTAGACGGAGACCTGGGTCGGCCTGCCGCTGGTGTATCGGACTTCGGCGAGGGACTCGGCCACGCCGCGAAGGTTATCCAGCGCGATCCGGAAATCCCCCTCGGCGCCCGCGACGGGCCCGGCATCGGGCCAGACGATGACCACGCGGGGGGACTTCAGTTCGTGGAGCCCGCCCCAGACCGAATCAGACAGCGCGTCCCACACCATGCGGAAGGTCCCGAGCGGCGGGTCGAGGGGAAGCGTCTCCCGCACCGCTCCGAAGAACATTGATGGAAATGCTGACGCACTTCTGGCCCGCATCGCCTCCTCCGAGGCACGCCTCCGACGCGTGGCCCAATGGCCGGAATTCCCGGAAACGTGTACTAGGCTCCGCCGCTAGCGTCACTCGATCGAATTGCTCACCCCATCGACAGGAGGCCTGATGATCGGCGTGCTCGTGACCTTCGCGAAGTCCGAAAAGTTTGATCGTTCAACGCTTGAGAGGATTGCCGGCGAACTCCGTACACCGTTCGAAGGCATGGCCGGACTGCGCTTGAAGAGCTTCATGCTCGGCGAAGACGGCACGGCAAGGAACTTCTACGTGTGGGACGACGAGGGGAAGGGCCGCTCGTTCTTCACGGAAGAGCTGGTCGCAAAGGTGTCGGGAATTTACGGTGCGGCGCCCACCGTCCAGTATTTCGATGTCGTGGGGTTCGTCGACAACCCGGGCAACTGACTCCCAAAAGAGGCTGTCCCGCATGAGACGTCGTTTCTTATGGCTGCGGTGTGGAGTGAAGAGCTTCAGGGAACCCCAGCTCGTTCAGCAGCGCGTCGAACAGCTCCTCCACGAAGGTCTCCTGTGTGCGCAGCAGTTCCTCGATCCGAGGCTGCTGCGCCGCGGTTGGGACACCAGCTGCTGACGCCCGTCTGAGAGCGCCTTCGGCGTCGGCCGGTACGTCCGCATCGAGCTCTGCGCGCTTGTGTCCGATGGCCTCTTCGAACTCCGGGGTGGCCATCCACAGGCTCACGTCGTCCACGTCCTCGGGTTCCTCGACGAGGAGAGCAGCGGCGTTGTCCAGGTGAAGCCATGCCTGCCAGCGGTGCCCGTCGGTGTCCAGGCCGGTCACGGACCTCGTAGACGGAACTCCTGGTCGTTCCACACGCCGCCTGCTGCCGGATCGTCCGCTGCATCCCCGATGATCACAACAGCCGCAGCCCCGACCACGACCGTAGATCTGCCTCCATCGAACACCTCGGGCTCTGCGCCCGCGAGATCGAGTGTCGCCTGCTCGCCGACGCAGAGAAAGGCCTGATCGACTTCCTCCAGTCGGCCGCTGTCTGGGCCGCTCGGCACCTACCCGCTGACGCCGCCCCGGTCGCCTCCGCCCTCGGTCGTGCTCCAGACCTGCCCGCACCGGTGATCCCGACGAACCCTTAGCGCTGCATGCCGGCGCGCTGCCTCAGGTTCACCGGCAGCGGTCCAGACTGGAAGCGGCGAGTTGGATCTTTACGGGACAGCCCCTAGAGGCGCGTCGCGGTGCGGACGAGGTCGGCGACGGCCTTGGATCTGCTGTGTGGTGGCCAGGCGATGACGGTCGTGACGGCCGGTGCGTCCGGCACCGGCACCGTCGCGTGGCTGTCGCGCAGGTGGGCTCGGAGGGACTCGGGCACGAGCGCGCAGGCCCGTCCGAGCGCGATCAGCTGGAACAGCTGAGTGTGGTCGCGCACCTGCGGGCCGGGTCCGTCCGGATAGCCCCCGTCCCGTCGGGGCCAGCGGGGCAGGGGAAGGCCCGTCAGGGTGGTGACTTCGGCCATCGACACATGGGGTCGGGTGGCCAAGGGGTGACCCGAGGGCAGGACCACGACCTGCTGCTCGGTGTTCAGCTCCTCGGTGTCGAGTCCGGCCGTCGTGTCGAAGGGCCGGTGGAGCAGAGCGACGTCGGCACGCCCGGAGCGCAGTAGCCCTTCCTGCTCGCCGGGCCCGCACAGCATCACCTCGACGGCGACCGCGCCGGGTTCGGCGGCGTAGGCGTCCAGCAGCTTCGACAGCAGTTCGCTGGACGCTCCGGCTTTCGTGGCCAGCACCACACCGGGCGGTCCGGCAGCGGCACGGCGGGTGCGGCGCTCGGCGGCCTCGACCGCGTCGAGGGCGGTCCGGGCCTCCCGCAGAAGCACCGCCCCGGCCTCCGTCAAGGCGACTGCGCGTGCGGTGCGGTGCAGCAGAACCACTCCGAGCCGCCGCTCCAGCTGCTGGATTGCCCGCGACAGCGGCGGCTGCGCCATGGCGAGCCGCTGCGCCGCCCGCCCGAAGTGCAACTCCTCCGCCACGGCGACGAAATACCGTAGCTCCCGCGTCTCCACCGCGTCATCGTATCCGGCGCTCACCACGGCCGATATCCGTGCGGTATCACCCCCCACCCAGTCGGTCTTGGACGCGTCGGCCGCGTCGGCACCACGCTTGCCGACATGAGTGAACAGACGATCGCGCTGGTGACCGGTGCGAACAAGGGAATCGGATACGAGATCGCGGCGGGCCTGGGGTCCCTCGGCTGGCGCGTCGGCGTGGGCGCGCGGGATCAACAGCGCCGCGACATCGCGGTGGAGAAGCTGCGGGCAGCGGGGACGGACGCGTTCGGCGTTCCGCTCGACGTGACGGACGACACGAGTGTGGCCGCCGCGGCCGAGCTGGTCGCCGACCGCGCCGGAGGGCTCGACGTCCTGATCAACAACGCCGCGATCACCGGCGGCATGCCGCAGACGCCCACCACGGTCGAGCCCGCGACCGTACGCAGCGTGGTGGAAACCAACGTGATCGGGGTCATCCGCGTCACCAACGCGATGCTGCCCATGCTGCGCGGCTCGGCAGCACCGCGGATCGTGAACATGTCCAGCAGCGTCGGCTCGCTCGGCCTGCAGACCACGCCCGGCATCGACATGGGCCCGGTTCCCGCTGCGTACTTGGCGTCCAAGACCTTCCTCAACGCCGTCACCGTCCAGTACGCCAAGGAACTGAGCGACACCCACATCCTGATCAACTCCGGCTGCCCCGGCTTCACCGCCACCGACCTCAACGGCTTCCAGGGCGTCCGCACGGCCCACCAGGGCGCGGCGATCGCGATCCGCCTCGCGACCCTGCCCGACGACGGACCGACCGGTGGATTCTTCGACGACGGGGGAACAGTGCCCTGGTAGCGGGCTCATCGGCCCCTGCGTCGGCGCCGCCGGTCGGATCGAGAACACCCAGACAGTCGATCCGGGACGAGAGGGGGTCAGGCGGCCGCGCGCCGCAGGTGCAGATGCCCATCGAGGGGGTACGCGGGCGGGGACGACGGCAGGAGCCTGTCGAACACGTAGCCGCTCTTCTCGGCGACGCGGCAGGAGGCCGGGTTGTCCACCTGATGGAGAAGTTCTAGGCCTTCCCACCCATCGTCGCGGAAGGTGTCGAAGGCCCAGCCGGTGAGCGTCTCCAGGGCGCGCGGCGCCACGCCTCGCCCGCGCGCCCGTGCCGCCGTCCAGTAGCCGACCTCGGCGGAAGGGCGCCCGGAGTCGGTTCTCTTGAGCACGACGTTGCCCACCAACCGTGGCGCCACCGGGTCGAGGGTTTCCTCCAGCACCGCGAAGGCGAACCGGATGCCGGTCGCCCAGCCCCGTTCCTGCACTCCCACCCACCGCTGTCCGTCGTCCTCGCTCTCCAGGCGGGAGCCCGACCAACGCCGGAGTTCGGGGTCCTGGTACGCCTCGACCAGCGCGGTGACGTCCTCGGCGCACCAGGGGCGAAGGGTCAGAGCGGCTGCGGTCGGCGTCGCGGGGGCGTGGAGCGTGACGGAGGCGATCATGGTCGGATCGTATGCCGCACCGCGCTTGCCGAGGGCGGAAACGGTTCGTCACATCAGCCCGCGGGTGTACACCCGCGGACCAATGCGAGGGCGCCGCGATCAAACGGTGGGCCGATGCCGCCCGATCAGCCACGTGACAGCGTTGCTCTGTGCCCATGGGCGTCTCGCTCGGGCGCAGTTGACGACGCATCACATCGGGAGATGTCCATGACCACCACGCCGTTCGACGGACAGACGGCCATGACCCGCCGCCGCGCGCTGGGAGCGGGGCTGGCCGTCGGGGCCGCGGTGCCGCTCGCTGCCCTCGCCGCCCCCGCGTGGGCCGTCCCCGCCGGGAACGTCCCCGCCGCGAAGGCACCTGCGGCGAACGCCCCTGCCGCGGCGCGCTTCACGCTGCCCGCGCCGACAGGGCCGTACCCGGTGGGCACGGTCCGGCTGCACCTCGTCGACCGGTCACGTCCGGACGGCATCGCGGGCCCCGGCCACTTCCGCGAGCTGATGGCCACCGTCTGGTACCCCGCCCGAGGCGTCCGACGGTTCCCGGTGGCGCCGTGGATGCCGGACGGCGCGTTCCGGGCCTTCGTCGCCGACGTCGGGTTCAGCGAACTCGCCGACCTGGGGCCGCTCACCGCCGGCCACTTGGGTGCTCCGGTGGCGCGTATGGGCCGCCGGCTGCCGGTCGTGGTGTTCTCGCACGGCGCGCACAGCCACGAGGGCGATCACACCGTCGTGGTCCAGGAGCTCGCCAGCCACGGATACGCGGTGGTGACGGTGGCTCACCAGTACGACACGTTCACCGAGTTTCCCGACGGTCGGATCACCACTCCGCTCCGTGACCCGCAGGCACCCACCCGGCCCGGCGACTTCGCCGCCGACCTGCGCTTCGTCCTCGACTGTGCCGAGCGGCTCGCCGCCGGGCGCAATCCCGACGTCGACCGCAAGGAACTGCCCGCCGGGCTGCTGGGCTCCCTCGATCCGGGCCGCATGGGCGCGTTCGGCTGGTCGAAGGGCGGGACGGCGACGGCCTGCGCGATGCTCGCGGACCGGCGCATCCGGGCCGGCCTGAGCCTCGACGCGCCGATGCAGATGAACCCGCCGCTGGCCGGCGACCTGGACCGGCCGTTCCTGATGATGTCCGCCGAGTTCACCCGGGCCACGGACCCCGAGGCCGCCGCGTTCTGGTCGCTGCTGCGGGGCTGGCGGCGGAACATCCACGTCGACGGCGCGGTCCACATCTCGTACGGCGACAACGAGGCGCTGTTCCCGCAGGTGGCGAAGGAGCTGGGATGGAGCGGGCAGCAGCTCCGGGACGTGATCGGCACTCTCGACCCGGACCAGGCGGTGAGGATCCAGCAGGCGTATCCGCTCGCGTTCTTCGACGAGCACCTGCGCCACCGCCACCGCCCCGGACACCTCCTCGACGGCCCGTCCCGGGCTTTCCCGGCGGTGACGTTCCTGCCCTGAGGTCGCGGAGGGCTTTCCCGGCGGTGACGTTCCTGCCCTGAGGTCGCGGAAGGCTTTCCCGGCGGTGACGTTCCTGCCCCGAGGTCACCGAAGAGCGTCCGATTGCATGCTGCTCTGCGGCAAAAGAGCAGGTCAGGAAAGCTGATCTCCGGTTGACCAGAGTTCCGGTGCGAGTGATAGTGGCGCTCGCGGCCGCGTTCGACCGGCCTGCTGCACCAGGGGCGGGGACTCGTGAACGAAACCGATGACCACACGCGCCACGACGCGCGGGCACGCGTCGACGCGCTGATCGCCGTGGACCGGCCGGCCCAGGCGCGGGCCACCGCGCGTACCGCGCTGGACACCGGCGGGCCCGACGCCGGGCTCCTGCTCGCGCTGGCCCGCGCCCACATGGCCGAGGACGACGACGACCACGACGACGCCGCCGAGCGGGTCTTCCGTGAAGGCCTGGAAGCCTTCCCGGACGACACGGGCCTGCTCGCCGGGTACGCGGAACTCTGCGCCCGCACCGACCCGCTGGACCGCCCCGGTCGACACGCCCGGGGCCCCGCACTCCTCGCCCGTCTGCGAGAACTCGCGCCGAACGCGCCGGAGCTGTCGCGGGCCGAAGCGGCCAAGGGCTCCGTCTCCCTCACCAGCAAGAACCCGGTATCGGTTCGCCGGGTGCAGTCGTACGACACCGCCCGCGCCTTCACCGAAGCCCCCACGCCCCAAGCCGCCGCCGCTCAGGCGGCGCTCGCGGCCGCGGCGGCTCCGCACGACCGGCGACTCGCCGTGCTCGCCGAGACGACCGCCGCCCTCGCGGCCCCAGGCCGCACCTGGGCGCGGCTGCTGCTGCGCCGGGGACTCGAGTACCGGTTCGCCGTCGGGGTGGTGGTCGCCGCACTGGTCGTCGTACGCGTCACCGTCCTCCCGATGATCCCGTACGGCGTGGCCACCGGGGTCGGTCTGCTGCTGGGCCTCCCGTTCCTCGGTCTCCGCCGCGCGCTGCGGGCCGCCCGCGAGCGCGCTGCCGAGCGGATCGTCGCGGCGACCGTCGAGGACGTCCCCGGTGACGACGGGGCGGGGCCGGCCGAGCTGCCACCCGTACCGCGCGTCACGCGACGTGAGTACGCGTTCGCCGGAGCCGGACTCGCGCTCCTGCTGATCGTGGGCGGCACGGCGTACGCCTCCTCCCTCGCCTACCCCCGCTACGAGATCGTCGCCCACGACACCTTCCGGGGCCTGCAAGGCTTCGACCTCCGCGCGGAGTTCGACCCGTTCGGTTCCGTACCCGACGGCGACAAGGACGGTTCGACGGCCCGGGTGTACGTCGCCGGGGACGCGGCCCCGGACGCCGCCGCCGAGTACCTGGTGGCCGTGACGACCGGGGACTTCCACGAGATGCGGGAGTCGTCCGTGGACGACGGCAGAGGGCTCCTGCCCGACACGGCGGGGATCGGCACCGTCCACGACAGCTGGCGCGCCGGGCCCGGTCCGTACGGGGGCTGGATGCGCTGCCTGCGGTACACCGAAACGGCCACCGGAACCCTGCGGGCGATGTGCCTGTGGGCCGACAAGGGCAGCCTCGGCATGGCCCTGTTCACGGCCGCCGACAAGAACCGGGAAGCGGTCGAGGACACGGCCCGGTCCATCGGCACCGAGTTCCTCAGGCCCGCTGAGAACTGACGGACCGGATCGGACCGGACCGGACCGGGCCGGGCCGGACCCTCGGCATCTGGGCCACCCCCGTGACCGAGCCGCACGTGCCGGGCGGAATCGTGTGCGGGGGAGTGCGCACGATCGGCCGCGGGACGTTCGCGGGGCGTCCTCGGGTCTGTTCCACTGAGGGGGTGAAGTGGCTGCGGGCGGTCGGGGGTGGGACGAGCGGGGCGGCAGCGCGGTGGATGTTCCCCGAAGGCCACCCCTACGCACGACTTGCTCCGCTGCTCCTCGCGTTGACGTTCCTCAGTGGTCTGGTCGACGCGGCGAGCTTCCTGGGGCTCGGCCGGGTCTTCGTCGCCAACATGACCGGCAACGTGGTCTTCCTCGGGTTTGCGCTGTCCGGAGCCGCCGAGCTGTCGGCCCTCGCCGCCGCCGTGGCCTTGACGGGCTTCGTGACCGGGGCGGTCGCGGGCGGTGCGTGGCGGCGGGAGGCGGAAGCGGAGGCGCGAAGGTTCCTCGTACCGCTGCTCGCGACGCAGACGGTCCTGACGGCGGTCGCGCTGGTCGCTGAGATCGCGGGTGGGGGGCGATACGCGGTGCTCGTTCCCCTGGCCTGCGGCATGGGCCTGCAGAATGCCGTCGTGCACCGCCTGGGGGTGCCTGATCTGACCACCACAGTCATGACACGGACCCTCACGGGCATGGCGGCGGACCGCCCGGGGCGGGCGACCGTACGGCGCGGGGTGTCCGTGGCGGCGCTCGCCACGGGGGCGCTGACCGGCGGGCTTCTGCAGGCCCGTACCGGCGTGGAAGGGGTGCTCGTCGCGATCCTGGCACTGTCGACCGCGGTCGTACTGGCGGCGGGCAGGCGACGTTAGAGCGCGGCCGGGTCCGGTGCGCCCCGCCTTTCCCGGCTGATGTGCCGCGACTTCGCGGGGGCCGGGCACGGGGTGAACTATCTTGGGCGGCAGCGAGACGAGAAGGAGGCACCCCGTGGCATCCGGGCAGCAGGCGCGTGCACAGGCGGCTGCGATCACGCCGGGCAGGCGCGCGTCCGAGGCGCACGCCGAGGCGGTGGCTGCCTCTCCCGCCGAGCGGGTCCGGGCGTTGTTCGGCGGGCACCGGCTGTCTCCGGCACAGCGGCGCATCGCCCAGTTCCTCACCGATCACCTCACCGAGGCCGCGTTCCTCTCGATCACCGAGCTCGCGGAGCGCGTCGGGGTCAGCCAGCCGTCCGTGACCCGCTTCGCCTCCTCGCTGGGATTCAGCGGCTACCCCGCGCTCCGGGAGGCGCTCCAGCCCATCGCGCTCAGCGCCGTCGCCGGCGCGCCGGGCGAGGGGGAGGAGCAGCACCGCAACGAACTCCAGTCGGCGATCGACGCCGAGATCGAGAACCTGACGTCCCTGCGGCGTGCCCTGGCCGACCCCGACCGGATCGTCGGCATCGGCGGCGAGCTGGCCCGGTCCGTGCCGCTGACGGTCGTCGGCCTGCGGATCTCGGTCTCCCTCGCCGAGTACTTCGCGTACGCCGCACGGCGCATCCATCCTGACGTCCGGGTGGTGACGCGGGGTGGCAGCGTCGCCTTCGACGCGCTGCTCCAAGCGCGCGAAGCGGGCGGAACGTGGGTGCTCGCCTTCGCGATGCCCCGGCACGCCAAGGAGACGCTCGCCGTCGTGCGCGCGGCCCGCGGTGTCGGGCTGCGCGTCGCGCTGATCACGGATCTGGCGCTCGGGCCGCTGGCCGACGAGGCCGACGAGGTGTTCACCGCGGGCACGGGCTCGCGGCTCGTCTTCGACTCGTACGCGGCGCCGGGGCTGCTGTCGGCGGGCATCCTCCAGGCCATGGCGGACGCGGACCCGGAGCGCACGCAGACCCGGCTGGAGAAGTACGAGCACGCCGCGGACCAGCACGATTTCTTCCTGGACGACTGAGACCGGCTGAACCGAGCCCCCGACAGGGCCGTGCACCGGCTCTTCGCGCGGGCGCGGCGCGCACCCGAGCAGCATGAAAATTTTCATGCCCTTGCGTACTCGACGGTATATATATTTACTACAGGAGCCCCCACGGGCCCGAACAGAACATCGAAGGCCGCCACCCCCTCCTCCTCAGGCGGCTTCGGTGTTTCGACGGTCCGCGCCGCGTTTTCCGCGGCGCCTCTGGCGGCTCCGGCCAACCCCTGGGTCGGAGCCGCCACCCCACACGAAGGCCCTGCGCGGCCGGGTCCCGCGCCGGCTGACGGCCGTCACCGTGCGTGGTCTCCGGACCGGTCAGGATTCGAGAAGCGCCCGCGACCCCGCGGCCCCTAGCGTGAGGGTCATGGCAACCAAGACGTTCACCGCATCTGACATCTCCCTCGCGTCCGTCACCCTTGAGGTGGCCGACCTGGAGGCCGCTCGCCGCTTCTACAGCAGCTTCGGAGTGGACACGTACATCCGCCTGAGGGCTTCCGAGACGCACACCACGGGATTCCGCGGCTTCACCCTGGCCCTGACGGTGTCCCGTCCGGCCACCGTCGACGGCTTCTTCGGCGCCGCCGTGGAGGCCGGCGCGACGGTCCTGAAGCCCGCCGCGAGGTCGATGTGGGGCTACAGCGGCGTCGTCCAGGCCCCGGACGGGACGATCTGGAAGATCGCGACCTCGGAGAAGAAGGACACCGGCCCCGCCACCCGCGAGATCGACGCGATCGTCCTGCTGATCGGCGTCGAGGACGTGAAGGCCACCAAGGAGCTCTACGTCGGCCAGGGCATGACCGTGGCCAAGAGCTTCGGCGGCAAGTACGCCGAGTTCGCCGCCGGACAGTCCGGGGCCCTCACGCTGGCGCTGTACAAGCGTCGCGCCCTGGCCAAGGACCTCGGTGTCCCGGTCGACGGCACCGGCTCGCACCGCGTCGTCCTGGGCAGCACCGGCGGTGCCTTCACCGACCTGGACGGGTTCGCGTGGG
The DNA here is from genome assembly GCF_040303145.1 of Streptomyces sp. NPDC096079. Taxonomy (NCBI): domain Bacteria; kingdom Bacillati; phylum Actinomycetota; class Actinomycetes; order Kitasatosporales; family Streptomycetaceae; genus Streptomyces; species Streptomyces sp. NPDC096079. Next base: position 358,479 of record NZ_JBEOST010000006.1, read on the forward strand.
AGGCCGCCGCGCCGCCCGCGCCCGCGCAGCCCTGACCACAGGTCCCACGACACCGACCCACGACACCGACCCACGACACCGACCCGCGATCCGACCGACCGGCAGTCCGACCGACCGACAGTCCGACCGGCCATTCGACCGGCGACCACGCACCGATGAGACCGCGAGGAGAAAGATCATGAAGTTCCGGGCAGAGGTCGAGCCGCCGGAGCCCATGCGGGGCCTGGAAGTTCCGCCCGAGGTGGTGGCCGCGCTCGGCGGGGGCGCGCGGCCACCGGTGACGATCACCGTCAACGGGCATTCCTGGAAGAGCCGGGTCGCCATCCTGCGCGGCCGTCACCTGCTCGGCCTCAGCAACGCCAACCGGCAGGCCGCGGATGTCGCGATCGGCGAGGAGGTCGAGGTCGAGGTCGAGCTGGACACCGAGCCGCGTGTCGTCGTCGAACCCCCGGATTTCGCCCGGGCGCTGGACGACGACCCCCTCGCCCGCACGGCGTACGACCGCCTTGCCCACGGCCGCAAGCGCGAGCACGTGCGGGCCATCGAGAGCGCCAAGAAGCCGGAGACGCGCCAACGGCGCATCGAGAAGGCCATCGCCACCCTGCGAGCACTCTGAAGGGCGGACGGGCTTCAGCGCCGCTGCCCAGGCGCGGTGCCGGTGCCCCCGGCGGTCGGGGGACGTCAGGCCGCCACGGCGTGCCTCCCTGCCGCAGGACGCGTGGATGGGCATCGTAGAGCCGATCCCCCCACGCTGGAGAAGTGAACCGTGAAGGCTCCGATCAGACGCATCGCCATTCCCCTTGCTGTCGCCCTCCTCCTCGGCGCTTGTGGCGACGAGGGAGAGTCGAGTTCGGAATCCCAGAGGAAGAATCTGCAGCAGGACGTCGACGCGGTTCTGGCCACCGAGGTCCCCGGCGTAGTGGTGGTGACCGCCGACAAGGGGGCCCAGGCCGCCAACGCCTGGGGGCTGGGTGACATCGCGTCCCGCACTCCCATGACGGTGGAGGACCGCTTCAGGATCGGCAGCCTGGCCAAGTCGTACGTGGCAGTCGTCATCCTCCAGTTGGTCGACGAGGGGAAGATGACGCTGGACGATTCCGTGCAGAAGTGGCTGCCCGGCCTGGTACCCGAAGCAGAGAAGATCACGGTCCGGCAGCTCCTGAACCATTCGAGCGGAATCCCCAACTACGAGGAGAACCCCCGCTACCTCGCCCCGTACCTCGCCGGTGACGTCACGCACGTCACGACGCCGCAGCAGCTCGTGAAGCTGGGAACCTCCCTGCCGAGGAAGTTCCAGCCAGGTACGGACGCCGCGTACTCGAACACGAACTACACGGTGGCCGGGCTCATCATCGAGAAGGTGGCCGGGACCTCTCTGGCCACCCAATTCGACGACCGCATCTTCACGCCGCTCAAGCTGGATTCCTCCTACTTGCCCACCGGGCCTGACATCACCGGTCCCCACGCCCACGGGTACTTCGTGCTCGGCAAGCCGCCGGCGACCGACGTGACGCGATTCAGCCCCTCCATCGCCTGGGCCGGCGGTGGAATCATCGCCTCCTCAACCGATGTCTCGTCGTTCTACCATGCTCTGCTGACGGGCCGCCTGCTCCCGCCTGACCTGCTGAAGGAGATGATGACGACGGTAACGGGCAGCAGCGGCGCGAAGTACGGTCTCGGGATCGTCCCCCGCACGTTCTCCTGCGGAACCTGGTGGGGGCACGGAGGGAACTTCCCCGGATACCTCGTCGAGTCGTATGCGACGACGAACGGTCAGCGTCAGGCGACCGTCGCGATGAACTACGACCCGAACTCCATGCAGCAGAAGACGAAGGAAGCGGTCGAGAAGCTCACCGATGCGGCCGCGTGCTCCGAGAAGCAATGAATGCCGCTGCGTCGTCCGTCATCCTCCACGCCGCCCCCCACATGCTCACCCACGGCCGGGCTGCGGACCTGCCAGTCGGGTGAGGGCCAGCGCGTGCGCATGGTCGAGGGATTCGGCGGCGGCGCAGGGGACGTCCGGCTGGACGCCGGTGCCCTCCCAGTTCGTACCGGAGACGGGGTTGACGGCGCGGCCGACGGGGATGGTGGCTTCCAGGTGCGGGTGCACCGTCCAGCCCCTGCACGGGTGTGCGCCGCCGAGGGTGGGCTCGCCGACGACCACGGCGCGGCCGAGCTGCTGGAGGTCGTACGACAGCTCCTCGGCGGCGGAGAAGGTGCTGCCGCTGGTCAGCACGTACAGCGGCTTGCTGCCGCCGAAGCGCGCGCCGGGAACGTGCGGCTGGCTCCAGGACTGCTCGACGCGCTGGTCGCTGCGCCAGTGCATGCTGTTGAGGTGGGTGCGCTCGTCGAGGAGGTGGCTGCAGACGAAGGCCACGGTGTCCGGGTCGCCGCCCCGGTTGGCGCGGAGGTCCAGGATCAGCGCACGGGCGCGGGCCGCCAGGGTGAGCGCGGCACTCAGCGGCTCGGCGGCCCACTCCAGCGGAAACAGCATCGGTGAGAGCTCGACCACGGCGACCCCTCCGTCGAGCAGCTGCACCCGGGGCGCACCGCCGAGCGTGGTGTCGAAGTCCCGGCGCATGGCGTCCAGGGTGGCGGCCCCCTGTTCCGGGGACACCGGGTCGGCGTGGTGCTTCAGTCTCAGGTGCCGGTCGCCGTTGACCGACTGCAGGTCCGTGGTGACCAGACGGGCGAGCTCGTCGGCTCCGTCGACGTCGTAGGCGCCCTCGGCGAGGCGTCGACGCAGGAGCACGGCGAGCTGCTCGGCTATCTCGGGAAACACGTAGTTCTCGGTCACGAGCCGGACTGTCTCGTCGACAACAGGGGCCGGTGCAAGCTTCGTTGAAGTCGTCATGGCAGGCAGTAGAGCACTGCCCTTGCGTAAGCGTCAAAGAATTTAGACACTTTCGGCATGCGTGATCAGACTCCCTGCCCGCCGCCTCCCGAGGACGTCCTGGAGATCGGTGCGCCCGAGCAGTTCGCGGCGCTCGCCCACCCGCTGCGTCAGCGGCTGCTCTTCGCCCTGGGGCACCGGCCCGCCACCACCAGCCAGCTCGCGGCGCAGCTCGACGCGAAGAAGGGCAACGTCGCCCACCACCTCAAGGTGCTCCGCGAGGCCGGGCTGATCCACGTCGCCGAGACCCGCCGGGTCCGCGGCGGCACCGAGCAGTACTACCAGCGCACGGCCCGCCGCATGCTCGTCGCCGAACCCCAGGCGGCGGGCACGGCCGCGATGCTCGCCGCGGTCGCCCACGAGCTGAGCCGCTCTCCCGCCCAGAGCCAGCTGACGCTGCGCCACCTCCGTCTCACCCCGGCGAAGGCGCGGGAACTCGGCGACACCCTCGCCCGACTGGTCGACGAGGCGGAGGAGAGCGCGGAGGACCAGCCCGTGCACGGCGTCCTGGTGGCGCTCTATGAGCAGGCTCCGCCCGCCGGCACCACCGACACCGCCCCCACCGCCGGTCCCGCCTAGTGCTGTGACCGCATGGGTTCACCGGGTTGCTCGTTGTGCTGGTGGCACAGCGACGTGAACGCGCTCGCATCCGCAGCGAGAAAGGCATCCGCTGGGGCGGCAGACCACTCCTGGGCGCAGCCTGACCAACCGCCCCACCTTGTTCCCGATTGTTTTCCTCAGTGGCTGACGTACTCGTAGACGCCCCCGTCCGGATGGCGCAGCGCGGCGCGGTGTCCGTTCGGGGTGGCCTGCGGAGGAGCAATCAGGGTGGCCCCGGCCGCCACGGCTCCCGATACGGCCTGGTTCAGGTCCGGCACCGACAACGTCGCAGCCACTCCCGCGAAGCGCCCTGCCGCCTCGTCGGACCCGCTGAAAAGGAGGAAGGCGCCGACAGCGGCCAGTTCCAGGCCTGCGAACCGAAACCTGTTGGCCGCTTCCCCGGTGAGCTGCTCGTAGAAGGGCACAGCAGCGTCGAGGTCATCCACGCGGCGGCGCAAAGTCACTGAAGTGATCGACATACACGCATACTTACACCCCTTCAGGATCCACGACACCACCCAAATCACCAGTGAACATTGCCGGTCACGGCACTAGCGGCACCCGGCCCCGCGCGAAGTGAAGCGTCCCCATCACGAGCCGTCCGCTCTTGCACGGACTGCGAACTCATGATCACATGTGCTGTCTTTCTCATGATCACGACTCTTGATCACGACTTTGGGGGAATGAAATGACCGGTCAGATGGACAGAAGATCCGTCATCCGTGGCCTGGCGACGGCCGGTGCGGGCGCGGCGGCCGGTTCGGTCGTCATGGGCGGCGGCACCCCGGCGTACGCCGCGGGTTCCGGCAACGACCCGCACAGCGTCTCCGTGATCAGCAAGCTCGCGGACCCCACGGGCGTCAACCCGAGCGACGACGCCTTCCGGGCCGCCGCCGCCGAGGTCCTCGCCTCGTACCAGCCCGACCCGATCTCCGGCGCGGTCCCGAAGAAGGTCCTGGTCATCCCGCCGGGCACGTACCGGCTGACCCGGCCCGACTCCCTGCTCCCCAACATCGACGGCACCAACGCCGGCGAGGGCAACGTCGGGGGCGTCATCGACGGCGTCACGATCACCGGCTACGGGAAGCGGCTCACCCGCATCATCTACGCGCCGGCCGAGAACGACACCACGCTCTGGACCAACAACCAGCGCTACAAGAACATCCGGATCTCCGGCGTCACCTTCGTCAGCGAGAACCCCACCTCCAGCTTCTGCTACGCGTACTCCTCGGCCTCGCACGGCGTCCAGGACACCTGGTACAGCGACGTCGAGTGGCAGGGCAGCTGGAAGCGCGGCATCGGCCTCGACGGCCCGGCCACCACCTCGAACCTCAACAGCGAGATGGGCTGGGACCACTGCCAGATCGGCGGCACCTACTCGGACGCCTTCCTCGTCATGGGGATGACGCCCACCGCGAGCCAGCAGGACCAGTTCCTGAACTACTGGTTCCGCGAGTGCAAGGTGGAGTACAAGGCCGGTGTGTTCGTGAAGAACAACCGCGGTGGCTCGATGAACTTCATCGGCGGCTCCTACATCCTCACGGACGCCGCCTCGACCGGCACCTTCTTCCAGCTCTCCTCGGCCGCGGCCAGCCGCGCGGACTCCGTGATGCGGCTCTACGCCCAGGGGATCCGCTTCGAGCTGCGCGGCACCGGCCACAAGGTGATCGACTCCCGCTGGTACAAGGGCAGCATCTCCTTCGTCTCGTGCGACGACACCGCCAACAGCTTCAAGTCGTGGGCGCCGGACGCCGTCACGCACGTCTACGCGTTCAACGCCAACGGCGACCGCGGCCCGACGGTCCGCTACACGGACTGCGCGCTGATGGGCTCGCACCAGGTGGCCACCGGAACGGCCGCGACCACCGCGGGCAAGCTCATCTACGACGGGTGCCGCTTCATCGACATGTCGAGCGCGACCGGCTCCACCGGGTTCCTCCGCTGGACGGGGACCGCGCCCCGCCACGAGATCCGCGACTGCCTGGGCGGCGCCGTGTACGTGGCGGACGTCAAGAACCCCGCGTAGCGGCACTCGGCGGCGGGAGAAGGCCGAGGAGCGGCGGGGCGAGGACCGAGCGGAGAGGGATAGTCCGAGCGGCGGGCTCGTGTGCCGGGGCATCATGACGGCATGTGCGATCAGTCTGTCGAATGGGTGACCCTCTTCCGCTTCGAGAACGTCGCCGGCAGCCCTCGGCCGGGCCGGCTGACGGCGGTTTGACTGCGGGACCGCGGCATCGACTGGCACCCGTTCGCCGACGACGAGGTCAGGGTCGATCTGATGTGCGGGGTCCGTGCGGACGGACACTGGCACGGCACGATCGCGGTCCGCTTCCGCGCGGATGCCCTGCGGCGCCTCGGACTCCATCCCGACCAGCCGACTTCGACACCGGCGGACCCGTTGCCGCCGAAGTGGTGGGGGCCGTGGGCTCGATGAGCCCCGGTCATCACCGGACGGGGACGCGGGCACCGCACGCGGGTACCGCGGCAAGGACCCGTCACCAGGTGGTGGCCAGTCCGCCGGCCACCACCGTGGTGATGGTCACGGCGATGTTGAGCGCGATCCGGCGGTCCCGACCGGTCAGGTGGACGGCGATCGCGCCCGCCTGCAGGAGTACGAGGCCGATGGCCGCGGCCGGAGCGAGCGGGAGCGCGATGCCGGTCAGCGGCGGCAGGACCAGGCCGGCCGCGCCGAGGATCTCGACTCCCCCCCGGGAGGGGCCCGTGGTGCGCGGTGTCCAGGAGTGCCTACAGGCCGTGCTGTGGAACGGCACGATCAGCCTGGCCCCCCTCGGCCACGAGCTGCCCGCGTCCTTCGTCGAGCGAGCGGCAGCCGCCTGCCGTGCCTGAACACCGCCAGGCCGCGCGACCGCCGCTCGCGAACAACGCGCGGGATCACTGCGCTGGTGCGGTGACGGGCCGGGGCGTGTCGGGCGTGTCGGTGGGACCGGGACAGGAGCCCGTCCGAAGGATGGTGGCGGCCGCACCGACGGCCGCGACCGAACGACGAGCGCCCGAGCGAAATGGACATGGTGTGACCGGAAGACACAGGCGGCAACGGGTTCTCGGTGCTGCGGGATTGGCGGCAGCCCTCATCTGGGGATGCGCCACTGCCGGGAACGCCCGGCCCTCCGACGCGACCCCCGGCGACTTCGAGCGGGCGGCCGAGCAAGCGGCGGCGGAATTCGGCGTGCCGAAGGAAGTACTTCTCGGCGTCAGCTACGAGTCCTCGTGGTGGGAGGCCAACGACGGCCGCCCGAGCACCAAGGGCGGCTACGGCCCGATGCACCTGACGGACACGACGTCCGGCGGACGGTACGCCCATCGGCCGGGCGAAGGGCCGGTGGACGCCACGGGCACCGACGATCCGTCCGAGCACACCTTGCAGGCCGCCGCCGCGATGATCGGCGTCGCGCCCGAGACCCTCAAGCGGGACGAACTGCAGAACCTTCGAGGCGGCGCTGCCCTGCTCGCCTCGTACCAACGGCGGATCACCCGTCGGATGCCGCTCGACCCGGGCGGCTGGTACGGAGCCGTGGCGCGCTACAGCCAGGCCCCCGACACCACCGTGGCGGGGCGGTTCGCCGACGGCGTGTTCGAAGCGATCCGCAGCGGCAGGCAGAGGGTACGCAAGGACGGCGAGAGCGTGTCGCTGCCCGAGACGCCGTCCGTCCGCCCGACGAGGTCACAGCTCGCGTCCCTGGGGCTGCGGACGCAGGCCGCGGCGGCGGTGCCGGAGTGTCCGAGCCAGCTGAACTGCCGGTTCGCCCCCGCCGCCGTCTCGAACTACCAGGTGTCCTCGCGGAACGCGAACGGCATGGACATCGACTTCATCGTCATCCATGACCTCGAAGGGTCGTACGACGGGGGAGTCAGCTGGTTCCAGGACCCCGCCAGCGGGGCCTCCGCGCACTACGTGATGAAGGCCGACGGCAGCGCGGCGACGCAGATGGTCGCCACCAAGGACATCGCGTTCCACGCCGGAAACTACTGGTTGAACCTGCACGGCATCGGCATCGAGATGGAGGGATACGCTGCCCAGGGTCCCACCTGGTTCACTCCGGCCCAGTACAAGGCGACGGCCGCGCTGGTGGTCTACCTGGCACGGCGCTTCGACGTCCCCCTGGACCGCAAGCACATCCTCGGGCACGACAACGTGCTTCCGCCGAGGCCGGCCCGTGCGCCGGACGCACACTGGGATCCCGGCCCCTATTGGGACTGGGAGAAGTTCATGGCGCTCGTCGGCGCCGAGGCACTCGGGAAGAGCGGCGCCGTCGCCATCGGACAGGCGATCACCATCGCCCCGACGTACGGCCAGAACGCCCAGAGGGTGACGGTCTGCAGCCCGACGTGCCGGACCCAGACACAGCCTTCGAACTTCCTCTACGTCCGCACGGAGCCCCGCGCCGACGCCCCGCTCGTCTCCGACCTCGCCCTGCGTCCGGACGGCTCGGCGGGGACCGAGCACATCGACGACTGGGGATCCACCGCGATGTGGGGGCAGGAATTCGTGGTCGCCGATGTGCGGGGCGACTGGACGGCCATCTGGTTCGGCGGGCGGAAGGGATGGATCCACAACCCGGCGGGCGCGAACACCCGCCCGGCCCCCCACGCGCGGATCGTCCGTCCCGCGAGCGGGACGAAGTCGGTCTCCGTCTACACGACGGCCTACCCTCGCGCCGAGGAGTACCCCGAGGGACTGCCCGCGTCGGCGCAGACGCGGTTCACCATGTACGCGTTCCCGCAGGGGCAGGCGTACGTGGCCGCCGGCGCGCCGTTCGACGCCGACGACTTCTTCCCCGCCACCCCCTCGCGCCGGGAGGTCGTGGTCTCCGGTGACCAGAAGTACGACGTGATCCAGTACAACCGGCGCCTGGCCACCGTGAACACCGCGGAGACAGCCCCGTAACCGTCACTGTGGAAGCGAGGCCGACACGTGCCCGGAGATCGTCCCTGACGGCCTTCGCGAACGCCTACCGTGACCACGCCCGCGCGCACCCGGGCCGCTACGAGGCGGCCCGGTACCGGCTCGACCCGCGGACCGGCATGTGGCCGGCGCCTGCGTCCGGCACGCGCAGACACCATCACCGACGACCAGCTGAGGCCCCACGAGCAGCTGAAGTCCCCTTTCCGAACGGGGGCTCGGCGCGTCGAAATCTCGTGATCAGTCCCGGCCCCGGATCGCTAACATCAGGCGATGCCGACGATCGACAGCCTGATACCGGAGCGCGGCGCGCCCGACACCGCCGCCCTGCACGCCCACGACCCCGACGCCCTCGCCCGCTACGTGCTGGACGTCCGCAACCCCTGGTGGCGCCGCCGGGTCTGTGTGCAGGCGCTTGCCGGTCGGGTCCCCGAAGCGCGGGTCCTCGCCCTGCTCGGCCGGATCCAGGACGACGAGGAGACGGGCGAGGTCCGCATCGCGCTCCTGGACCTCCTCGCAGACCGGGCGGAACTCCTGCCCTGGCTGCGCCACGATGCCCGGAGCGAGCAGTCCTCGTACGGCATGGGGGACGCGATCCTGAAGGCTCGGGGGCTGCTCGGCGACCGCGCGGCTGCCAGGGAGCTGGCCACGCTCGGCTTCTCGCCCTGGTGGCGCCGGCAGCAGCTCGCCGAGGCGGGTCTCATGGGCCTGGTCGAGCGGTACGGGGCCGAGGCGATCGTGGCCGACCTCGGCGAGGACAGGCCTGAGGACCGCGCGTTCGCGGTGTGGATGCGGTACCGAGGGGGAGGGGACGTCACCCCGTACCTCGCCGACCCCGACCAGGGTGTCGCGTACGCCGCCCACGAGCTCGCCACCGACGCGGACCGGCTCCGCGCCCACGTGGACGAGGCATCGACCGTCGAGGCGGCGGTCTGGGCCGTGCTCGCACTGCACCGGATCACCGAGGACTTGGAGAACACGCGCACGCTCGACGAGCACCTGGGCCGCCCCCGGGTGGAGGTCCACGGACTGGACGAGGAGCTGCGTCGGGCGATCGTCCACGAGTACGGCCCCGGCTGTGAGCGGTCGAGCGACCCCCGGTGGCGCCTTGAGGCCCTGTGCACCGAGCCGCCCGCCCGCCCGGACGTGACGGAACAGACGGCTCGGGCCTTCGCCGTGCTCGCCGCGGCCGGCGTCGCGCCGAAACCGCCGGTCTCGTGCGGGGAGCACGAGCGGCAGGGCGACGGCACGTACTACGTGATCGAGTGCGACGGCGAGGACGTCCTCGTGAGCACCCTCGGCCGCTTCGTCATGAGCCACGACCACGACCACACCGCCCGACTCCCACTGGAGGAGGCCGGCTTCCGCTGGATCGACGGTGAGACCGCGGACATCGAAGTGACCGACCTGGACGTCTACTACTTCGGCAGCCGCAGATTCCGTGACGTCGACACGCTGCTCTTCTACTGGCAGGACTGAAACCGGGTTCGGGGCGGCATGGGTCGAGGCAGCTCCACGTGGACCGGGTTGAGTGTCCAGCCCGTCCCGCGTGAGTACGAGTACTCACGCGCCGGGGACGGCTGGGCCGGAAGCTGTGCCCATGAGACGAGACACTTCCTCGACCAGCGTGTTCGCCCGTTCCTCGCGCCGGCCGCGGCTCACCCTGGCCCTTGTGGCCCTCGCCGTGCTGGCACTCGGTGCGTGCGGCACCGTGAAGACGAGCACCGGAGCAGAGCAGGTCGCGGGCGCGGAATCCGTGGGAAGTCGGCAGTCCGATCCGACCCTCGCGGAGATCGAGGAGTACATCGAGCAGTCGTGCCCTCCTCCGGGCGCCCCGCCCGTGCCGCCGCCGACACCCGCGCCCGCTCCGCCCGGCGCCGAGGTGCCGGTCGACACGGTCGTGCCGGACACACCGACGGCGGGACCGGAAGTGGAGCTGAACGCGCGTGACTGGTGCGCGGGCAACCATCACGAGCAGCGCATCGCCGAAGCCCTGTTGGGGCTGGTGGAGCCCACCCCCACGAAGGTCAACGAGATCCTGAACGACCTCGGTTACGGCGACGAGCGCATCCACGATCTGAAGCAGTCCGGTGCGACCACCCGGTTCTTCGTCGACCTGCGCGAGAAGGGCGGGCGGTTGTGCCTGGAGGGCGTGGCAGCCGGCCAGGAGACCGTCGTCGACAAGTGCGTAGCCTCCGCGACCGGTCCGTTCACTCCTGGAGGCCGTCAGGGAAGTGGAGCGGGGCGTTGAGCGCCGTTACCTCGGAGGTAAGCGCCTCGATCGGTCGTGGCTGGTGAGAATGCTGTTCTCGCCGCGTCAGGGGGACGCGGACGTCTGAAGGAGGGATTGGTCATGGCCATGGCCGCACCCGCGACCACCCGTGCTGACGCCGCCGCCCACTTCCGTGAGCTTGCCGCGCACCACGTTCCGGAGCGCGCGGCCACCGAGATCGAGCGCGTCCTCATCGACGGGAACGACGCGGTCGTGCTGGGTGAGATCCGCCAGACCGCCCGCTCCACCGGGCGCGCCTATCGTGCGCGGTTCGCTCTGCACGTCACCGTCGAAGACGGCCTTGTCACCCGACACCATGTCTACGAGGACAGCCTTGCTGGCGCCCAGGCTTTCGAGCCGGCCGGGTCGGCCGAGGATCGCTGAGTCGGGCGCGGAGCTGCCGACGCCGGGCACTCGTCGAGGACCGCACGGGGACCCTAGGAAACTCCCGAACAGGCCACCGCGACTGCGCGGACGCATGACACGGACGGTAAGGGGTCGTCGGCCGGCCGACTTCCCGGGCGTGGCCGCTTCCCCTTCTTTCGACGCAGGAACGATGCGGATGGCAAGACGTTCCTCGTGGCGAGACGCTGGTCCGGAGGGCGGCCGCGGTGCCGCCGGACACACGGGAGGCGTCATGGCTGCCGACAGGTCCGTACCACCCCAGGAGACTCCGCCCGCCGAAGGTTCGACGTCCTCCGCGCATCCTGAGCGGCCCGACGGCGGGATCTGGGAGCACCCCACAGTGTGGCTCTCTCTGATCGTGATCGGGTCGATCATGATCGCTCTGTTCTTCGGCCTCCGCGTCGCCGGTCTCGTATGACGCGCCCGACAGCGCCCGTACGCGGGACGCGGCCCCTGTCCTGTGTCGCTCAGCTCGCATCCGGCGCCTGCTCCGGTGCGTGGCCGGTGCTCATTCGGATTCGAGCACGTCGTCCAAGGTGACGAAGGGGTCGGTGAGCGTGGCCAGGACGTACGCGTTGTCGTAGGCGTCGCTGCCGATCCGTCGGCGTGCCGAGTGCTCGGCGCGTTCCCGGAGAGGGCCCAGCTCCGGGGTGCCCCGCTGCGGGTGTCCCACCATCTCCCAGAACGCCTGCCCCGCGCCGTACGCCGTGGCCGATTCCTCCGCCTGTCCCAGGGCGGCGAGAGCGGCTGCCAGGAGGTCGAGGCCGAGTCCCAGCCCGAACGCGTCGCCGATCGCTCGTTTGTCCCGCAGCATCGCCCTGGCGTGGGCCGCGGCGTCCGCCGACCGTTCCTCGCCGAGCGCTATCACCGCCAGCTGGTACTCGGCGTAGGACCGCGTCCAGTGCTCTCCCGCCGCCATGGAGTCCGCTCGGAGCGCCTCCGCCTCGGCACGCGCGCGCGTGAGGGAGCCCGTCGCCGTCAGCGCGAACACACGGACCAGCCGGCACCGGGCAGCCGAGGGCGTGAGACCGTGCAGGCCCGCGAGTGCCCGATCCGCAGCGTCGACGACCTTCAGCGGTTCGCCGCGGAGCAGCATGACCAGGCCCTGCAGGTAGGCGGCGTCGGCGAGCAGCTCCGGGTCCGCGGCCCGCAGCGCCTGCTCCCGCGTGCGCGCGCCGAGCCGGGCCGCCGACTCGTACTCCCCGCGAAGACAGCGCACCACCCCCAGGGCCCAGCACGCCCTCGCCAGGGTGTCGGAGGCTTCCGGGACCAGCAGCAGGCACTCCTCCAAATAGTGCCCGGCCTCGTGCAGCTGGCCGCAGCAGGCCCAGAAGAAGCCGAGCTTTCCCGCCATCGCCGCCGCCTGCGGGGGATCCGTGGCGAGCAGGTGGTCGAGCGCGGCGCACAGATCGCCTTGGCAGCCGGCCAGGCGTGCGTACGCCGCCGCTTGGAGCGGCCCCCACCAGTCACGGTCCGCCGTCGCGACGAGCTCGTGGAAGTACCGCGCGTGACGGTCGGCCGTCGCCCGCGTCTCCCCGAGCTCCGCGAGCCACATCGCGCCGTACTCGCGGACGGTGTCGAGCATGCGCAGCCGGCCGTCGTCCACGGTGACGATGCTCTTGCGCTGGAGTCCGGCGAGGGCCTCCGCCAGCACCGCGTCGGTCAACGGCCCGCCGCGGCAGACCCGTACGACGTCGTCCAGGGCCGCGTCCGAGCAGAACACCGACAGCCTGGCCCAGAGCAGCCGCTCAGGGGGCGTGCACAGTTCGTGGCTCCACCCGATCGTGGTACGCAGCGCCCGGTGCCGCCTGGGCCGCACGCCGCTCTCCTCGCGTGCCGCGAGCGCGAGCCTGCCCCGTAACAGCCTGGCCATGACGCGCACGGGCCGGTCGGGAAGCTGTGCGGCAGCCAGCTCCAAAGCCAGAGGAAGGCCCTCGAGCCAGTGGCACACCTCGCTCGCGGCCAGGCGGTCCTCGGGACTCTCCCACGTCACCCCGGCAGCGACGGCCCTCGCGGCGAACAGGTCCATCGCTTCGGAGTCCAGGGTGAGAGGGCCCAGGGAGAACAGGAGTTCGCCCACCGCGCCCAGCGGCTCCCGGCTGGTCGTGAGCACCACCAGCTCGGGGCATCGGGCGAGAAGCATCTCCACGAGCGGCGCGCAATCGGCGACCAGGTGCTCGCAGGAGTCGAGGACGAGCAGCACGCGGCGGTCGCCGAGCCATGCGACCAGTGCGTCCACGGGCTCACGTGCGGAATGGTCGGACAGACCGCACGCGTCCGCCACCAGCGGAGTGAGCAGAGCGCTGCCGCTCAGCGACCAGAGCGGGACCCAGTGCACGCTGTCGAAAGCGTCGCGCGGGACGAGGTGCGCGGTCCGCGCCGCCAGGCGGGACTTGCCGACCCCGCCCACCCCGACCACCGTCACCAGCCGGTGTCGCTCCAACCGGGCGCTGAGCGCGGTCAGTTCGTGGGTTCGTCCGATGAAAGGTCCGCGCTCCGGCGGCATCCAACTCTGCACCCCCGTATTGTGGCGCCCCCGAACCCCGGCGCGCCGCCAAGCGCCCGGCTCGACGGCGCGGGCGGCGATGGCCCCCGTCGGGACACCAGGACGACAGAAGGCACGCCACGGACCGAAGGGCCCGCCCGTCAGGCGACCTTCTGCCGCTCGGCCGACTTGCGCGTCTTCACCCCGCCGGCGATGAGGGCCAGCCCGATGGCGAGGACGCCGAGATACGCGGTCGACGGAAGGTCGACGACCTTGTGCAGCCACCCCCACTCCGTGCCGAAGAAGGTCTGCGAGGCGAAGCTGACAAGCCCTTGCGCTCCTATGACGTAGCCGATGCTTTCGAGGGTGTATCCGATGGTTGTTCGCACGGATCCATCCTGTCGCGGCGGTGCCGGGGGATCCTCCTCCGCAGGGCCGAGAGCGGGGTAGGCCGAAGGATGCAGTGGCGTACGGGGACCGGCAGCCTCCACCTCGTCATGTGCTGGTGGAACGGTGCTTGAAACGCCGAGGGCCGCTCCGCCTGCAACGGAGCCGCCGTCGACGGCGTTACCGCTCGATCCCGCGTTCTGGGCGTTCCTCAAGGTTCCCTCGTCGGATCTGGTCGTTGGATGTCGCATGCGTCTGTTTCTCTGGACTCTCGTGTGGGCCTTCGTGGTCGGAGGTCTGGTCCTCGCGTTCACCGGAAGTCTCGTGGTCACGGCGGCCTGTGCCGCGTACGTCGTGGTGGTGATCCCGCTGGCTGTGCTGGTGGGGCGTGCGCTGCGCGGGCGTTCCACCCCTCCGTCCTAGCGTGGGGCGTTCGCCGAACCGTCAGCGGCCGGGGCACGGATCCGGGGCGCCTCGGGGTCTCCGTCCCGGGAGCCGTAGGCTCACAGCCGACGACGACGGGAGACCGGCATGTGGAAGCGGGCGCTGGACCGGGCCGGGGTGCGGGAACCGCGGCTGCGGCGGGACTACACCGAGCAGCGGCGTGCGGTGCGGAGGTTCGCTGCGGCCGAGTACGCGGCGGCGCGGATCCTGCTACCCGCCGCGCTGCTCCCGCACGTCGTGGCCGCCGTCGCGTTCATGCACGAGACCGACGACCGGATCGACCGCGGCACGCCGGACGAGCGGCTGGCCGCGCTCGCCGAGTGGGACGGTCTCGTACGCAAGGCACTCGCCGGAGGCGACTCCACCCTGCCCGTCCTGCGCTGCCTGGCACGCACCGCTGAGCACCATCCCGAGGTGCGCGTCCACGTGGACGAATTCCTGCGAGGCTGCGATCGCGAGGTCGCCTGGCGGACCATCGCCGACGACGAGGAACTGGAGGAGTACGTAGGGGAGTACTCACTGCCCGCGCTGATGCTCACGGCCTGTCTCCTCGCACCCGAGGACGTGCCCGCACGGGCGGCGTTCACCGAGGGCTGCCACCTGCTCATCCGCGCCATGCAGCGCATCGACTTCCTGGAGGACCTCCCCGAGGACGTACGCGCGGGCCGCCCCGGCGTCCCCGCCGACGCGGTGACCCGCAACGGAGCGGACCTCACCCGGCCCGGAGCGGCACTCGGCCGGCTCGTCGAGGAGCAGGCCGGCCACGCCGCCGCCGACCTCGCGGCAGCCACGCCCCTCCCGGACCTCGTGGCCCCTCCGTACCGGCCCTTCGTCCGCGCCCTCGTCGGCGTCCAGCGACTCCGTCTCGACGCCGTGCGCCGAGCCGGCGCCTCCCTGGCAACCCGCTCCTCGGGCCCCTCGGCACCGGCGGCCGCGCTTCTGCTGCTCAGGGAGGCCGTGGGACGGGTGGCATGGTGGCGGCATGACCTTTGACATTCGCCCGGCGTCGGTGTTCGAGGACGTCAAGGCGGTGATCGGCCCGAAGTCCGCCGGGGCGAACGTCTGCTGGTGCCTGAGTCACCGGATCCCGTCCAAGCTGAACAGCGAACTTCGCGGGCCCGCCCGTGGGGAGTACGTCGACCGGCTGTGCCGTGCGCAGCCGGCTCCCGGGGTCCTGGCGTACGACGGGGACGAGCCGGTCGGCTGGGCCGCGGTGGCCCCGCGCTCGGAGACGTCGTACGCCCGCAGCCGGACCATCCCGCACGTCGACGGACTGCCCGTGTGGTCGCTGTGGTGCATCCGTGTGCGCCCCGGCCATCGCAAGCAGGGGGTCTCGCACGCCCTGATCGCCGGGGCGGTCGAGTTCGCGCGCTCCCACGGCGCACCGGCGATCGAGGCGTACCCGCTGGACAGCGGGGACGCACGGGTGGACATGACGATGGCGTACGCCGGGATCCGGAAGAACTTCGAGCGAGCGGGCTTCACCCACGCCGCCGACACGACCTCCGTACTGGCCGGTCATCCCCGCGTCGTGATGCGCCTCGACCTTCGCTGACAGCGGCGTCGGGGGTCTCGAACGACCGGCGGGCGGGAGCAGAATGCGCGATCGCTGACCGTTGTCGAGATCGCTGCCCCTCCGCGCAGTCGAGCGACGCCCGGGGTGCGGGTGAGTCAATCCGTGGTGGTGAATACGTGCTCGGTCGGCGGACCGATCAGCAGTCCCGGACCGGCGGCGAGTGCCTCGGTCAGGTGAGGGCTCGACAGGTGCGCCTCGAACGCGGCGTGGTCCTCCCACTCCTCGAACACCAGCCACGCACTGGGGTCCTGGGGGTGGACGTACGCCTGGTAGCTGATGTTGCCCGGCTCGGCCCGCGACGGCGCGACCAGGGACAGGGCCTGTTCACGGACCTTGTCCTCGGCGCCGGGGGCGGCCTTGAGCAGGGCGATCGCGGTGACCTTGGGCATGAGCGCGCTCCGTTCGACACGTACCGTCCGGGACGCGCGAGTCTATGTCTGCGCGCCACACGCCACAACGCGCCGCCGCCCGTCCCCCGCGCCCCAACAGCCCGCGCGTGCCCTGCGGTACGAGGACACCGTGGGGTCCAGAGCTTGTCGACCGAAGACTCCCCGCCCCCCACGGCCAAGCACTGGCAGGACTGCACGGATGTACACGACTTCCTCTTCCGTCTCTTCGACGCCTACCGGCGCGGCGCGGCGCAGAATCCGGAGCCAGGCGCCACGACCGTTTGACGAGCGTGGTGTCGACAGGGAGACGATCGCTCGGGTCAGAGGGTCCGCCGCAGCCGCCGGCCATCTGCGGCGGTCGATCCCTGATGTGTCAGTGCCTGTTGCGATGATCCTGCCCTGACGCCTTCAGCACCTTTCCTATCCTCTCAGGAGCCCCTGTGTCCGCTACGGTCCCGCCCCCGGCCGGTCTCATCCGCTACACCCGCTGGGTCGACGTACCGGACGGCCTGTACACCAAGACGCAGCTCGCCGAGATGGAGCCGCCCCTCAAGCCCGGCGCCGAGCCGGTCGCCCAGGTGCTGTATCACGGCAACTCCTACGCCGCTCTCTACGAGGTGGCCGCCGCCCGCCCGAAGCGTCCCGCGACGCCCCCGCAGCGGGCCGCGCTCGAACGTGCCCGGGAGCTGCGGTTCGTATGCCGGCGGTGCGGTGTGCGGGACGATGAGCCGCTGGGGAAGGGCCGATGGTGCATGCGTTGTTCGTGCGCCGTCACGATGTGGGAGAAGCACGCCCAGGCGCAGGCCACGGCCCGCGCGCTCGTCGCCGATCCGGCCGCCGTGCTCCTGGTCGTGGACACGGATCCCGGAGAGCTGCCGGGTGCCCAGGCCGTCGCCGTGGTCCGGATCCACGACCACCGCGTCCTCTACGCCTCCGAAGCCGGTGAGCACGGAACACCGGAGCGAACTGCTGTCCTCGACAGGCTCGACGTGCTGCTCGCCGACCGGCGCGTCGTACGCGAGTGCGACCCAGGGGGGCCGGCCACCCGCATCCCGTTCAGCCTGATCTCCCTGCCGCGCGAACCGCTGCCCTCCGCGGCCATCGCCGATCACGCGTGGATGAGCAGCGACGTGACGAGTGTGGCGGGTGTCTGGATGGCCTGGTACGCGTGGACGGACAACCCGTCCTCCACGCTTCCTGCCGCGCCGGGCTACGGCAGGCGGATCGCCTGGCAGCGCTCCCGTGACCTTGCCTCCGACGCACAGTCGATGACCGCGCTCCTGCACCGCGTCGCCGACGGGACCGAACCGGTGTGGGAGAAGGCCCGATGGGTGGCCGACGGCCACGGCGTCCCCAGGTCTTCCTGACCCGACCCGCGTGGGCGGGTCGTCGTGCCGGTCTCGGTGCGTACCCGCCTGCCGGAGGTTCCGATGGAGGGCCTGGTCGGCAGCTTGACGCCGAAGGCATCGACCTGTCGAAAAGCACGTCGTACGCCGTCCCGCGTTCGTTCGAAAACGCATTCCCACGCATCGACGTCTCCTGACAGACTCTCAGCCCGTGAAGATCAATATTCTGCGGGGCTCCCTCGTCGTGGGAGCCCTCGCCCTCCTCTGCTCGGTCCTGTTCGCCCTGCCCGCGAACGCCGTCTACGACAACTGCGAGAAGCCGTCCCTCTGTCTCTACCAGGGCGCCGGCGGCACCGGCGAAAGCCTGCGGCTCCCACTGGACGGCACCGCCACCGTCACCGGCTCGGGCTGGGACGACAAGGCCGTGTCCGTGTACAACAACACTCACTTCTGGGGCTGCGTGTACGCGAACACGTACCTGGGCGGCACCGTGGAGGCGATCCCGCCGGGCGCCCGCAGTGACCTGAGGACGCTCGGGCTGCAGGTGACCTCTCACAAACTGACCCCCTCGCAGGGCTCCTGCTTCACGGGATACGAGCGCTGCCCCGCCGGTCAGCTGTGCATCTTCAAGGAACCGAACGGCCGTGGCGGGATGTACGGCACCCCCAACGACCACGCCGGGTACCTGGCCGTGGTCTGGGCGGACAACGTGCGCTCGGTCATGAACCGCACCGAGAAGGTCGCGTGCTTCTTCAACGGGGCCTCCTGGACGGGCGAGTGGACGCAGACCGGGCAGCCCGCCGCCAAGGCGTACAAGGTCAACGCCGGCGACAGCACATCGCTCACGGTCCCGTTCGACCAGTCCTTCCAGTCGCACCGGCTCAGGACCCCGGACGCCGACCCCACCACGGACAAGGAATGCCTGTCATGACACCCCCCGCACCCCGTACCGCGCACCACGGCGGTGCGCGTCTGGTGGCTGCCGCCACCGCGCTCGGCTCGGTGCTCCTCTTCGCCGCCCCGGGCTCGACGAGCGCGGCCGAGGAGCCGCCGGCCGCCCCCGAGCTGGCGCGCTGGACGGCCCAGACCGCGGACAGCAGGCTGCTCGCGCCCGGTGTGGAGTACTTCCGGTACAAGGAGACCTCACCGATCGCGCAGCGCACGTACCCGCGTGAGCTGAACGTCGTCCGGATCGACCCCGCCATGGGCGCCCTGCGGATCGAGAGCACCTTCGGCAGGAAGGCCGGAACCAGGGAGACCGTCCGGGAGATGGTGGACGCCCTGCCCGAGGCCCCCCTCGCGGCGATCAACGGCGGCTACTTCATGAACGAGGGCACCGAGGCCACGACGGACGACGTACCGGAGTCCATCCAGACCTTCGGCGCCACCGTCCGCGACGGGGAGGTGATGGGAGCCTCGTGCCAGCTCGGCAAGAACCGCTACAGCGCGGTGCTCCAGTACGGCGTTCCGTACATCACCAAGCTGGAGACCGACATCACCGTGACCAGCAGCCTGTCGGTGGGGCAGCCGTACGATGAGGCCACCCAGCGCGTGGACGACGTCAACCGGAACCCCGGCGGCGCCCTGGGCTGCCCGCGCGACGCCGACGACGCCGCCGGCGAACTCGGCCCGTACTACGACGCCTACGACAAGAAGCTGTCCGCCTACACGGACCCGACCGAGTTCGTGCTGTTCAACTACTCCTACAAGACGACGACGCCCAAGCCGGACGTCAACAAGCACATCACGGCCGACGACCAGGCCGGGTACGAGGTGGTCCTGGACAGCACGACCGGCAAGATCATCGACGGCGGTCCGGGCCGGGGCGGACGCACCGTCGGCAAGGGCCAGTACGTCCTCCAGGCGATCGGGGACCACCAGGTCGACTGGCTGCGCCGGCAGGTGGAGAAGAACGCCGACCTGACGGTCACGCAGAAGCTCTGGGACCACCGCTTCGAGGCCGACGGCATCAAGCGGGAGATACCCCTGGACGAGACGGTGGACGTCGTCAACGCCGGATCCCTGCTCATGCGCGACGGCGTCAACAAGTACGGCAGCACGGGAGCCACGGGCTACGCCCACGGCAGCTGCGCCCGCCTCTACGACGAGAACGGCCAGGTCAAGGAGCTCTCGGGTGCGATCCTCCAGGCCAAGACCGACATCTGCCGGGACTCCCGCACCGTCATCGGCGTGGACGACCGGGGCCGCACCCTCCTGGTCACGCTGAGCGGTCCGCGCGACCAGTACTACCCCGACGGCGGGTTCCTCGCGGAGGTCACCGAACCGCTGAAGGCCCTCGGCGCCATGGACGCCCTCAACCAGGACGGCGGCGGCTCGACCACGATGCTGCTCGGCGGGGGCACACGTCCGGTCAACGGCCTGACCGACCTTCCGGCTCCCGGCGTCGAGCGCAGGATCTACGACTCGCTCTACGTCGCCACCGGCGGCGTCCCGGTCGTGGGCTAGACGGCCACGGCAGTACGGCACGAGGGTCTCGGCATCGGCCTGCCGAGGCCCTCTCGTCGATCTCGGCACTTCACGCCGGCCCGGCGAGTCCCCTCACCCGGTCCCGGGACTGGATCCACGACGGTGGGGCTCTCGTCACCCGGTGTCGTCAGCCCTGTGCGGTGGGACGCAGCTCGCGTTCGAGGGCGGCCAGGGCGAACGCGTGGGGAGAGGCGTGCCGCCAGCGGGACCGTCCGAACATCACGTCCTCGGAGAGCCCGCTCAGCATGGCCACGGCCCGCACGGTGAACTCGGGGAGGTCCACGTCGGCGAATTCTCCCAGGTCACGGCCCTCGTGAAGGATGGCTTCCAGACGCTCGTCCCAGCCGTCCAGCAGCTCCGTGAGGACGCGCCGGCCCGCCTCGTCGTGGCGCTGGGCCAGGACCTGCGTCCACAGCGCGTAGCGTTCGTCGCCCTGGTGGCGGGGCAGGTAGAAGCGGACGAACAGGTCGAGCTTCTCGCCGGGAGACGCGGCCTGGTCGACGGCCCTCTGGAACCGGTCCCAGAGGTCCGCCTGGCTCCAGGCGAGGACCTCCAGCAGCAGCCGGTCCTTCTTGCCGAAGTGGTAGAGGATGTGCCCGGTGCTCATGCCGGCCCGCTCGGCGATGTCCGACATCCGCAGGGCCGCCGTGCCCTTCTCGGCGATGACGCTGATGGCGGCCCGCATGGCCCGCCCCCGCGCCTCGTCCCCGCTGGGCTGACGCTTCCTGTCGATCGGGGCCCGGGCCGCGGATCGCCGGGCGGCGCCGGCCCCCACGCCCGCCGACTCGGCCGCGCCTGCTGGCGGGGGGAGGCTGTCGGGCTGCGCGGGCCCGGTCTCTGACGTCGGCATGAGCTCACTTCCAGGTCCGGAAATCCAGGTGCTCATTCTAGGTTCCAAGAATCTAGACCTTTAGTCTAGACTGAAAGTCTAGTCAGAGCGATGAGGTGTGTGACGGCCGGTTGCGCGCGGTCACCCCGACGGCCAGTGGCCCGCCTGTCCTACCCACCACCCAGGAGGCACCCATGACGAGCGGATTCGATGTCGTCGAGACCCGCATCGCCGATCTGCGCACGGCGCTGGAGAAGGGCGAGACGACCGCGGTCGGGCTGCTCGACGCCTACCTCGCGCGGATCGACGCGTACGACCGCCCCGGTACGGCCACCGCCCTGAACGCGATGGTCGTGATGAACCCGCGCGCCCGCGAGGAGGCGGAGGCCTCCGACGCCCGCCGTGCCCGCGGCGAGACGCTGGGCCCGCTGGACGGCATCCCGTACACCGCCAAGGACAGCTACCTCGCCGAGGGGCTCACGGCCGCGTCCGGCTCCCCGGCGTTCGAGCACCTCGTCGCCCAGCGCGACGCCTTCGCCATCGAGCGGCTGCGTGCGGGCGGCGCCGTCCTCATCGGCCTCACCAACATGCCGCCCATGGCGAACGGCGGCATGCAGCGCGGCGTGTACGGCCGCGCGGAGAGCCCGTACAGCGCCGACTGGCTCACCAGCGCCTACGGCTCCGGCTCCTCCAACGGCTCCGGCACGGCGACCGCGGCGTCCTTCGGGGCCTTCGGCCTCGGCGAGGAGACCTGGTCCTCGGGCCGCGCCCCCGCCTCGAACAACGCGCTGTGCGCCTACACCCCCAGCCGCGGCGTGATCTCGGTCCGCGGCAACTGGCCCCTCGTACCGACCATGGACGTCGTCGTCCCGCACACCCGCACCATGGCCGACCTGCTCGAACTGCTCGACGTCATCGTCGCCGACGACGCGGACACGCGCGGCGACCTGTGGCGCGCGCAGCCGTGGGTGGAGCTGCCCTCGCCGTCGCAGGTACGGCCCGCGTCCTACCCGGCCCTCGCGCCCGCCGACGCCGAGGCCGCCGCCTCCTCGCTCGCCGGGAAGCGCGTCGGCGTGCCCCGGATGTACGTCAACGCCGACCCCGCCGCCGGAACGAACCCCGACGGCGGCATCGGCGGTCAGACCGGGCAGCGCATCGACACGCGCGCCTCGGTGATCACTCTGTGGGAAGCCGCCCGCCGCGACCTCCGGGCCGCCGGCGCCGAGGTGGTCGAGGTCGACTTCCCCGTGGTCACCAACTACGAGTCCGACCGTCCCGGAGCGCCCTCGCTGCTCACCCGCGGACTGGTCAGCCGCGAGTACCTGACCTTCGAGATCGAGGACCTGTCCGCCTGGGCCTGGGACGACTTCCTGCGCGCCAACGGCGACCCGGCCCTCTCCACCCTGGCCGACGTCGACGGCGACCGCATCTGGCCCAAGCAGGAGGGCGAGCTGCCCGACCGCTACGAGGGCTTCGACGACACGATCGGCGACTACCCCCGCTTCGTACGCGAGCGCCCGTACGCCTCCCTCGCCGACATGCCGCTCCTGGAGGAGGGGCTGCGCGGGCTCGAGGAGACGCGCCGGGTCGACCTGGAGGAGTGGATGGACGGACTGGGCCTGGACGCGGTGATCTTCCCCGCGGTGGCGGACGTGGGCCCCGCGGACATGGACGTCGACGTGGCGTCCGCCGACCTCGGCTGGCGCAACGGCGTCTGGGTCGCCAACGGCAACCTGGTCCCTCGCCACCTCGGCATCCCGACCGTGACCGTGCCCATGGGCACCATGGCGGACACCGGCATGCCCGTCGGTCTGACCTTCGCGGGCCGTGCCTACGACGACAACGCCCTGCTGACCCTCGCGGCGGCCTTCGAGAAGACCGGCAGCCGGCGGACGGAGCCGCCGCGCACGCCGCGCCTGCCGGCGGAGTGACCTGACGGAGTATTCCGGGCGGATCGTACGGGTCGGCACGGCAGCGGGCCGAGCGGACGGCAGAACCGCCGTGGTGAGGGCGTGGCTTTCGGCCACGCCCTCACCGCGTGTGCGGGCACCCGGGGACGGGGTCGACGGCGTGTGCGGGGGCGAGGCGGGTGACCGGCAGGGCCTAGCGGGGCAGTTGGCGCGTGCGACGCGATATCGGCCGAAAGTCCCCTGGGCTGGGGTGAACTGGTGGCTACGTGCTGGTAACTTACGCGAGTTGATCAAGGTCGAGGCCCCGCCTGCGGCGCCGTCGACCGAGCCACCCCCCCCAAGCAAGGAACCGAACCACCTTGGCACGCACCTTCCGCGCGATGGCCCTGCCACTCGCGCTCTCCAGCCTCCTGCTGTCCGCCGCCCCCGCGCTCGCCGACTCGCCCACACCGCACCTCGACAGCGTCGAACAGTCCCTGCGCCAGGTCTCGCCCGGCCTGGAGGGCTCCGTCTGGGAGCGCACGGAGGGCAACCGGCTCGGCGCCTCCGCTCCCGGCGGCGCCGACTGGCTGCTCCAGACCCCCGGCTGCTGGGACGATGCCACGTGCGCCGACCGCCCCGGCTCCCGCCGTCTGCTGGAGAAGGTGCGCGAGGACATCGCCGCGGCCCGGCACAGCGTGGACATCTCCACACTGGCCCCGTTCCCCAACGGCGGCTTCCAGGACGCGATCGTCGCAGGCCTGAAGGAGGCGACGCAGAGGGGCAACCGACTCCAGGTCCGCGTCCTGGTCGGCGCCGCGCCCGTCTACCACGCCAACGTCATCCCGTCCTCGTACCGCGACGAGCTGGTGACCAAGCTCGGGCCCGCTGCTGCGAACGTCACCCTCAACGTCGCCTCGATGACGACCTCGAAGACCGGATTCTCCTGGAACCACTCCAAGCTGGTCGTCGTGGACGGCAGTTCGGTCATCACCGGCGGCATCAACAGCTGGAAGGACGACTACCTCGACACCGCCCACCCGGTGAACGACGTCGACCTCGCGCTGTCGGGACCGGCCGCCGGCTCCGCCGGCCGCTACCTGGACACGCTGTGGGACTGGACCTGCCGCAACAAGAGCAGCTGGACCAGC
Organism: Streptomyces sp. NPDC096079; assembly: GCF_040303145.1. Taxonomy (NCBI): domain Bacteria; kingdom Bacillati; phylum Actinomycetota; class Actinomycetes; order Kitasatosporales; family Streptomycetaceae; genus Streptomyces; species Streptomyces sp. NPDC096079. The sequence goes on from NZ_JBEOST010000006.1 coordinate 382,553, forward strand.
GTCTGGTTCGCCTCCTCCAACGGCGCGGCCTGTCTGCCCACCCTGCCCCGGCCCGCCGCCCCGCCGGCCGACGGTGACGTCCCGGCCCTCGCGGTGGGCGGCCTCGGTGTCGGGATCCGCCAGAGCGATCCGTCCTCGTCGTTCCGGCCCGTCCTTCCGACGGCCTCCGACACCACCTGCGGGTTCGGCGTGCACGACTACACCAATGCCGACCGCGACTACGACACGGTCAACCCGGAGGAGACCGCCCTGCGCGCTCTCGTGGCCAGCGCCACCGAGCACATCGAGATCTCTCAGCAGGACATGAACGCGACCTGCCCGCCGCTGCCCCGCTACGACATCCGCCTCTACGACACCCTCGCCGCGAAGCTCGCCGCCGGAGTGAAGGTGCGCATCGTGGTCAGCGACCCGGCCAACCGCGGCACCATCGGCAGCGGCGGCTACTCGCAGATCAAGTCGCTGTCCGAGGTGAGCGACGCCCTGCGCGGCCGTCTGAAGGTCCTGACCGGCGACGAGCCGAAGGCGCGGGCGGCGATGTGCCGGAACCTGCAGCTCGCGACCTTCCGCGCCTCGGACGAGCCGACCTGGGCGGACGGCAAGCCGTACGCGCAGCACCACAAGCTGGTCTCCGTGGACGACGCCGCCTTCTACATCGGCTCCAAGAACCTGTACCCCTCCTGGCTCCAGGACTTCGGCTACGTGATCGAGAGCCCCGCCGCCGCCCGCCAGCTGGCGGACAGGCTCCTCGCCCCGCAGTGGAAGTACTCGCAGACGACCGCCACGTACGACTACACGCGCGGCGTCTGCCAGGGCTGACACCCGCAGACAGAAACCGCGCGCGAGGGGGTGCGGCCCGTCACGGCGCGGGCGGCGGGGAGCCCTCCAGGCGGCGTGTGACCTCCTGTCCGAGGGCGTACGGGGGTGCGGTGGCGGCGGTGTCGATCCCCAGCCGGTCCGCGGCCTCGCGCAGGTGCAGCCGGCAGGTGGCCTCCAATGCCCTCGCCCAGGCGTCCGAAGCGGCACGGGTGCGGCGCCGGGCCGTGACCGCGATGCCCGCGGCGAGCGGCAGGGCGGGCCACCACCACACGAAGAGCGGCAGATACAGCAGGGCCCACCCGCCCAGCGCCGTGGCCCGGGCGAGGTCGTCGCGGACGGTGGTGAGCTGCGCGCGCTCGCCGTCGGAGACCAGCAGCCACAGGTAGGGCCAGCACACGGCGACGTCGAGCCCCAGGTCCCGTTCCAGGCGGACGGCGGTCGCGTTCAGCCGGTCTCCGCTCCAGGTGGGCCTGTCCGGACACTCCTCGGCGATGTCACGCATGGACCGGAGCGCCGCCAGCCGGGGCGCGGGATCGTGCACCTGCCGCGCCGCGGCGGCCGCTGCCGCCGCCTGCCGGAGCCGGTGCCATTCCCGGGCGGCGCTCCTCCACTCGTCCCGTCGGTGGTCGACGCGCCGCGCGACCCACCGGCGCGGCCAGGCGGGCAGCCGCCGCCACTCCGAAGCCAGCGCGAGGCGTTCGAGTGCGGTGCCCAGCCACTGGGCGGCCATGCCGGCGACAGCGGCTCCCACGAGCACGCCGAGCACGAGCACGGTCGCCCCGCCGATGCCCTCCTCGGCCTTCGTCCTGGCCAGGGAATCGAGCCAGGACACCAGTCGTGACAGGTCCAGTGCGTGCCCGTGACCCAGGGCGTGGCCGGCCGTCGCCACCGCCAGGTAGAGCGCGCCGGGCAGCACGAGGAGGGACATCCAGCGTTCGGCCAGCTTCTTCCCCAGCTCGGACGCGAAGGCCGTCAGCATCGCTACAGCTTCCTGCGCCGCAACGGCGCCTCGGAGAGCGCGCACCGCTCCGTCGGCGACACGTCGTCGGGCAGCCAGAAGCGGGAACAGCGGTCCGTGGGGCAGAGGTACACCGACTCTCCCGCCGTCGAGGGCTCGATGCCGGTGGCCGTGGAGGGATCATGCACACCGCGCAAGGCTCCGTAGAGGCCGTGGGGGTCTCCTGACGCCTGGAGCGCGGCGTCGAGTTCGTCGAGCGCGGCCACGGGATCGGCTCCGGTGCGCAGGGCGTCGATCGCGCGGTCCAACGGGTCCGCGTCGCCGATCCGCGACACCAGGAACGGCCGGTAGCGCTCCCCCCGTTCGCACACGGCCGTCGTCGCGGCCCTGGTCATCGCCTGGCGGACCTCAGCGGATTGCGGCACTTTACCCCCCTGTGTACAGCATGCACTCCATGGGAGATTATGGGGCAAGTTCGTTGCTGTGTACGAGAGTTGTGTCCATCGAAGGTGGCGGGGCGGCATGCACGGAGATTCCGGGGACGCGCTGCGGCAGGAACTGCTGTCCGCGGTACTGGACGAACTGCGGGTGATCGAGGAGACCAACGACATAGCGGGGCTCGGCCGACCGGAGGCCGAGGAGCGCGTGGCCAGGCTGGAATCCTGGCTCGACGAGAACGCATACGCCGATCTGTACGTGGGCCAGGTCCTCGGCTGGCTGACCTGGTACCGGGCCCACCTCGATCCCGCGGGGGCACGCGAGCCACGGATCCGCCGCGCCCTCGAACTCCTCGCCACCTGCTACGAGAACGGCGTGTCCCACCTGCCCGTGCCGCTGCTGCCCTACCTCGCCGACGGTGCCGAGGCCGAGGCCGAGGACGCGCTGCGACGCCTGCTGGTCGTCGACGACCCCGAGCGACTCGCGCACACGGTGACGCTCTGGCACCGCATCGTCGGCGACACGCCGCAGGAGTCGCCCGACCGCTCCACGCGGCTGTCCAACCTGGCCGTCGCCCTCCACCTCCGCGTCGTGCGCGCAGGCCCGGACCCCGACCTCTCGGATCTGGACTCGGCGGTCGAGCTGTTCACGGCCGCGGCCGCCGCCCGGCAGGAGCAGGCCTCCGGAGCGCGCGACCTCGCCGACGCGGGGCAGGTACTGCTGACCAGGTACGGGTTCACCGAGGACCGCGGCGACCTGGACGGTGCCGTCGTGAAGTTCCGGGAGGCCGTGGCCCTGTCACCCGACTCGCCCTCCTGTCTGCTCCAGCTGGGCCGCGCGCTGCGCGGACGGTTCGCCGTGGCCGCCGACCCCGCGGACCTCACCGAGGCCCTCGCCTCTCTGCGCACCGCCGACCGGGTCGCGCCACCGGACGACCCCGAGCGGGGCAGGATCCACGAGTACCTGGGCGCGGCGCTCCGGGACCTGGCCGCCCGGACGGACCGGATGGCGGACCTGGACGCTGCCGTGGCCCAGTTCGACCTGGCGCTCGCGCACGTGCCCGAGGGCCACGCGGACCGGGAACGGGTGGGCGCCCGGCGGGCGGAGGCCGTGGGACGGCGGGAATCGGTCCACGAGGCGCGGGACATCCTGCGGCTCATGACCGAAAGCGTGCCTCCCGTGCCCGGACCGATCCCGGGACAGGACGACGACGACCCCGCGATCACCCTCATGGGCATCGGCGGAATGTGCCGGCTGCGCGGCCGGACCGACGCCGAGCCCGAGGCGACGCACTGGCTGGATATGGCCATCGCCTACTACCGGGCCGCCCTGGCCACGGCGGAACCGGACCACCCCGACCGGGCCGACATGCTCTCACTCCTCGGCACCGCCCTCGCCGCGCGAGGGGCCTCCGGCTCTCCCGCGTCCCCCGAGGACGGCGCGGACGCGAGCGGAGCACCGTGACGGACGACTACGACGAGGCCGTGGCCTTGTTGGAGGAGGCGGTCCGGGCCACCGCTCCCGACCACCCCGCCCGCTCGGGCCGCCTCGCGCTCCTGAGCTCGGCCCTGCGGGCCCGCTACCAGGCCCACCGCGACCCGGACGACCTGAACGCAGCCGTCGCGCGCTGCGAGGAGGCACTGCGTCTGCCGCTGAAGGACGCGGCGGAGCGCACCGGGCTGCTGATCTCGCTCGGGAGCATGCTGGAGTCGCGCGCTTTCCGGACCGGCGGCGCGCAGGACGCCGAGGCCTCCGTGGCGGCCTTCACATCGGCCTCGGAGAACTGTCCCGTCGACAGCCCGGACCACGGACGGCTGCTCCACGGCCTCGGCACCGCCCTGCTCACGCGCTACGAGTGCGCCGGCCGCCTCCAGGACGTCGACGCAGCCGTCGAGAGGCTCTCGCAGGCCGTGGCGCACGAACCGGGCCGCGGGCCCGAACACGGAGAGCGGCTGGCACGGCTCGCCTGGGCCCTGCGGTTGCGCTACGGCCGCACGGAGGAGCGTGCGGACCTGGAGGCCGCGGGAGGATACGCGTACACCGCGTTCACCGTGACCCCGCCGGACCACCCGGCGCGCCCCGAACGGGCGAGCGACCTCGGCGGATTCATGGTCGACCACTACGAGCGCACCGGGGAGCCCGAGTTCCTGGAGCACGGTGTGAACCTGCTGGAGCAGGCCGCGGCGGCGGCCGGAACGCACCGGCCCGTCGCCCTCCATCACCTCGGAGCCGCCCTGCACCGCCGCTACGACGCCCGGGGCCTGCCGGAGGATCTGGACCGGGCGATCGCCGCGCTGACCGCCGCGGTCCAGACGGCGGACCCGGGCAGCATGAGCCTGCTCGCCTCGCTGTCGGGCCTGGCGAACGCCCTCCACGCACGGGCCCTGAGCCCCGGGGCGGCGGACGCCGCCACCGACCTGGACCGGGCGGCCGGCCACCTGGAGGCAGTCCTGGACGCCTTGCCCGCCGGGCGTCCCGCCGCCGCCGTCTCGGCATCGATCCTCGCCGGCGTCCTCAGCGACCGGCACGACCGCGGGGGCGCGGCGGACGACAGGGCCGGGGCGATCCTCTGGGGCGTCCGGGCGTGGGAGGAGGAGGAAGCGGACGCGGACGTCCGCATCACCGCCGCGTTCGTCGTCGCTCGCATGCTGGCGGCCGAGGACCCCGACCGAGCGGCCGACCTCGCCGAGGCCGCCATCGGTCTGCTGCCGCGGCTCGCCACCCTCTACGCGTTCCGGGCGGACCGCCAGGCCATGCTGTCCCGCCTCGGCGGGTCGACCGGAACGGCGGCCGCTCTCGTGCTGGCGGCCCGGCGCGGAACCGACCGGCAGCGGGCCGAACGTGCCTTCCGCGTCCTGGAATCGGGGCGGTCGGTGCTGCTCGGTCACGCCCTCGGCACCCGCGGCGACCTGGCGGAACTCGCCCGGACCGATCCCGAACTGGTCGCGCGATTCCGGGAGGTACGGGGCCTGGTCGAGCACCCGGTCCCCGAGGCGTCGCCTCCGGTGGGGGACTCGAAGATCGCGGCCGAGGCAGGCCGGCGGGCGCGCGCGGCAGCCGAACAGCGCCGCCGGGCCGCCGAGCTCGCCGACCTCACCCGGCAGGTCCGGGCGCGGCTGGGCGGTTTCGGGGAGGCGCCGACGCTCGACGAGGCGCGCGCCGAGGCCGCGGAGGGCGCCGTGGTGATGCTGAACGTCAGCGAGCTGCGCTGTGACGCGCTGCTGCTGACCCGGGACGACCTCACGTCCGTGCGGCTCACGGCCCTGGAGCCGGCGACCGTCGGCCGCCAGGTGTCGGTCTTCCGCACGGCCGTCGACACGGTGGCCACGACCGAGGACTTCGCTGAGGTCGCGACCGCACAGGACGCCATGGCTTCGGTGCTGGAATGGCTGTGGGACGGCGTGGCCGAGCCCGTGCTGACGGCACTGGGCCACACGGGGCCGCCCGGCGACGGCGAGCCGTGGCCGCGGCTGTGGTGGGCGCCCGGCGGGGTCATGGGGCTGCTGCCGCTGCACGCCGCCGGCCACCGCACCGGCCCTGCGGGCCGCCGGGTGCTGGACCGCGTGATCAGCTCGTACACCCCCACCCTGCGCGCGCTGCGCCACGCCCGCGAGCAGGCACGGCGGCAGGGGGCCGGGCCCGTCGCGCACCACGCGCTGCTGGTGGCCATGCCGCTCACTCCCGGGCTGCCGGGCGGCGCCCCCCTCTCCCAGGCCCTGGACGAGGTCGCCCGGGTCAGGACCCACGTCGGCGAGGTCACCTTCCTGTGCAACCCGGAGGTCGCCACCGATCCGCCCGCGGACGGCCCGGCCGTCCGCTCCGAGGTGCTGGACAGGCTCCCCGGCGCCACGATCGCGCACTTCGCGTGCCACGGCACGACACACAGCACCGACCCCTCGGAGAGCAGGCTCCTCCTGCACGACCATCAGCACAGCCCCCTCACCGTCCAGGACCTGCTGCCCGCCGAGCTGGACGGCGCCCGGCTGGCGTACCTGTCGGCGTGCGGCAGCGCTTCGGCGACGGCCGGCGGCGGACTCCGGGACGAGGCCGTGCACCTCGCGTCCGCCTTCCAGCTCGTCGGCTTCCCCCATGTGATCGGTTCCCTGTGGGACATCGACGACCGGACGGCCGCCACCCTTGCCGACGCCTTCTACACGGCCTTGCGCACCGGCTCGGAACCACCCGACACCGACCGCGCGGCGTGGGCGCTCCATCAGGCGGTCCGGGGCATCCGCGACGGCACGGACCTGCCAGGCCCGTACGACCGTAGCCGCAACCCGTACCTCTGGGCGGCGTACCTGCACGCCGGTGCCTGAGCGACAGGCCGGACCAGGTGGGCATGCCCGCTGTTCTCCTCAGGCCTCGAAGACGAACAGCTGGGTCGTGTCGGTGAGGTCGAACAGGTGGCGCAGGTGGGTGGGCAGGGGCCCCGCCAGGATGAGCGTGCCAGGGCTCCTGATGGCGCGGATGAGGGCGTGGAGGAAGAAGGAGTCGCCGAAGGTGACCGCGGTCAGGTCGAGCCGGATGAGGGTGGCGCCGTCGTTGCGGGCGTCGGCCAGGGCACGGTGCAGGCAGGCGACGCTGTCCATGTCGAACTCTCCGGTCGCGTGGACGAGCGCGGTGCCGTCGTACCGGGTCGCCTGCCGGTACACGCTGGCTCCGTCGGGGCCGCTGTAGATGTGACCGCTGATGGCGGGCGCGTACGGGTCTTCGCAGTCGGCGCGGTCGTCGCTCTTCATGAGCGCTGCACCTCCGGTTCGGGGACGGCAGTGCCGCCAGGTGTGACCGTCTGGACAGGCGGGGTGTGCGCGGTCCGGGGACGGACCGTGAGGGTCAGGGCGATACCGAGCCCCTCGCACAGCCGGCGCACCCGTGGGAGCACGGGGAGTGACGCCCCGGTGGCCGGGCCCGAGGGCTCCAGGAGCATGGCGCGCGCCTTTCCGCGGGCACACGGCACCCCTGGCACTGACGCGGGGGATTCCTGGTGCGGCGCAGTCAGGTCGTCGGATTCACGGGTGACGGGGCCGTCACGAGGGCGTCAACGACCTGAGCCGGGGAAGAGGTCCCCGGCCGTTCGGCCGGCGGAAGAACCAACCCTCCGGGTTGGAAGGAGGTGCACGGGTGCACGTCCACCGGCCTTCTTGCGGTTTCCTACGCTCTGCACATACCCGCACCGCACCTTGATCACCCGGTGGCAGCCGGCGCCCGGTGGCTGCGGGCCCGGTCGGCGCCGTCGAGGGGAGGCGGGTCGGCTGGATCCCGTGTTCATCGCACAGGGGCCGATCGAACCGTCGGCCCCGTACCGGCGGAACGCGCAGAAGGTCACCCGCTGTTCACGGCCACGTTCCGATGCCTTCGGCACGTCCCCATAGCCTCCCGGGCGTTCACCTTCCTACCAAGGAGTAGCATGAGTGCTTTCGCCCTCAGCGCCCTGACCGCGCTGGCCACCGCGTTCGCCTTGACGACCGGTCCCGCCGCCCCGGTGACCGTCACAGCCGCCGTGGAGACTCCGGCGGTGTACGACGACGAGGCGGGCGGCAACGCCGACGCCGATGACCCGGCCGTCTGGGTCGACCCCCGAAATCCGGGCCGCAGCATCGTCGTCGGCACGCTGAAGGAGGCCGGCCTCGACGTGTACGGGCTCGACGGACGACGGCTGCAGCACATCGCGGCGCCCGCGGCCCCGGACGAGGACGCCAAGCCCGGCCGCTTCAACAACGTCGACATCGTCTACGGGTTCGAGCTGCGCGGCCGGAAGACGGACCTGGCGCTCGTGAGTGACCGGGGCCGTGACCGCGTCCGCGCGTACGCCATCGACCCGGCCGCCGTCGCGGCCGGCAGGCCGCCCCTGAGGGACGTCACCGCTCCCGGCGTGGCACCGGTCTTCGCCGCCGACGAGAGCGAGGTCGAGAACCAGCGGACCTCCTACGGCCTCGCCGCCTTCAGCGAGGACGACGACGCCTACGTGGTGGTGTCGCAGCGCGAGGAGACCCGTCTGCGGCTCCTGCGACTGGAGGACCGCGGCGGGCGCGTCGGCTACCGGACCGAGGACACCCTCGACCTGCCCGCCACCTTCACCCTGCCCGACGGCAGGGCGTGGACCCCGTGCGCGGACCCCGGCGAGCGCCCTCAGGTCGAGGGCATGGCCGTCGACCTGGAGGAGCACGTCCTGTACGCCGCCCAGGAACGCGTGGGCCTGTGGCGGATCGACCTGGACGACGAGAAGTTCGAGGAACCGAAGCTGGTCGATCGCGTCCGGGAGTACGGCACGCCGTGGACGTACGACGCGACACAGGAGGAGTGCGCCCTCGACGCGGCGCACGACCCCGGCTACGGCGGTGAGCACCTGAGCGCCGACGCGGAGGGCATCACCGTGTACCACGCCGCGGACGGTACGGGGTACGTGCTCGCCTCCAGCCAGGGAGACAACGCCTTCGCCGTCTACGAGCGCGAGGGCGACAACGCGTACGTCGGCTCGTTCCGCATCGGCGACGGCGCGGTCGACGGCGTGCAGCACTCCGACGGCTCCACCGTGGTCAACGTACCCCTGGGCCGGAACTTCCCCAAGGGCATGCTGATCACCCACGACGGCGAAGCGACCCCTGCCGACGGGGACCGGGCGGGCACCGGATTCAAGTTCGTCCGCTGGGATGCCGTGGCCGGCGCCTTCCCCGAACCGCTGACGGTCGACACCCGCTCCTTCGACCCGCGCGACGCGGACTGACGCCACGCCCCGTTCGCGCGCCCGGCCCCAGCCGACTTTCCTCGCGCACCGTGACCTGCCCGGGTTTCACCGAGCGGCACGTCACCGAGGCCCGGCCGGGGTCGGGCCTGACGCGGCCCGCCGCTGCGGAAGGGCTCCAGCCATGGGTCCGGCGACGAGATCGTACAAGCGCGGGACGAGGAGGAGAAGCGTGAGCGCTCCCGCGCGGCACGCGGGTGGACAGGGCGCGAGGCCTCTGGTGGGGTAGCGGAGTCTTCGGAAGCCGGTACCAGCGGGGGCGCCCGGAAGGGCGCGGGGAGTGGAGACGGCATCGCTCGGGGGGCGCGGGATCTCCTCGCGTGGCCCGCCCACGTCTGCCCGCGACCCTGGGGAACCGGCCGTGAACGTTTCCTCTAGCTCGATTGTCGAGGCTGAACCATGGCAACGGCCCGCTTGAGCGTGACCGTCATGACCCACCCGGCCCGCTCCGCGATGGCGAGCGGTCTGGTCGCCCTGCTCGGCGGCGAGGTCACGGTGGTCACGGATCCGGAGCCCGGTGGAGCGCCCAACCCTCTGCGGACGAGCGTCGAGGCGTGGGCGGCGTTCGAGGAGGGCGCGACGCACCATCTGGTGCTTCAGGACGATGTCGTGCCGTCGGAGGATCTGCTGACCGTCGCGCGTGCGGCAGCGGTGAGGTTTCCTCGTTCGGCCGTGGCCTTCTATGCGAATTGGGACGGACCCGACGGCTCTGCGGTCCGGCTGGGCGCACTCGCCGGGGCCGGGTGGGTGGAGGCGATAGACGAGATCTATACGCCGACCCTGGCTCTGATGCTTCCTGTGGAGCATGCGGCCCGTTTCTCGGAAGAGGCGCGTCCCATTGTTCCGAAGCGGCGTGAGGACGACGCGGTGATGCTGGATTATCTGGAGCGTCATCACGTACCCGTCGTCGTGTCGATCCCGAATCTGATCGAGCATCAGGGAACGGAGAGCATCGCCGGAAATTCCGCCGAGAGATGGCGGTCCGCGTGCAGCCATCGGAATCTCGGTGTACCGGGTTCCGACGTGCTCGACGGGCTGAACGCCGTTCCTCACTATCGGGAAGGCGCGACGTACGCCCTTGTGCTCGAAGGCGAACGTGCCGGCCGCCGGGTCTGGCGGCGGACGCCCTGGCGCCAGGCGGAGCAGGCACTCGGTGTGGACGCCGCCCGGGTCGACTCCAGTTGGGGCGCCTGGTCAAGGAGAGATCAGGCGGCCCGGTACGTCGAGGGGGCCATCGGCCCTGCCGCGGCGCGCGAGCTCTGGGCCGCGGCGTATCTGATCGGTCTCGCGAGCGAACGACTGCGCCCCGGCGGATGGACTCCCGATGACAAGGTCCGATCGGCGGCATTGAGCACGCTCGGGGTCGGCGGCCTCATTCCGGTGGTCACATGGCACGAGCTTGAGGAAGCCAGGTTCGTGATGCACCATCTGGCAATGGCCGGGGCGGATCACGGCGCATCGGCTGCGGCAGACGCGACCGCATAGCGCCGGGTTTCGCGGTGAAATCTCCTGGAGGAAGCGCGCAGAATGACGATGAGTACGGAATCGACGGCGAAGCAGTTATCCCCGGTGTTCCACCGGGTTCCGGCCGCCCACTCGCCCGCTCCCGGGTTCGGTGATGCCGCATGCCGACGTTGATCAGAGCAGAGGGACTGACCAAGTACTACCGGCGCCCACGCCGTCACGAGGGTGCGTTCGGCGGCCTGAGGACCCTGTTCACCCGGCAGTACGACGAGGTCCGGGCCGTCGACGGCGTCGACTTCACCGTGTCGGAGGGCGAGCTCGTCGGGTATCTCGGGCCCAACGGGGCGGGGAAGAGCACCACCATCAAGATGATGACCGGGGTGCTCGTCCCGACCGGCGGTGTGATCGAGGTTCAGGGCCACGCCCCCTGGCGGGACCGTGAGAAGAACGCGATGCACATCGGCGTCGTGTTCGGGCAGCGCAGCCAGCTCTGGTGGGACCTGCCGCTGGTGGACTCCTTCACCCTGCTGGGAAAGATGTACCGGATGCCCGAGGCGGCGTACCGCCGCAGACTGGACGGGTTCGTCGAGCTGCTCGACCTGGGCCCTTTCCTGGACCGCCCGGTCCGCCAGCTGAGCCTCGGCCAACGCATGCGGGGCGACCTCGCCGCGGCCATGCTCCACGAACCGTCCATCCTCTACCTGGACGAGCCGACCATCGGGTTGGACGCCGTGGCGCGCGACCGGATGCGCGACTTCATCGCCGAGATGAACAGGGAGAGCGGCACCACCATCGTTCTCACCACGCACGACCTCATGGACGTCGAGGCGCTGTGCAAGCGCGTCGTGTTCATCGACCAGGGGCGGGTCCTCTACGACGGCGGTGTCGCCGACCTGAAGGCCGCGTACGCGCCCCACCGCACGCTGGTCGTGCAGCTCGCGACGGGGCTGACAGCGGCCCGGGCCGCGGAACTGCTCGGCCCCGAAGTCCCGGGCGACGTGACCGCGGAGGAGGGACCGACGCTGAGGATACGTTTCGAGGCGAACCGGATCTCGGCCCACGAGATCATCGCGGCGGTGACGAGCCGCTGTCCCGTGACCGACCTCTCGATCGTGGAGCCCGAGCTCGAAGACGTCATGCACACCCTGTACGGCAACCGTCCGATCGCCGTATGAGCGCCGGCCAGGCCACGCGTCCCGCTGGGCCCCTCCGCAACCTGCCCGTCTACCTGCAGATCGTCCGCGCCAGGCTGCGCATCGCGATGACCTACCGTCAGAACGCGCTGTTCATGCTGGCCGTCGTCATCCTCCAGATCTTCATCCTCCGCAAGGTCTGGACGGCGTTGTACGGCGACGCGGCCGTGGTCGACGGCGTCGCGCTGGCCGACGTCCTGGTCTACCTGACGATCGCCAACCTCCAGAACTGGGCGATGCAGGACTCGGCGGTCGGCTCCCACCTGTACGCGCAGGTCCGGGAAGGACGCATCGCCTTCGACATCCTGCGGCCCGCCGGCTTCGTACCGCAGATGCTGGCCCATCTCGCGGGGGGAACCCTCTCCATGGTGCTGTTCGCGCTGGCGGCGCTTCCCCTCGTCGCGCTCGTCGGGACGCTCGGGCCACCCGCCTCCCCGGCGGCCTTCGGGTACTGGCTGCTCAGCCTCCTCGTCGCGTTCGGCATCGCCATGCTGCTCAACCTGATCGTCAGCCTCGGGGCCTTCTGGACGACCGAACTCGGAGCCTTCAGCATGCTCTTCACCCTCGTCAGCCAGTTCCTGGCGGGAGTACTCGTCCCGTTGTACTTCTTCCCGGACTGGCTGCGGACGGTCGCCGAACTCCTGCCGTTCCAGGCGATGACGTTCACCCCCGTCGCCCTCTACGGAGGCCGGCTGGCGGGCGTCGAAGCAGCCCAGGCGATCGGCGTCCAGCTTCTGTGGATCGTGCTGCTGGCGGGCACCGTCCGGCTGATCTGGTCGCGGGCGCTCCACCGCATCGTGGTCCAGGGAGGGTGACGGCCGTGGGAAGCATGCGCATGACCTTGCTGCTCTACCGGGCGGCGGTGCGGGGCGAGATGCAGTACCGGCTGAACTTCGTCATGCTGCTCGCGCTGGGCCTCGTCTACCAGGGCAGCGGCATCGCGTTCGTCTGGACCGTGTTGCGCACCTTCGACTCCATCGCCGGCTGGACGTTCGGAGAGCTGGCCTTCCTGTACTCGCTGCGCCTGATGGCGCACGCCGTCTGGGTCGTCCCGTTCAACCAGGTCGCGATCATGGACACCACGATCCGCGAAGGACGGTTCGACCGCTGTCTGGTGCGGCCGCTGCACCCGTTCCTCCAGATCGTCACCAGCCGGTTCCGGATGAACGTGATCGGCGACGTGATGGCCGCGGTGATCCTGTTCGCGATCGCCGTGAACCTGGTGGACATCGACTTCTCCCCGCTCAGCGTCGCCTACCTGGTGCTCGCGGTCCTCGGGGGCGCGCTCGCCGAAGGCGCGGCCGCGGTCGTCGTCTCGTCCCTGAGCTTCCGTTCCGTGCAGACGTGGGCGGCGAGCCAGCTCGTCGACAACATCTACCTGATGTTCGGCTCCTACCCGACGCGCGTCTTCGGCGGTGCCCTGACGTGGGGTCTGACCTGGGTGATGCCCGTGGCCGTCGTCGCGTACATCCCGTCGAGCGTCCTCCTGGACAAGACCGACTCCCTCCACCTCTCGGCGCCCGCGGCCGTGGCCGCCCCCCTGATCGGCCTGGTGTGGTTCGCTGCCGCCCTCAAGTGGTGGCAGGTGCGGATGCGCGGCTACCAGAGCGTCGGAGCCTGAGCCGGCTGCCGGGCGAACCGGATACGGCTGTGGCCGGCCACCGCGTGGGGATCACGCGGCGGCCGGCCGGGGAGGGCCGTCGTCCGGCGGGTCAGACGGTGATGGTGAGAGTGGTACGGACGGGGTGGAGGTCGATCTCGGCGGCTGCGGGATCGGCCGCGCCGTCCGGGCCGCCGCTGGACCAGTAGCCGTTCGTCTTGCGGCCGTCGGCCAGCGCGACCTCGTACGTACCGGGGGAGAGGCCCTCGAACAGTGCGGTGGACTCGTACCGCCCCCCGCAGGCCTCGCCCCGGACGCTCCGGGCCGCCAGGACGCCGCTTCCGTCCCCGGCTCCGCCGCCGTCGCTGCGGCGGAGCCGGAGTTCGCCACTGAAGGATCCCTCGTCCTCGTACCAGAAGGGACCGCGCCGGTACTCGACGGTCGCGGTCCAGCGGGCCTCGATGGCGTGGCCGCCGCCTCCTCGGGAGGCCGTCGGGCGGAGCGTGATGCGGTGGACGGCCCGGGTGAGGCCGTCCGAGGAGGAGTAGTCCTCGCCCGTCGGGCCTTCCACGCCCGCCGGACCTCCCACGCCCGCCGGGGGAGTGGAACCGCTCCTCGGCGCCGCGGGCGCGGAGCGGTCGACGCCCCGGTGGACCAGGATCAGACTCCGGCTGCCGTCCACGTCGACGTACGCGACCAACGCCGGGTCGTGCCGGCTCTCGTGGCCCGCGATGACCTCGCCTGCGCTCCACACGCCGTCCCGGTGGACGGCGTGGCACAGCAGGTCGCTGTCCGGAGAGGGATAGACGGCGTGCAGCCCGCCGTCGTAGGAGGCGAGGGACGCACCGCGGCGGCTCGTGAGGCCGTCCAGGGCGACGGCCTCGCTCCACGTGTCGCCGTCGTAGGTGGCGTGCCACAGGCGCAGGTCGTACTCCTGGCGGTAGAGCAGGTGGAGAAGGCCCTCGTGCTCGGCCAGGGCATAGTTCCCCGGAGGCCGCATCGTGGCTGCCTCCGGGGCCTGCTGCCGCTCGGCGTTCACCACGGCGAGCCGCGCACTGCCGCGCCCGTGCCGGACGGGCACCCACGCGCCGTCCTCGGCGAGCGTCGCATGCTGGACGGTCCCGCCCGTCGAGCCTCCGAGTTCCCCACCGGCTCCGTCGACGGCGAAGACCAGGTGCAGCCGGCCTCGGAAGACGGCCAGGCCCGGCCAGCGTCCCGGGCCGTGGTCGTCGCCTTGCCTCCGCACCTCTTCCCACGGGCCGTCGGCCGGTCGGCGGGTCGTTCCGAGGGCGCCGCGGCCGTCGTCCCAGAAGCGGTGGTGCACGGCGTGGACGCTTCCCGCGTACGCGGCGACGGCGGGGGTGTGGAAGGCGAGGTTGCCGTGGTCGAGATCGGCGTCGGGAGTCCACCGGCGGGCCGCGTCGACCGCGGCCGTCGTCCTGGACAGGTCGGCGTCCAAGGACGCTCGGTCCGCGGCCGGCAGGCCCTCGCGGTAGCGGGCTTTCACCTCGTCGACCTCGGCAAGCAGCCCCTTGACGTCCACCGCGGTGTGGGACGTCCAGCGAAGCGGGACGTTCCTCGCCACACCCTGACGGGCTCCCCGGTGGACACAGAACAGGGTGGCGCCGTTCTGGGCGAGAGCCGGTGCGGCCGCGCTTCTGTGGCCGGAGAAGACTCCGTCCCTGCTCCAGCCTTCGGCGGTCGTGTACGTCGAGCGCCAGAGGTCCTGTTCGTGCTCGTGGGCGATCGCGGGGGACATGCGGACTCCTTGGAAGGGACAGACGAGGACGAGACGTCAAGAGATCGCGGCAGGCGGGTCAGTCCCCGGATTCCTCAAGCCTGTTGGCGAGCTCCTGCCAGGCCGCCGCGCACCTGCGGGCGACGTCAGCCACAGCCCTGGCGGAGTGAGGAGGGATCGTCTCGATCACCCTCTCCCAGGTGTCGGAGGTGAGCGCGTGCAGGCTCAGGCTGCGAAGGAGGAAGCGTCCCGTCTCCGTCGACCGCAGGGAGGGGTCGCGCTTGAGTTTGACCCACGTCGGCCCCCGGGCGTCGAGAGGCAGCGACGAGACGGCCTTCGCGAGGGAACGCAGGGAACGGTCGTCGCCGTCGGCCTCCATGAACGTGCCGGCGTCCTTGGAGGTCGGTCCGAGGAGTGGGTTCTGCCCCTCCCGCAGGCTGTTGCGCACCCTCCTCGCGGTGTTCGGTGACACGCCCGTGGCCCTCGCGATCTCGCGCAGTGAGGCATCCGGACGGGCGGTGATGAACTGGCTCGCTCGTTGGCGCCCGAAGTTGACGTCCAGCGGGTGGTATCTCCCGTCCTTTCCCACCCTGCGCTTCTGCCTCTCGGGCGCCCCTGCTTTCTGGCCGCGCAATCTGGCGACCGTCTTGTCGGAGAGGCTGGTGATCTCGGAAATGGCCCGGTTCGACCATTCCGGGTGTATTCCGAGTATCCGTAAGGCGGCGTTGCGGCGGTCCGCCAATTGCAAAGGCAGGCCATGCATGGTGTTAAGCTTCACTGCCAGGAGATAGGCCTGTTCGTCGCTGCCCCTGAAAAGCCGGGCCCGGATTTCCGACTCTCCTCTGATGATGGCCGCCTGCACTCGATGCAGGCCGTCGATCACCTTCATCGAATCCTGATGCACGAGGATGGGAGGGAGGGTGCCGTCGATTTCCGCGAGCGTGTCGACGTGGGCCGCGCAGATCCCTTTCGAGCGAGGTGATTCCGTGAGGACTAAATCGGTGACCGGAACCTCCACCACTGGTAGGTCTTCGTCGGGTGAAAACTGCCTCAGTACGGTTTCGACATCATGCTTGGTCAGCTCGATTTCGGGCGTATTCATGAAGTGACTCCCCCACTGGTGCGTCCATCGATGATCATGCGTCATGCGCTTGGACGAGGTCAATGGGGAGTCAAGTGCGGCTCATGGGGCTTCTGTTGCACGAATAATGCAGGCTAGTTGTTTAAGGTTCCTTAAAAAGGATCTCGTTGAGGTGTTCATGTCCTCGACGTGGGTGTCTCCTGGTGCCTCACCTGGTCGGGCTGCGGCCTGACGCGCGGGAAATCGTACGGTGAGCTCACCGTGCATGCCCGTGAAGGGCGGTTTCGGCGCAATCCCGCGCAAGGATCCCAAGATGTCACGGGGGTGGTCGTGCAATCGCGGAAATTCCGCGGTTGCACACGCCGGGCGGGCCGCCGGCCGGGAGGCCGCCCGTCCGGACCCGCAGAGTCCCCGGCGCCGCAGGGTGACGAGAGCCGCTCGCCCCCGGTGAGTTCACCGGAGTACGCCCCACCGCTCCTGCGAAACGACGTCCGGGATTTCCGGGACGGCGCCGTGTGCTTCCCACGGCTCTTGCGATGTCGCGACGGGGCGTGCTCAGATGTTGAACAGGCCGGGCGCAGATCGAAACGCCTCCGCTCATGGCTCCCGAAGTGGAAAGCGCTCCGGGCGATGACACGGCGAGGATATGCCGTAGCGGCATGCGGCAGTCAGGGCCATGTGCGCCCCATTCTTCAACTCCCTTTGTTGGCGCAATGTATTCATGCTCGCATGTGAACGCTGAGATGAGAGGGGACCGGAGTGGCATCCACACGGAAGTCGCCCACGACCACGATCGAGGTACAGCCGCACGAAGCCGAAGAGCTGTGGGCAGCGATCGACAAGCTCGTGGGCGGCAGGGATCTCGAGACCCTCGCCCCCGACGAATTCGTCGACCTGGCGCTCGAAGTGAACTCGTTCCTGCCGGCCTCCCTGCGCCGCCAGGTCATCGCGTACCGGCGCTACGCGCCGGAAGGGGACGTGATCCTCCTGCGTGGGCTCCTCCCGCAGAACACGGAGCTTCCCGCGACGGCGACCGCACCGTACGCACCGCCGCCCCCCGGGCCGGCGCAGTACGCCTCGCTGCTGCTCACCGCGGTGACGGTCATGCTCGGAGAGCCCTTCAACTACGCGAGCCTGTACAAGGGACGCATCGTCCAGAACATGGTGCCGGTGCGGACGATGGAGTTCACCCAGACCAGCCAGAGCAGCACCGGCATGCTCGACTGGCACTGCGAGGACAGCTTCCGCGAGGACCGCTGCGACTACGCGGGTCTGCTCTGTCTGAGGGGCGACACCTCCGCGGCTTCCAAGTACGCCCAGGTCAAGGACGTCGACCTCTCGAACGAACAGCTGTCGATCCTCCGCCAGCCGCGCTACCACGTGCGGCCGGACCCCGCGCACGTACTACCGGACGACATGCCGAAGCGCCCTCTCGCGATCCTCTCCGGATCGGAGTCCTCGCCGGAGATCGCCTACGACACGCACCACCTGGAAGTGGTCGACGAGACCGACGTCGAGGCGGCGGCGGCGCTGAGGGACCTCGGTACGGCGCTGGACGAGGCCGCCATCTCGCACGTGATGCAGAAGGGCGATCTGCTGATCTTCGACAACAAGCGGGTCGTCCACGCCCGCACGCCCTTCAGCGCGCGCTTCGACGGAACGGACCGCTGGCTGATGCGCACCATGATCTGCGGAAGCGCCCTGACCTTCCGCCGCTGGGGCACGCGCATCCCGGACTAGCAGAGCCACTTGAGCCGTAGAGGACAGAGGAGAACCACGCACATGACAGTGGCAGCGGACACGAAGTCCGAAGCAGACCTTGGCATCGACGGCGCGACGCAGCCGGATCACCCGGCGAAGGCGGTGAACTCCTGGGACGAGTTCAGCCCGCTCCGGGAGATCGTCGTCGGCGACGCGACGAGCGCCGGAGTTCCGTCGCAGACCGACCTCTCGGCCTGGCTCAACGACTACCCCGAGCTCACACCGTCCGAACGGGAGCAGGTCGGCGGGCCGTTCCCGAAGCGGGTGATCGAGGAGACGAACGAGGATCTGGCCGACCTCGTGACGACCCTCCGCGACATGGGCGTGGTGGTGCACCAGCCGCCCGCCTCCGACCACGAGCAGGAGTTCGGCGGCCCCGGCTGGAAGACCCGCGGCCGCCACTCGTACTGCCCGCGGGACCTCGCCCTGATCATCGGCTCCACGATCATCGAGACGCCGAGCCCGTCACGCGGCCGGTACTTCGAGCTGTCCAATCTGAGGGAGCTGTTCCAGGACTACCTGCAGCGCGGCGCGCACTGGATCGGCGCCCCGCGGCCGCAGCTGCGGGACGAGCTGTTCCTCACCGACGAGTCGGGCGAACCCATCCTGGGCGAGGCCGAGCCGGCCTTCGAGGCCGCCAACGTCCTGCGGCTCGGTCGTGACGTCTTCTACCAGGTCTCCCGCAGCGGCAACGAGATGGGCCTCCGCTGGCTGCAGTCGACGCTGCAGCTGCTCGGCGACTTCCGTGTGCACCCGCTGCGCGGCCTGTACCAGGGCACGCACATCGACAGCACGATCTGCTTCCTGCGACCGGGCCTGGTGCTGCTCAACCCCGAGCGCGTGAAGGAGGACACCATCCCGGAGCCGCTGCGGGGATGGGACGTCATCTGGTGCCCGCCGATCAACGAGCCGGTGGCGCCGCTGCTCTCGCGGACGCTGAGCACGCCCTGGGTGGGGATGAACCTGCTGATGGTCAGTCCGGAGCTGGCCGTCGTCGACGCCAACCAGACGGAACTGATCCGGGCGCTGGAGGCGAAGGGCATCACCGTCGCGCCGCGGAGGCTGCGCCATTCGCGCGTGCTGGGCGGCGGATTCCACTGCGTCACGCTGGACACGGTGCGTGAGGGCGGGCCCGAACGCTATCTGGACCGGTGAGACGCCGTCCCCCCCCGGGACGACAGGCGCCGTCGTGCTCGTCCGGGACCGCGACGCCGCGGTCCCGGACGAGCGCCGGCCACAGCCGTGACCGGCGGGTTCTCACCGGTCCCATCGGTCACGGGACACGACCTTTACAGGAGCAAGTGGATTCAATGACTGTTGCCTTTCCGAACCGGCGGCCCCTGCTGAGCCTGGCGGATCTCAGCACGGAAGAGATCACGGACATCGGCGAGATCGCGTTCCGCTACGGGCAGGACCCGGACTCCTTTGCGGGCCGGATGGCCCGGACGAGGGTCGGCCTGGTGTTCACCGCCCCGTCGACCAGGACCCGGACGTCGTTCTGGAGTGCGGCGACGACCCTGGGCTGCGACGTGCTGCACCTCGGCCAGGCCGATCTCCAGGTCTCCACGGGCGAGACCTGGAGCGACACCGGCGCGATGCTGGCCAACCACCTCGACGTCGTCGTCGCCCGCACCAACGGACCGCAGCGCGACCTGGCCGAGCTGGCGGAGCACGTACCGGCGACGATCGACGCCCTGACGTACGAGGAGCACCCCACTCAGGCGATCGCGGACCTGTGCGCGATGCGCGAGCACTTCGGTGACGTCACGGGGCTGCGCCTGGCCTATCTGGGCGAGGTGAACAACACGGCACGGTCCCTGGCCCAGCTCGTCTGCAAGCTGCCCTTCCGCAGCATCGACGTCTACACCCCGGACGGCTCGGGGTTCTCCGCGCGGGAGATCGAGTCGCTGAACGCCATCCGGGGCGAAGAGGTCGTCCGCCAGCACCATCGCGTGCCCGAGACGCCGGACGCGGTCGACGCGGTGTACACCACGCGGTGGCAGTCGATGAGCGCGGCCCGGCACGATCAGGACTGGCTGGCACGCTTCGAGGGCTTCGACGTCACCAAGGACCTGGTGCGGCGCTTCAGCGGATCGACCGAAGCGGTGTTCCTGCACGACCTGCCCGCGGTCCGCGAGCAGGAGGTGACGTCCGACGTCCTGGACGGCGACAGCGTGACCTCGCTCGTGCAGCGGCAGGCCCACCACAAGGCGTCCGCCGCCGCGGCGGCGTTGCTGTGGACCTCGGGCGTGCTGTCTTGAGCATCGCCGAGCGGCTCGACTCCGAGGTGCGCAGCTACAGCCGACGGTGGCCGGTGGTGTTCGGCCGGGCCGAGGGAAGCCGGCTCTACGGGGCGGACGGCAGGCCCTACCTGGACTTCTTCGCCGGGGCCGGCACGCTCAACTACGGCCACAACAATCCCGTTCTCAAGCGCGCGCTCGTCGACTACATCGAGAACGACGGGGTCACGCACGCCCTCGACATGTGGACGGAGGCCAGAGGGCACCTGCTGGAAGCGCTGGAGGAGAGGATCCTCGCGCCGCGAGGACTGGCGTACAAGGTCGTCTTTCCCGGTCCCGCCGGGACGAACGCGGTGGAGGCGGCGCTCAAGCTGGCGCGGAAGGCCACCGGACGGACGTGGGTGGCCCACTTCCGGAACGCGTTCCACGGCATGACCCTGGGTGCCCTGTCGGTGAACGGCGACCCGGCGATCCGCCGCACCGCCGGGACGGCCCTCGCGGACCGCGTGGAACTGCCCTACGACGATCACCGTTCCGATGTCGCGGACATCGAGGGCCGGCTGGCGGCCACCGAGGGCGGACTCACCGGGACGGCCGCCGTCATCGTGGAGACCGTGCAGGGCGAGGGCGGCATCAACGTCGCCCGCGTCGAGTGGCTGCGGGAGCTCGCCGCCGTCTGCCGCCGCCACGGCATCCTCCTCATCGTCGACGACATCCAGATGGGCTGCGGGCGCGTCGGCTCCTTCTTCAGCTTCGAGGACGCCGGGATCGAGCCGGACATGGTGTGCCTGTCGAAGAGCATCAGTGGCTACGGGCTTCCGATGGCGCTCACCCTGATCCGGCCCGAGCTGGACGTGTGGAAGCCGGCGGAGCACAACGGCACCTTCCGCGGGTTCAACCTGGCGTTCGTGACCGCGGCCGCGTCGATGCGCCACTACTGGAGCGACGACGAGCTGGAGAAGTCCACCAGGGCCAAGGGAGAACGCGCCGGCGCAGGCCTCCAGCAGATCGTGGCCTCCTACCCCGGGGAAGGTCTGTCGACCTGTGGGCGCGGCCTCGCCCTGGGCCTGAGGACCGCCGGCGGCGCCATCGCCGACCGGATCAGCGCGGCGGCGTTCGAACGCGGTCTCCTGCTGGAGACCTGCGGCCCGGACGGCGGAGTCGTGAAGCTCCTGCCGCCGCTCACCGTCTCCGACGGCGACATCGACCTCGCGCTGGACATCCTCGACACATCCGTGAAGTCGGCGCTCGCCACGCACGTCTGAGCCCGTGGACGAGACCACAGGCCTATGGGAAGCGAGGAAAGAAGAACCATGACGCAGTACGAGGGACGCATAGTGGTCACCGGCGGCGGAGGCTTCGTGGGCTCGCACCTGTGCGAGCGGCTCCTCCGCGAGGGCTTCGCGGTGGTGTGCGTCGACGACTTCAGTACGGGCTCCGTGCGCAACGTCGAGCCGCTGGCCCGCCACTCCGGCTTCGAGCTGCTGGAGGCCGACGTCTCGGCCGGCTTCGCGATCGCGGGCGCGGTCGACGCGGTGCTCCACCTCGCGTCCCCCGCTTCCCCCGTCGACTACCTCAGGCGCCCCCTGGAGACGATGCGGGCCGGCTCCACGGGAACCCAGCACGCCCTGGACCTGGCCTGCGACAAGGACGCCCGCTTCCTTCTCGCGTCCACCAGCGAGGTCTACGGCGACCCGCAGGTCCACCCCCAGCCCGAGAGCTACTGGGGCCATGTGAACCCGGTGGGCCCGCGCGCCGTCTACGACGAGGCCAAGCGCTTCAGCGAGGCGCTGACCGTGGCCCATCGCGAGGCACGCGGCCTGGACGCCCGGATCGTGCGCATCTTCAACACCTTCGGACCGCACATGCGAGCCGACGACGGCCGGATGATCCCCAACTTCATTCGCCAGGCCATCGCCGGAGAGCCTCTGACGGTGGCCGGGGACGGCAGCCAGACCCGCTCCCTCTGCTACGTGAGCGATACCGTGGAGGGAATCCTCCGGCTCCTGTGGGCGGAGGACGAACAGGGGCCGGTGAACATCGGGGGGACGCGCGAGATGACCGTGCTCGCCACGGCCGAGATGATCCGCGGGCTGGTCGGCTCCTCCTCGGCCATCGAGTTCGTCGCTCGCCCCCAGGATGACCCCGGCCTGCGCAAGCCGGACATCAGCAGGGCCGAACGGTCCCTCGGCTGGCAGCCGACGGTGAGCGTCGAGGCGGGGATCAAGCGGACCATCGAATGGTTCCTGGAGAACAGCGTCCTGCTGGGCTCCTGAGCGCGACAGGGGGCCGGCCGACCGGACCGGGCAGGCCCTCGCGGCCACCGGGCCCCCTCGCGCGACGGCGCGACGCGGGCCCGATGGCCGCGTTCCGGGGCCTTGCCGCAGGCCCCGGTGACGTCAGCCCAGCGCGTCCATCAGACCCGTGACATAGGTGTCCAGACGCCCTTCCAGGACGCTCGTCGTGAGGTCGGTCCTCCCGGCGGCCTGGTACGCCTGCGCCCACAGGCCGACCTCCTCGGAGCACGACAGCGCGTCCCGCACCAGCCAGAACAGCCGCTCACTCGCCACCGTCGCCAGCGCCCCGCCCGCCTTCTCGTACTCCTCGGCGAACCGCAGGCCCCACGACGGGTCGTGCAGCAGCGCGAGGTTGGTGCAACAGTGGGCGACGTCGAGGTCCGCCGGGCCCCAGGAGGGCTGTGACCAGTCGACGACGCCGACGATCCGGGCTCGCTCCGGATGCGCGGGCGGGACGTCGAACAGCACGTTGCCCGGCTGGAAGTCGCGGTGCAGGAAGCGACCCTCGTACGGCGGCGAGGGCTTGCGGATCACGTCGATCGCCGCGGCCCAGGCGTTCGCGTCACCGCCCTTCGGAACCACGACCGACTCCGCCGTCGTCAGCGTCCTGAACTCCTGTGGGCGCTCGGCGGGCCGGAGCGAGTGGATGGCGACGAGCTGGCGGGCCAGCAGGGGAGCACGCGTCTCGACTCCCGCGTCGTCGAGGACCGAGCGGCCCTCCAGATGGGTCATCAGGAGGGAGGGGTACTCGCAGTGCGCGGCGGTCGGGTCGACGGCGACCAGATCCGGAGCGAGCACACCGGTCCCGGCGAGGAGCGACAGGGCGCCGGCCTCCCTGTTCAGCCACTCTTCGGCGTTCTTCACGTAGAACGGGTCGACGAAACTCCGCAGCACCAGGTGACGCGTGACCGCGTCCTGCGCGCCGATGGTCAGCCTGCGCATTTCCGCGGTCATGCCGCCGTGCAGCGTTTCGGTTTTGATGACCCGTTCGCCTTCGGCCAGATGCCGGTGCACCCAGGCCAGGGTCTTCGGTCGGACGGTCATCTCCTCATGAAAGGTATTCACGGCGTCATGTGATCATGCGACGCCGACAGGCGCAAGCGTCCCTCCTGACCACCGACTTCGCCCGGTGCCGGGCCGGGCGGTCCCGATAACTCGCCTACGGCATAGGAGATGTGAGAAACCCTCTGCTACGGTGCCGTGGAAAATGCGGCCGACCGGAGAATTGAAACCCGAATAGGGCGAAGGACGGAGCTCATCATGGCGCGTTGGGGGAATATCCATATCGCGGCGACGGCTGTGGACCTGCCGCCCGTCGTCCCGGTTTCAGAGGCCGTGGCGGACGGCAGATATCCGTCGAAACTCGCGGAGCGAACGCAGCAGCGGACCGTCGCGGTCGCTCCGGAGGAAGAGGCCCCGGGCGCGTTCGCCGCCCGCGCGGCGAAGGCGGCCCTGACGCGGGCGGGATACGGCTTCGACGAGGTCGGGCTGCTCGTTCACACGTCCGTCCTCGACCCGTCCCCTCGGATGTCGAACCCCGTGATGTGGCTTGAGCGGGAAATGGGATCGGGCGGCTTCCGGGACGTGGCGCAGCTGATGAACGGGTGCGACGGGGTCGTGAACGGCATTCGCTGGGCCGCCGCGCATCTCACCTGCGAAACCGAACACAAGGCCGCGCTGATCACTGCCGCCGAAAGCTGGCAGCCGAAAGAGGTGATCGACCGCTGGACGGTCGACCCGGACACGCCGTTCGGAGATGGCGGAGCGGCTCTGGTCCTGGCAAGGGACAACGGAATCGCGCGTGTTCTCGCGGCCGTCAGCCGTACGCAGCCGAAGCTCGAAGGGGTTCACCGCGGCCCGCGTGCATTCGGTCAGGGCGTCAGCCTTCCCGTGAAGCTGTCGGAACGCTCCCGCGCCTTTTACGAGACGTCCGACATATCCCGTGACGAAGCCTGGAAGATGCGCGGCGACGGAATCGGCATCGTCATCGATAAGGTACTGGCCGACGCCGGCGTCGCACGCGGACGAGTGGCCCGCATCGTGCTGCCGTTCAGGGGGCGCCAAGTCCTGGAGGAGGAGTACTTCCCGTACCTCGGAGACCTCCAGCCCGCGCGGTCCAGCGAGGAGCGCGGGCGCGAGATCGGTCATCTGGGCGGCGCGGACCCGATCGCGGCCCTTCACTACGCGATCACGTCCGGCGAGCTCTCCTCGGGTGACCACGCCATCGTCTTCAGCGAGGGCGTCGGGATCGTGCAGTCCGCCGTACTCGTCGAGGTTGTCTAGGATGACCACGACGTCCGCCCACGGGAACGTACGCATCGCATCGGCCACGCGGCTCGGCACCACCGCCCCCAGCGGAGACGCGGTCGCCGTCCACGTCCAGGAGGACGGCACCACCGCCGCGGCCGTGGTCGACGGCATCGGCCACAGCCCCCGCGTCGCCTCCGTGGCGCAGCTGCTCGCCACGGTCATGGCGCGCGTCTCGGCCCGCCGGGGAAGCCTCGCCGGCCTCCTCACCGGCACCGAGTTGGTGGTCGATCCGGGTTCGGGCGACGAGCCCGAGCCGGACGCCGTCGCGGTGGTCGCGACCGCGACGGCCACGGGGGACATCCGCATCGCCTGGGTCGGCGACTGCCGCGCCTACGCCCTGGAGGAGGGCCGGCTCCGTCCCCTGACGGCCGATCACAACCTGGCGGAGCAGCTGGCCCTGTGCGGATACACGGGCGAGATCCCGCGCCCGGCCGCCAAGTGGGTCCGCACGACGGTGCGGAGCGCTGTCGTCGCCACGGTGTCGGAGGCCTGGACCCGCTCCCGCCTGGTGCTGCTCACGTCGGACGGGGTCCACGACCAGGTGCCGCACGCCGCCATGGAGGCGCTGGCCCGCACGCACGAGGACGCGCCACAGGCCCTCGCGGATGCCTTGGTCGCCGCGGCCGAGACCGGGGCCGACGGCGTCAGGGACGACGCCACCGCCCTCGTGATCAGCCGCGCCTGAAGCGGGCGGCTCCGGCTCTGGCCTTGGCTCCGGCTCCGGCCCCTGCCTCCGTTCCGGCTCCGGCTCCGTGATCGCACCGGACAGGACGGGGCCATCTCACCCGTGACCAGCGGTCACGAGACAACCTTTCAGGGAGGGTACGTGTCGAGCAACGAGTGCATCGTGGTGCTGACCACCAGGGAGAAGGAGTGGTGGCTGAGCCTGCAGGAGATCATCCCGGCGATCGAGCGCGTCTGGGACCGCATCGGCCGGTCCGGGCGGAAGACCGTCAGTACGGTGTGCGTGCCGCTGCCGCCCGAGAGGGAACAGCGCCTCCACGCCCGTGCCTCGCAGGTGGAGCGCATCGTCCTGACCACGGTGACGCCTGGAACCGTCCAGGCCGCACTCCGTCTGCGGGCCCAGCGGGTGGAGCCCGCGCCGATGACCCTGTACGTGCACGGGGACGGCCCTGAAGGGTTCGAGGCCTTCGGGGCCCTCACGGAGGTGCTCACCGAGAGGGACACGTTCGTCGTGACGTGCGAAGCGGAAGCGGCGACGGTCCGTGCCTGCTTCCCGAACGCCCGGATCGAGCGGATCCCGTTCCCCCTGGTCGACCTGTTCAAGGTGAACAGCCGGAAACCGCGCACGAAGGACGAGATCACGCGCCTCGCCTACGTCGGGCGCGTCTCGGAGCAGAAGAACCTGCACCACCTGTTGTTCGCCTTGTGGATCATGCGCACCTCCGATGCCCCGGCGCCGGCCGTGACGCTGGACGTGTACGGCGGTGAGGACAACCTCGGCAGCCCCAACATGGGGCTCGGCTCTCCCGGGTACGGCACGTACCTGCGGGGGCTCGCCGAGACGTTGGGCCTGGCGGACGTGGTGACCTGGCACGGAGCCAAGCCGCGGGACTGGGTCTTCTACAACGTGCACCAGGAGCCCCACGTCCTGGTGTCGCCGACGCTGCACTCCGACGAGAACTTCGGCTCGTCCGTGCTGGCGTCCCTGGTCAACGGCCACCAGGTGGTGACGACGGCCTGGGGCGGTCACCAGGGGTTCCAGGAGTGGTTCCCGGAGCAGCTGACGCTGGTGCCCGTCCACGCGTCCCCGCTGGGCCCGGTCGTGGACCCCGGCACGCTGGCCGGCGCCCTCCTGGGCGCGGTGGGCAGGTCCTCGGCCGTGGTGGAGGAAGCCGACCTCGACCGGGGACGGGCGGCCTTCTCGGAAGCCGCCGTGACCGCGCGCACGCTGGACATGCTCGGACGGCCCGATCGCGTTCCCGTGCCGCTGGAGAAGTCGCCGGTCCAGCGGCGCATCGACGAACGCAGGGTGGAGTTCGGCGGCAAGCGCAAGATCTACGCCGATTACGGGGACCCGCTCGCGCGCGTGTTCTTCGAGGCCTATGGCATGGAGAAGCCACTTCGCTTCGAAGAGCGGTCCCGCTACGTTCTGGCGCCGTGGGTCAGCTGCTCCGGCGATGCCGTGCACATCGCCGACCCGCATCGCGGAAACCGGACTTACCAGGCCGACGACCGGACCTCGACGCCGTGCGACGTCTTGCTGACCCCCTCCCTGAAGGCGCACGCACTGCCGGAACGCCTCGTGAGGGAGCTGGTGGCACAAGGCTACGCGTTCTCACGTGAGCTGAAGGGCTGAGCTCCAAGCGGCTTCTAGTGCTGTGACGGCATCCCCGCCCCCTGGTCAAGAGCCAGGGCAGGGGACGCTACGACGCGTTCCCCGGTGCGCTCACGGCTTCCAGGAGCGCGGTGACGGTCTCGTTGTACGGGGTGGGGACGCCGAGGCGGGCACCCGCGCGCACCACCGCGCCGTTGCGGGCGTCGTACTCCATCTCCCGGCCCGCCAGGCGGTCCCACAGCATGCTGCTGCCGGACTCGGGCGGCATCGCCCGCAACCGCGCGATGACCTGGTCCGCCAGGTCATCGGGAAGGTGGGCGCCTGCGGCCGTGGCGACCTGCCGCGCCTCCTCCACCAGCGCCCGCCCCAGCTGAGCTATGCGCGGATTCGTGAAGACAGGCATGCGTTGCATCGTCAGAGCGGTGACAGCGCCGTTCGCCGCGTTCAGGCACAGTTTCGCCCAGGCGGCGGTGACGAAGTCGCTGGTCGACGTGACGTCGATACCGCTGCCCCGGCACAGGGCCACGAAGTCCGCGCCGTCATCGTCCTCGGGCACGGTGAGCCGTGGCCGGCCGAACAGCCTTATGTGTCCGCGGCGCTGCGACTCGGCCGAGATCTCCACCACGGCCGGAACGACGCGGGCGGCGCCCAACAGCGGTGCGACGCGCTCACGGTGCTCCACGCCGTTCTGCAGCACCACGACCCGGGTGCCCTCACCGCACAGTCTGCTGAGCCACGGGCTCGCCGCAGCCGTCTGGTACGCCTTGGTCGCCAGCACGACCCACTCCACCGTCGACACCTCGGCGGGGTCGACCACCTCGGGAATCGACGCCTCCAGAGCCGACCCGTCGGGCCGTGTGATGCGCAACCCACCCAGCGGCGAACGCACGCAGGCGGTCACCTCCACCCGCCCGGTCGACAGCAGCCCCGCGGCCAGTACGCCGCCCACCGCTCCCACACCCACTACCGCAACCCGTGTCATGTCCACCGAGCCTACCGATGCCAAGATCGACGCGGAGAACGCGGAGCGGACCGGCGCCGGGGATCCCGGCGCCGGCCTCTCGGTGCGGGTCAGCCGATGCGGATGAGCCCGGCGGTGGTGGTGGCCGCCTCCATGGCGGGGCTGCCGTTGTAGGTGGCGGTGTAGCCGAGGTTGAGGAGGACGGCGACGACGGAGCCGACTCCGGTGCAGGTCGCGATGCCTGCGGCGTTGGTGGCGGCGCTGCACACGACGGCCGTGCCCACGGCGAACTTCACGGTCGCGCCGCTGACGGGCTTGCCGGTGGTGGTGTCGGTGAGCGTGGCCGACAGCTTCAGGTTGATGCTCAGCTGGCCCGGGGGCAGGGAGAACAGCAGAGGTTCGGCGCTGAGCTTCGTGGTGTCCCGGGTGTAGGTGTATCGGTCGGCCGGGCCGGTGGCGCTGGTTCCGCCGGGGGTGGTGACGGTGACGTCGGTCGGCCCGGCGGCGGTGGCGGCCGGGGAGATCGCGGTGATCTCGGTGTCGCTGTGGACGGTGAACGAGGCGGCGGGAACCGTGCCGAAGGCGACGGCGGTCGCGCCGGTGAAGCCGGTGCCGGTGAGGGTGACGGCGGTGCCGCCGGAGGCCGGGCCCTTGGCGGGGGCGAGGGCGGTGACCGTCGGCGCGGGCGCCTGGTACGTGTAGCTCCCGGCGGCGACGGTCCGGCCCCTGGCGGTCAGCGAGACGCCGACGGTGCCGGCCGAGTGCGCGGGGGCGGTCGCGGTGACGGTGGTGTCGTCGACCACGGTGACACTGCCCGCGGGGGTGCCGTCGAAGGTGACGGCGGTGGTGCCCGTCAGGTGGCTGCCGGTCAGGGTGACGGTGGTGCCGCCCGTGCTCGGACCGCTGTCCGGGGTGAGGGCGGTGACGGCGGGCACTACGGCCTTGCCCATGGCCAGGCCCCAGGGGCGGGAACCGGTGGGGACGGTGGAGGTGACCGTGAGCGTCGCGGTGTCGATCACCGACATCGTGTTCACGAAGGTGTTGGTGGCGTAGACGCGGGTGCCGTCCGGGTCGGCCAGCACACCGCTCGTCCCCGCCCCGGTCGGGACGGTGGCGACGACGGTGTTGGTCGCCGTGTCCACGACGGAGACCGAGTTGCCTCCCCGGTTGGCGACGTAGACGAGTCCTCCGTCCGGTGACACGGCCACGTTCTGCGGCAGACTGCCGACGGGGACGGTCGCCGTGACCGTGGCGGTGGCGGTGTCGATCACCGAGAGGCGGCTGTCGTTGTAGTCGGCGACGTAGACGTGAGCGCCGTCGGGGCTGACCGCCAGCCCGGCCGCGTCCCCCACGGGGACGGTGGCGGTGACGGTGTTGCTCGCGGTGTCGATCACTGACACCGTCCTGCTGGAGAAGTTCCCGACGTAGAGCCGTCCGCCGTCCGGGGACAGACCGGCGATGTTCGGGAAGTCGCCGGCCGTGATGGTGGCGGTGACCGCCAGGGAGGACGTGTCGATCACGTCGACCCCGCCGGCGTCGGCCGTGCGGACCACGTACGCCCGCCCCCCGTCCGGAGAGATGGCCACCGACTGGGGCGTGCGCCCGACCGCGACGGTGGCGGCGACGGAGTTGGTCGCGGTGTCGATCACCGAGACCGAGTCGCTGGCGCCGTTGGCCACCCATGCCTGCGAGCCGTCCGGCGTGAGGGCCACGCCCGTCGGCGCGCTGCCGACCGCGATGGTGGCCACCGTCGACCCGGTCGCCGTGTCGACGGCGCTCACCGTCCCCGCACCGGCGTTGGAGACGTAGACCAGCTGCCCCGGCCCGGCCGCGTGCGCCGCCCCGGAGGGAAGTACCGCGCCGACGGTGCCGAGCAGCGCGGTGGTCAGGGCCGCGGCGGTGCCGCGCCATAAACGGCGCGGTGCTCTGCCGCGTACGGGAGGTCTGTCGATCGTGGTTGCCATGAGCTCCGCCTCTCGGAAGGAACTGACCGGGTGTGTGCGTCTCGACCTTCAACTCATGCTATTCACAGCGCTTTTGATGAATCCTCACATGATCCAAACATGCCAGATCGGCCCACGAACTGATCTCTTTTGATCATTTTGGATCGGGGGGCACAGTTCCACGGCAGTCACTCGCGAATGCTCGCCTGCGCAACCCACCTCCTCGACTCGACGTCTGACTCCATGGCGGACGACTGCTGATCACCCAGGAGAGCACGTGACGAAGAAGGACCGGACGACGGACGCGGCGGGGGAGAAGGACCGCGAGAAGTGGATGGCGCGCTTCCAGGTGCGGCTGGCCATGCAACCGGGCGTGGACCGGGCGGTCGTGCTCCAAGCGGTCAAGGAGGTCACGGCCCACTGCGCGGACACGGGGGAGCACCCGCGGACCGCCTTCGGTGACCCGGACGCCTACGCGGTGGAGACGGCCGCGCGACTGGTGCCGGCAGACCGGGCGGCGCGCGAGAGGCAGCGCAACGCGGTGGTGGACGGGCTCGACTCCGCACTCAAGAAGGCCAGGGACATCGCCGGTCTCTGACCGGGGGAAGCACACTCCGGCATGGCCTGGCGCCCGGGTACGGACACACCCTCCGTCCGGCGCGCGGCCCAGGCGACGCGACGGACGGTCCTCGGGCGAACTCCTGGGCCGCCGCCTGCTGGAGGCCCGGTGGCGGCGAATGGGGGCAGGATGTGCCGCTGCACCGCGCACAGGGCGGTCCCCCCGGACCGCCGGGCTGACGACCAAGACCCTCCGTTCCTACGAGGACAGGGGCCTGCTCCCACCGCCTGCGACGCGGACGGCATCTGCACGATCATCACCGCACCACAGACGCAGGCCACAACGGTTGCCCAAACTCGTTCTCGTGAGCAAAGCCAGGACCCCGACGGAGCGGCTGGCCCAGGCTGAATCCCCGAGGTCCCGAGGTCGGGCGGAGCACAATCGGGGGTGCGCCCCGGCGCGCCCGCCGTCGGTGATCCTGGATGACGGTCCACGGGCGGGGAACATGGCGGGCATGACCACTGATCATCCCGCTGAGCGGGACGGTGCCAAACACCACTGGTTCGCTGCGTTCTCCGACCGGGCGTCGAACGTCACAAGCTCTCCGCCGTTCTACGTTCTGTGCGTCCTCCTGGTCCTCGGCACGATCGTCCTCCACCTCGCGCACCCGCCGCTGTCATGGCTGATCTTCGCCGGAGATCTCATGACGTCGGTCAACCTCCTGTTGCTCGCCCTGCTGAAGAACACCGAACGGCGTGACGCGCACGCCGTGCAGCGCAAGCTCGACGCGATCGCCGCGGCCCTGCTGGAGCAGCGCGAGGGCGCGAGCCACGAGGCGGCTGACGAACTCCGGCGCGCCATCCGTATGGAGGAGAGGACGTGAGGGCCACTCCCGCGGGCACGCTGGCCGGTGGCCACGCGCGCGCCCGCGGGTCCCCCGTATCCGTACACGTCGGCGGTGCGAATGCAGGGTCAGGGGCTGGGGGTTCCGGCGTGCTGCCGCTCCCGGCCCCCGGTGGCGCGGGCGGCGAGGTCGTCGAGGAGTTCGACGAAACGGTACTGGAGGAGGGCGCAGTCATCCGGGGAGTCGCCCAGCACTGTGGCGCCGAGCTTGCCGAAGGGTTCGAGGGCGGTCCAGAAGTGCGGGACCACCCCGCGGGCGCGGATGGGGTCGAACGCCAGGTCGGGGCGCCCGTCGAGTGCGCGGATCACGTGGGCGGGGCTGAGGCCCCGGTAAGCCGGGGAGATCAGGCCGTCGGTCCCGGTGTAGTGGACCTCCGTACCGCGGTGGGTGAGCCGGCCGTCGTCGTGCCAGGTTCCCGGGACGAGGGCACGCACGGTGCGGTGGGGGTGGGTGGTGCCGGTCTGGCGCAGGTTCAGTTCGACGGCTCGGAGGTCCCAGCGGCCGTCGCTGTCCCTGCGGGCGAGGAAGTCCACGCCCACGTGCCCGCGTACGCCGGCCCGGGCGAGGTGGCCGGCGACGGTCAGGGACATCGCGATGACGGCATCGCGGTAGGCGGCGGAGGCCGGGAAGCGGCAGCCCAGGTACTGCAGGTCCTCGCCGAGGACCTGATCGTGGGTGCCCAGGAGCTGGACGCCGGGTTCACCGTCGGGGCCGGGGCCGATGAACAGCAGGGCGCTGGGGGATCTCTTCTCTCCGGCCGGTGGGGTGCCGAGGTACTGCTCGATGATCGCGCCGTTGGCGGACAGACCCGCGAGGAACTGAGCGCGCGAGATGTTCTCGGTCAGGGGGCTGAGCCTGCGCAGTGCCGCCAGGGCCGTCGCGTGAGTGGGCTCGGTGACCGTCACCACGGCCAGGCCGTGGCCCGAACCGTAGCCTTCGTTGATCTTCAGCAGCCATCTGCCGGGCCCGTGGGAGCGAGTCAGGTCAGCCAGCTCCCGGGCCAGCTCCGGCAGGCCGAAGGCGGCTGTGTAGGTGCCGGGAGCGTGGGCCAGGCCCGCGACGCGGAAGAGCTGCCTGCTGCCCGCCTTGGAGCCCAGGTCCAGGGTCCGGGTCGGAGTCTCCCGGCAGTCCAGGCCGAGGCGGTCCGCGAGCTCGTCCATGCGGTCGCTGGCCTGGTAGCAGGACAGCGGCTCGACCTCCTGGCCGCGCTCCCTGGCGCGCGTGACCAGGGCCCGCACCCGGAGCAGCAGATCCGGGTGCTCCAGCAGCTTCTCGCTCAGGTGACGGTCGGAGTCGTCGTCCACGGAGAGCAGGGCATGCCGCAGTGACCGGTCACCGTCCCCGGGGCCGACGGGCGGCACGAGCCCGAGCACGTACCGCTCGACGGACCTGGGCACCGCGGGCGCCTGGAACATCAGCAGGGCCAGGTCCGGCTGGGACCCGACGTCCAGGGACTCCCACAGTCCCCGGACGCAGGAGAACCAGCGGCCCACCCCCTGGGCCATCTCCAGGTCCGAGAATTCCTGAGAGGGGCAGGAGACCCGCAGCCGCAGCTGTGGATGACGCGCCACGTATGCCTCGAACAGGTCGATCCGTTGACCGATGTCAGGAGTGGGCACGGCACACCGCCCTTCCACCGCCGGAGGCGGGCACTGGTCAGGGCGCGTGCGCGCCCCGGGTGGCCCTCAGCTGAGGGATGTCGTTCGTGCAGGGGCCGCCCCGCCCGTGTGGCACCGGCCCAGTACCTCTGCGACGGGCCGGACGTAGCAGACGAGCTGTCCCCGGTGGAGGAGCCCGAGGGCGGACGGTCGGGCAGGCCAGGCGCCGCCTGGCAGGCAGTGCATCTCCGTGTCACCGGCCCTGACCACGGTCAGCCAACCGCAGGGGGTGCGGTCCTCGTCCAGGACGACCGGGACCGTGTCACGGAGCCCGTGACCCGCAATGACGAGG
This sequence comes from Streptomyces sp. NPDC096079, assembly GCF_040303145.1. Taxonomy (NCBI): domain Bacteria; kingdom Bacillati; phylum Actinomycetota; class Actinomycetes; order Kitasatosporales; family Streptomycetaceae; genus Streptomyces; species Streptomyces sp. NPDC096079. Next base: position 415,807 of record NZ_JBEOST010000006.1, read on the forward strand.
CGCCCCGCGACCACGGCCACGCCCTGGACGACCGGAGCGCCGGCCGTCAGGCTGACCTGGGTGGTGGACACCACCTTCACCCTCGCCCCGGCCGGTACGTCCATGGTGATCCGGGCGCCCGGGTCGATCACGCAGTCATCGCCCACGGAGACCGGCCCGAACACGCACACGTCGCCGCCGATCTGCACGCGGCTGCCGATGCGCGGGTGCCGGCGCGGGCGGGCCGCCCCGTCGCTCCGCGTGACGATGTCGCGCGCCCCGAGGACGACATTCTGCAAGAGGTAGCAGTCGTCGCCGATCTCGCAGTCCTCACCGATGACGGTCCCCGATCCGTGGTCGACCACGAAACGACGACCGATCGCCGCAGCGGGATGTATCTCCACACCGGTGGCGAGCCGGGCCTCCTCGGAGATCCGCCGGGCCTGCGCCGACAGGAGCCCCGAGGGCACCCCTGGGACGCGCAAGGTGCCCACGGCGTGCGCGAGCCGGTGTGCCATCACCGACCGGAAGCTGAGGTAGCCGGAATAGATGTAGCGCTGATCGCCGTGCGCCGCGGCGTCGCGCCGCGCGAAGGCGGCGAGGTCCTCAGCGACCAGGCCCCCCACCCGCGGCAGCACCAGTCCGACCAACCGCTCGGACAGCCCCGAGCCCGGGACCGGGCCCGGCCGGTCCGCGATGACGCGTAGATCCCGCTCGATGAGGGATCGAGGGATTACTGGAGATGACATGACCGTCCTCCCGTCCGACGAAAGCCGGGACGAAGCCCTGTCGATTGTCAGCCGGGACGGCCCGGCATTCCCCCGCACAGGACCACCCGGGTGATTCTGGCCGCCCTCACCTGCGAAGACTCCGATGCCTCGACCCCAAACGTTTGGATCGTCCTCGACCGGGTGCTCGCCCCCGTGACGTTGCACCGACCATCGTCGAACTCTGGAAGCCGTCACGCGGAAGTCCCGCACTGGCTCGCCCTGGATGTTCCCGCGGCGGCCTGAGCGCGCAGGTCCACCTCGTCGGCGACGGCCATGCACGGCCCTTTCCGCTCCGCGCCTCCGCGGGCAGGCGGGCCCCGCGTCGGCGGCAACCGCACGGCGATCCCGCAGCCCGCCGACAGGCCCGCACGCTGACGCCCCGGCCACACACGCGGGCGGGCTACGTCATCAGCTCGATGTGCGGATGCTCGGGCTCCGCCGGGCAGACGAACAGGTGCTGCCGGTAGCCGCTGCCTATCTGGACCCCGGTCGCGTTGTAGCCGCGGTGGCCGGGGTACGGTCCAGCACCGGGGTGGGGGTGCGGAGACCAGCTGTTTCCGGCGTCGTCCCCTTCCTCGAACGTGGCGATGGTCATCAGGACCTCCATGCGGGTGCCGCATGCGGAGCAGGGCTGCGGGCTGGGGTCGGTGGAGTTCCAAGCGGGCCAGCCGCCGACCTTCCAGCCGGGTGCGTTGGACAGCACACAGTCGTAGTACGTGTCCGGGTCCAGGTCTTCCTCTGCTGCCTGCGGCACACTCCACTGCTGGAGCTGCTCCCGCAGCTCTTCGCTCAGCTCCAGATGGTCGGGGTATTCGGTGATCTGCTCCGGTTCGAGCACGCACGGTTCCGGTAGATAGCCGTCGAACTGCACTGCGGGCGGCTCGGGGGGCGTGTCGAGGACGTCGGTGACGGCGGCTGCCGAACGCCAGGCGAGGAGGGTCCTGGGCATGATCGGATGATCGAAGGGGCACCACAGAACCTGCAGCAGGTCCTTGCCCTCCGGTGGGCTCAGATCGGGCACATCCCGTACGTACAGCTGCGCGACGGGCAGCATCGCTATGGGGCCGTCGTACGCCCGGGCCGCCGGCCTCACCGGATACGTCCGCGGGGGCCGGATCCGCTCGAGGGTCTCCCGTTCCTCCGGAGTCAGGTCCCGGCCGTGCGAGACGGCGAAGATCCGGCGTTCCAGCCGCAGATCCGCCGGGGACCGGGCCGGGTTGATGCCGTCCACCCCATGCGGTTCCTCGCAGTGCGGTCACGGCTCCTCGGCGGGCCACAGCAGGGGCCCGCCGATCGAGCTGTCGTGCCACGTCGGCGCCCCGGGACGGGGGTGCAGGCGCGTCGCCGTACGGGCCAGCGGGGCCAGTTGGGGAAAGAGCGCGACAACGTCGATCGGCCGTGGCGGAGTGACAGGGGTGACGTTCATGGCCGCCATCTTGCCCATCGCCTCTGACAACGGCCCTCGTGGCCGCCCCAGGAAGAGCTCGGGATCCCACAGACGCGACCGGAGCCGACACTGCAGGTCGAGTGGTCTCCCGCAGGCCGAGGTCTCGAAACGAGCGGTCGGCTTCGTGGCGGTCGGCGGTCACACACCAGAGGAGAGTCGGTTCTCCAGTGGCGGGGGCAGCGGGTAGGCACGCTCTGCGGGGAGGAATCGCTGGGCTCTCGCAGCATGCCCGGTCTGTATCAGGGAAGCAGCCTTGCGGACCTGGGGGGTGAGGTCGGTGAGGTCGACAATCCAGTCGTCGGTGAACGTGCGCATCAGATGGCGGCCGATTCCGACTTGGATGCTGTAGTGGTTCAGAGCCGACCCGCGCGGCGAGCGTTCCGGGTCCCACTGGACGTGCACGGCCGCCCGGGCCACGGCCGCTGGGTCTGCGGTGGTGAGCACGGCCTGGGACAGGGCCTCCTCCCAGCCCTCGCGCGTCATGCGCACCGCGAGAACGCGCTCCTGACCGGGTTTGCGGGCCCAGTTGCTCCGGTGCATCAGCCACAGGAACGACGGCTTGATCCACGTCATCCTGTGGAATGAGAACGGTGCGACGAAGCGGCCTGCCTGCAGTGCCGCCTCGGCGATGGCCGGCGCGTACGCCTGGTAGACCACGATCGTGCGAGCGTCGAAATCGGCACGAATCTGATACTGGGGGGTCATGTGCCGCACCCTGCCATCCGCCCCGTGAGCCTCGCGAGTCGATTTTCTCGCCCTGGCCGTGCAGCTGACCACGAAAGTGCTGGTCACGGCCACTCGTTGACAGCCGCGACGAGGTCGGCTGCGGAGGGTGCGACCAGTTCAGGGAGGATCCGTAACCAGGTGCCGTTGCGTTACCGCGTCCTGGTTCGCCCCTGTGCCTCCGTCAGGTCACCAGGTGCCATCCACCTTCCGGTACACGGCTAGCGGGCAGGGGTGCCCTCAGTCAGCGGCGAGCAGCCCGCCGATAGGCGATCAGCATTCCCAGGATGACCCCGGCGAGGAGGGTGCACGTCAGTACGACCCACAACGGGAGCGTGACTTCGGGTACCCAGAGGCGAATGGTGACGGAGCCCGTGTTGACGGCGATGAACCAGATGGCCAGAGCCGCGAGCACGAGGAAACCCAGAGTGCGGAGTCGGATGTCCCGCCCCTTGACCGTCAGGCTGGAGCGCGGGTGGTCTCTCACTGCATTTCGTGCCATATCTCCAGTATCAGGCGGTCCGCGCTGTGCGCCAGCAGTGTGGCCCCGGCATCGACTCTGAGCAGCGTTGCAGGAGTGGAGTGTCATCTTCAGAACCCGCTCTGTCACCCCGCCCGCGACTTTCCGTACGCGTCCGTGTCCGGGGCGGAGGCGCCGGTTGACCGTGCGACTGGGGCCAGACAGACGCAACCCTTCGTCTGTGGATCTGAACGGCCACTCGGTGGGTTCGCCTGACGACCCTGCGTCGGCAGCCTGCGCCGCACACGACGGGGTGACGGGCAAGCGGCCTCCCGGCCCTCTACCGCCAAGGTGAGCACCCACCCGCGCCCCCGGAGCGCAGTCGTGCGCGGGGCGCGACCCGTCAGCCGTGCGGGTGGATTCGTAGGGGCGGCCGTGATGGGGGCGGGGTGCGTTGTGCCCGGCGAGAGTGATCGTTTCCGCAGTGACGGTGTGCTTCGTCGCGGGCGTCGGCCAGGCGGCGGCGGGCGGCTCAAGGAGCTTCCGGGAGTCGCCCGATGCAGTGCGTGGGCCGTGACCCGCGCCGCTTCACCGGTGCCGGCCGCGGCTCGTCGATCCCCCCACACTCCTGGGAGTCCTTCTTGCGTCTGTTCGTCACGGCTGCGCGCTTGACCGTTGCCGCCGCCCTCACCCTGAGCCCCGTCGTCATCGCCTCCGCTTCCGCGGCGGCTCCGGAACCGCCTCCGGCGCCGCTCCTCAAGTCCGTGGATGCGATTCCCGGCCGCTACATCGTCACCCTGAGCAAGTCCCTGGACCCGGCGAAGTTCACCGCGCCCATGGGGCTGAAGCCCACGTTCACCTACACCGAAGCGGTCAACGGATTCGCCGCAGCCCTCACCCCGCAGCAGCTGGCGGCTGTCCGCAAGGCCTCTGCCGTGGAGTCCGTGCAGGAGGACGGCTGGGCGAACGGCCTGCCCGCCGCGCCGCAGGGGAGTCTGCCGAAATCGCCGGCCCAGTCCTGGGGACTGGACCGGATCGACCAGCGCCGGCTGCCGCTCGACAACGACTTCAGCGCCTACGGCAGTGGCCAGGGCGTGACCGCGTACATCATCGACACCGGTATCGCCTTCGGACATCCCGAGTTCGGGGGCCGGGCGCGGCCCGGCTTCGACGCGATCGGTGACGGCCGCAACGGCTCGGACTGCAACGGCCACGGTACGCACGTGGCGGGCACGGTCGGCGGCGCGACGTTCGGGGTGGCGCGCAAGGTGAACCTGGTCAGCGTCCGCGTTCTCGGGTGCGACTCGCGGGGATCCTGGTCGGGCATCATCGCGGGATTCGACTGGGTGGCCCGCAACGCCCAGCAGCCGGCCGTCGCGAACGCCTCACTGGGCGGCGACCGGGTCCAGGCGGTCAATGACGCCGCCACGACGCTCTCCGACCGTGGCGTCCTGCCGGTCATCGCGGCGGGCAACTCGAACATCGACGCCTGCCGGGTCTCCCCGGCCTCGGCCGCCCGCGTCCTCACGGTCGGCGCGACGAACCGGTTCGACGAGGAGACCGACTTCTCCAACTGGGGCGAGTGCCTCGACCTCTACGCCCCCGGCAAGGACATCGTCTCCGCGAGGCTGGGTGGCGGCAGCGTCGCGCTCGACGGCACCTCGATGGCCGCGCCGCACGTCGCCGGAGTGGCCGCCCTCTACAAGGCCGAACACCCCAACGCGCTCCCGGCCGAGGTGTTCACCTTCCTGGGGGACAAGTCCACGAAGGACGTCGTCCAGAACCTGAGCGGCAACGGGCCGAACCGGCTGCTGTTCACCAACGGCCTCTGACGAGGACACCGACCGCCGGCCGTAGCCACTCGGGCAACGGCCACGTGCGGACTACTCGCGGGCGCAGTTTCATTCGTCATGCTGGAGATGACGCAGCATGACGCCCACAAGAGCCTGACGGACAATCACAGAGCGAGGCCCCCGGAGCGCGTGCTCCGGGGGCTGCCCGTCGTCCCTGATACGGCGTCCTCCACGGCAAGGCGTCCGTAGGGTGGTTCACGCCACGGTCGCGGGGGCTGCACGGCGGGCGGACCCGGCACTGCCCGGGGAGCTGGTGGCGACGCTGAGGACGCCGGAGGGCTCGCGGTTCTCGGAGCTGGAGCGGCTGCGCCGGCCGCCGTCGCGGACGACGGGTACGGCGTTCGCCCGCGCGCTGGAGCGAGTGGACGAGATCGGCGCCTACCGCTGGGCCGGTTGAGGCTGTCGCAGATCCCGCCGAACCGGATGGGCACGCTGGCGCGGTACGCGCTGGGGTCGGAGGCGCCGCTGCTGGAGCGGGCCTCGGAGCCGAAGCGCAGGGCGATGCTGACCGTGGTGATGCGGCACCTGGAGGCGAAGGCGATCGACGAGGCCCTGGACCTGTTCCAGGTCCTGATGGCCACCCGGTCGCTCAGCACGGCGAGGCGGAAGGCGGAGAAGGAGCGGCTGTCGACGCTGCCGCAGCTGGAGAAGGCGTCGCGCACGCTCGCGCGGGCGGCGAAGGTGCTGGTCGAGGAGCACGGCGGGGACCTGGAGCTGGTCGAGGAGCACGGCGGGGACCTGGAGCTGGTCGAGGAGCACGGCGCGGACCTGGACGTGGCCGCGCTGTGGGCGGCGGTGGAGCAAGTCGCCCCACGCGCCGCGGTGATGAGCGCGGCGGCCACCGTGGTGACGCTGGTGCCCGAGGAGGACGAGAACTCGGCCGACGTCGCGATGCGGGCCGCGCTGACGCCCCGCTACGCCACGGTCCGCCCGTTCCTCGCGCTGCTGGGCGAGTCGAAGGCCCTGGATGCGGCAAGTGCTCCGCGATGAGGACATCGCCCGGCTCTCCCCGCTCAAGCACAGGAACCTGAACCTGCTCGGCCGCTACAGCTTCACCGCCTCCGCCCCGGCCGCAGGCGCCCTGCGCCCGTTGCGCGAACCGGACGCACCCGAGCTGGACGAGGACGACGACGGCGACGCGTACGGAGGCGGTCACCGTCGTAAACAGGGCGGAGGGGGTGCGTCTTCACGCGGGAGCCCTACGAGCCGGGCGACACGGTTCCCGGTGGGGTGGACGAGGCCGGTTGGCGCGGGCTC